>NZ_CAWMSA010000082.1:5607-55630 GCF_963870205.1 Anabaena sp. CA = ATCC 33047 | reverse complement strand
GTTCTGGAAACATTAAAAATGTGCCAGAAGCCTACATCGACCCGCTAGGGCGATGTAGGTAGTTCACTGAGATTTTCTAAGACTATACCTTGTTGTGCTAGTACCAAGCGGTTGGTAGTAAAACTTTGCTCTCGTCCGGAGTCTACACCATGTGTATCAATACCTACACCTGCAATCCGTCTTCCTTGCAGTAAAAACTCAGTCACCTCACGACCAAAACCCGGAAAGTGCATAATTCCGTCAGCATCCTGGTTGAAAAAGGCATTTTTATCAGACCATTTATTCTGCCAGCCTGTATATAATAGCACTACAGAACCAGAGGCAATCTCACCGTGTTGTACCTCCCAAGCCATCACATCAGCAATAGTGAGGATATAGTCAGGATTAACTGTAGCGGCTGTACTGATATCTATGACTACGGCAGGTACAATCAACGACTGAGCAGAATATTGATCAATGCCTACACCAGCCTGATAAAAACTGTTAGGTGCATTAATATGGGTGGCACTATGTTCACCCAAAGAAAAACGCCGCAGATGATAGCCATCATCTTGCAGTTCGGCAACGGGGGTAAACTCCACTGGAGGATCACCAGGCCATTGCGGGATGTCTGTGTCAATTACATGACTTAAATGTATAACGCGTGAGAAATTAATAGTATTCACACCTAAATATTACACGCAGCAGAGAAGAAAAGAACGCTCAATTATGACTCAATCCCCAATCAAGAGTCCCCAATCAAGGATTCGACAGCAATGGTGCATTTGCAATATCACTCAAACCAATGCTAGTCAGCAAATTCTGCCACTGTTCTTGAATGGTTGTGTCTTGAGGATTTTGTTGACGTAATTGGGCTAGTGTAACTGCGGCTTCGTGCCAAACGCCATTTTGGATATAGATGGCAACCTGTTGTAGAGGGGTTGCGGTTTTTAACTTCTGAATAGTGGTTGGGTTGAGGGTAACTCGTTTGATTACGCCTTCAACGTAAATTGGTGGTGATTGTTTTTCTGGATCACAGTAGACGGTGAGAAACCAGCGATAGCGTTGATTTATTGCTAATGGGGAAATGTTGGTAGGTAGAGAAACACTAATAACTCCTGGTTTTGCTGGGAGAGCGATCGCAGTTTGGTAAATTGAATTTGACTCCTGGTCTTGCAAGACAAATTCTGTGGGATAGTTGACATTGCCGAAGTACGGCAGATAAAACATTAGCGTCGGATGCTCCTGTGTTGTCAATCCCCAAACGTTTGTGATTGTGGGCGCGTCTTGGGTGAACGGTACTAAAGCGGTGAGTTCCGGCTTCACTAATGGACAAGAACCCCGTTTAGCACCACCACGAACACGACCCCCAGGGGGTGGTTCGGAAGTAGGTGCTGGTGGTGGAGTAAAACTAACTTTCTGGGTATGGGTGACAGTTGAATTTGATAGTGCTGGTTTTGCCAGTACCCAAGTTTGAGATGCTAATAAACTTGTACAGCTAAGAGCTAATGACAGTAAGAGTTTCATAAGTTGTATTAAATATGGTGGACGGAGGTAGGAAGCTTTCGGAGCAGGGGAGCAGGGGGGCAGGGGAGCGGAGGAGAAACACTAATAACTAATGACTAATAACTAATGACTAATGACTAATAACTAATAACTAATGACTAATAACTAATAACTAATGACTAATAACTAAAAATTTTGAGTTTTGAATTGATACTACAGTGGCTGTTGCCAGTAAAGATAAGGCTGAGGGTACAAAGGGAACCCAAACACCTACAATTAACAGACCAAAACAGCAGACATACAAAACACCAGAACTTACACCAATAGCTAAACCTAATTTGGGTAACAACCGCCATTGCCAAGCGACTAAACCGCCGACTCCCGACCAAAGGCTAATCCAAATCACCTCAAACCAAGGCGACCAAGCCCGCAATAATGGACGGTTATCTAAAACAGCACTGATGATGTGACTTACCATCTGGGCTTGTACCATTACCCCCGGCATTTGTTCGTCTAACAATTTGCCGTAGGGTGTAGCCCAATAGTCGGGAAAATCTCCTTTTGCGGCTACACCAATCAGCACAATCCGGTCTTTGATGGCGTTGGGGTTAATTGGGTTAGATAACAATTGGGTGAGTGTTACCTGTTCGGCAATTTTCTTAGAAGCACGGTAGTTGAGTAAGATTTGACCACCATTAGCATCTATACCTTGATAACCGCCAGTGTGAGGTGAGAGGCGGTGAAAAACTTTGTTACCTAGCTGCAAACTGGGAGATGGATCAGAGGTAAATTGAGGCTGAATTCCTAAAGACGAGAGATAGCGGAATGCTAGTTGGGTACTAAAGGCATAGGGAGCCGGACATAATGATGCTGTCTCCTGATTCATAAACATCAGATGGCGACGCACCACACCATCAGCATCATGAATGAAGTCGCTAAATCCTAGACGTTCTTGGACAATTTCCGGTGGTGGTTCTATGCCTTTGGTTTTAGCTGTGGTATCACTGCCTTTACATACTCCAATTAAGTTATCAGTTTGCTGAAGTTGAGTAATTAACTCTGGTTTTTCGGCTGGAAAGTCACGGTAAATATCTAAACCGATGGCTTTGGGTTGATACTGATTCAGCTTTGTTAGTAATTTCTTCAGGTATTTTTCTGAGATAGACGTTCCTTTTAATACTTCACCATTGCGGCGTTGAGTGGCTAAGTCCTCATCATCGATGGTGACTATTAACAGGCGCGGATCTGGCCTTTCTTCAGGACGCGATCGCATCATTTGGTCAAATGCTTGCAATTCCCATGTTTGCAATCCCCCCAACAACCGCAAACCACAAACTACCGCCGTCACTACTAAACTAGACACCGCCACTGTTTTTAATTGGCGTGTTTTTTTCACTGGTGGGGTAGAAACTATTTCTTGGGGTTGGATCAGTTCATCCCAAGTGGGTGGAATTTGAGATGGATTTTGACAAATGATTGGTAGCCAAGTTGCACAGGGAAATTTATCTTCTAATCCTTGTAATCGTTCCCTGGCGTGTCGCACTGCTTGGTATAAAGATTCACCATTAGCAAACCCTTGAAGAAAATATTTCAAGAACTCTTGCGCTACTTGATCAGGAACAGGTTCGCGCATGATGATCATCTGGGGGATGTGCAGATCAGCGAGTTCTCGCGCTAAACCTAACCCATCGCAAGAGTTGAAAATTGCTAGTTGTAAACCTCTTTGTATGGCTTGTTTGAGGGCATATTTAAGTTCACCTATGGTCAAACTATCGGTTTTATTCAGATAAATTTTGCCGGTGGTATTATTTCCTTGACTAGAACTGTGTCCAGCGAAAAATAAGATATCCCAGTTTTTACCCCAGAGGTGATCTGTCAATTCTTTACGCTGTGGTTCCACCATCAAACAAACGTCGGCATTCGGGCAATTTTGTAAAACAGCTTGATCGGCCTGGGTATTAATTCCCTGACTATTACCGACTATTGCCAAAATGTTAACTGTCGAGTTGGGGGTGCGTGGTTTATGAATGCGATCGTAGCTTGGTGATGATAGGGCAATTTCTGCTTTGGGGTAGCGTTCTAATAAATCCCATGCGTGCCAAGGTAGCCTGATTAATTGGTTGTTTTCTGATTGCAGAATTACTCTAATTTGGTCTGTGGGCTGCAATTTCTCTAGCCATTTTTCCCGCAGGGAGCGAAACCCTTCGGTTTGTAGCCAGGTATTAAACCGGGCGCGTAAAATATGGGCTAATTCGTGGCAGTCTTGAGTAATTGAAACATTTGTAACTTGAATTTTGTCTGCATCTAAGCGGTAACGATGACCTAACTGAAGATAGCTAGACTGCCAACGACTGTAGTAAAGCATCATTTCTGGGCAAGGGGGGAGTTTGCCTGTGATTTCGGTAGCGGGGCGATCGCTTTCTTCCCCTATCTGGAGAGTTACGGTAAACCCCTGCTCTAAACTACCTTCTCCGAATTTCAGCACTACTAACTTAGCCATGACTGTTCTTTTGCTCAGACTTCCTGAAAATGCACAATTCCAACCAACCAGTCTGGAATTTTATTTAATTACTCATGACTAAATTTAAATGACAAAGTTTTCTGTAATACTCATATCACCCAATGATACCTGAACGCTAAACTGTTCTTGGATGTCACCGCGAAACTGTAACTGTATGTAGTTATCTGCACTTCTGGCTTGTGCTTCTAAAAATGTAGCTCCTGTATTATCTAATACTTTTAATTGGACTCCATTCGGTAAATGTACTTGATTACCTGTAGCGTGAAGTTGCAGACGGATGCCAGTTTTTTGGTTAGCTTCCGGGGTAATTTCCACAATCAACATCACTGGTTGATTGTCAATTTGGATACCTAAATCAATCAGTTTAGCTCTTTTAGTGGTTGCTTCTGACTGTCCAACTACTGCATCTGTGGTATTGAGAAAGCTCCTAAAGGCATAAGCAGGTCTGGATTCTAGGGAATTTAACAAGGATTCTACTGTTTGCCAACCAGCTTCCACTTGACCGATAAACCACCGACTCAGATTTACTAGCGGATCGACTGGGGAAGTTCTCAATTGCCCCAAGCGATCAATTAACGCTTCGATGGGTTGTAATTGAATTAAAGGCAGTGTTTCAGTTGTTGCTGTTTTGATAAAACCTAGAAGTTTTGCTTCTTGGTATGAATCATCAATCTGCACGACTACATAACCTGCTCTTTCTTCCCAAGTTTCCGCAGGAATTAAGCATTGTTCGTCTTGTTCCCCTACAGGACGGCATTCCAAACGACCAACTGAAGACACCTCCAAATCTGCCACATTCGCACAAAGCTGCATAATCGGGTTCCAACTGTCACTCTGTGTGAGGTTAGTAGGAATATCCATCATTTGTAAATAGTCATTCACTACCCAGACAGCCAAAGTATTGCGCCTCACTTGCTCGGCTTTCGCTGGAGTAGGTTGTCGCAGGGCAAACTTTTGGGCAGTTGTCCGAGCCGCTTGAGAAATTGGCAGAGAAATTGCGAAATCTTCTAGTTTGAAGGTGTTGTTAGTCATAAATCAATCCCCAGTGATCAATGCTGCTGTGTACATATCGCCCAAATTAACTAAATTTATGCCACAAGTTTAATAAAAATTAGACGCTTTTTTGCGGATGAGTGATGAGGTAGGGGTGCTTTCGGTGCAGGGGAGGCAGGGAGAAAAACTTTTACCCAGTTCCCAATCCCCAATCCCTACTCACAACCAATTCCCAATTAAAACATAGGCAGACCAAAAGCTGGGGGCTTGGTAGTTGGGATGTCGCAAGAGTTTGAGTTGAGCTTGTTGGAGTGCTTCGGCTTTGGTAACTTTGCGGGTTTTTAGTTCTCGATAAAATTCACCGACGAACAAGGCTGTAGATTCGTCATCAATTTGCCATAGGGAGGCTACGGTGCTGCGTGCGCCGGCTCTGACTGCGACTCCGGCTAAACCTAGGGCGGCGCGGTTGTCTCCGGCTGCTGTCTGACAGGCACTTAATACTAATAGTTCTACTGCTCCTGGTTGGTTTTGGTTGCGACTGCGAAGTAGGGTGTCGAATTGAATGACGTTAATTGGGCCGTCAGCCGCCAAAATAAAGGTATTTTCGGCACGAGAGCTAAATTGTCCATGAGTTGCTAAATGTAGTACGTTAAATGAAACAGTATTTACTTCTTTTTCTAGTGCTTCGCGGGTGAACTGCTGATCTAAAAGACTGGTGATGTCAACTCCAGCACTGGCTATTAAGTTGACTTCTGATTTGATGGCGGGTAAGGGTGCAAAGTTGGGAAACTCTGGCGGGGGTTCTGTCAGTCCAGCCGTTAAGGCTCTGAGTTGCTGACGCTCTATGGGTTTGGGATCAAGGAGTTGTAACCCGACACTCAGAGCGATCGCATATTTTTCTATGAGGTACTGCTTTCCGTCATACAGTGCCGCCATCGGTAAATTACGCAACCCACCATCTGGTACAAATACTAATGTCTTGACTCCACTAGCAATCAGTTCGGATTCAATCGGTTTGAGCAACCAATTATAAACTTGTTGTGCCTGGGTTTTAAGAGCTTTGGTAGCCGTAGGATTTACGAGATTTTTTCGCAATTCCCCCAGAATTTTGTCTACTTCTTGCTGATTAACGGCTGTGCTGTAATCCTGTAGGGGTTTGTTAGGCAGTTTGACAATCACCTGCAATCTTTCCGGCAAAATAATCGGGTAAAGAATGGCTGTGGTGGGGTTATCTTGGTCTACAATTGTATCTATCGGCACAGCCTGACCTTGTAGACAAGCTTCCCGAAAGAAGTTATCTAACTCGGCTAACTGTAATGCTTCCATCCGTTGACGGGCTTTATCTAAAGTTTCTTCGGTGATTTCCGACTTGAGTAACAATTCTACGGATTGCCGATAAACTGGTTCTACACTATCACGAAAGTTAAACTGTACGTCTTGATTGACAGCTACTAAGTCACTGCGGAGAGAGTTGAGGGTTGCCACTGCCGCATCATAAGCAGCGATCGCACCTGATATGTTATCTTGCTGCCATAATATTCTCCCCAACTGCCACTCTAATTTATAGGTAATGTCTGCCGCATTGCTACCTTGCGCTAACACTAATCCCTGTTGAGTCAGGTTTTGGGCATCTCGCCATTGTTGATTTTGCTCATATAAATTACCCAAACTTAACAGCGCGTAAGCTTCGGCGCGTTTATCTGCTAAAATCTGGGCTTGTTTAATTGTATTCGCTAAAATTTGGGCGATTTGTTGATTATTGGGGATTGGGAATTGGGGATTGGGGAAAAATACATTTTCAGTATCCTGCCTTCTGCCTTCTGCTGCTTGCTGCTGGCTCAATTTCATTAAACTCTGCACAAAGTTAATTTGAGCGTAGATAGAAGCACGACTAACTGGGAGTTGGTTAAGTTGAGCTTGAATTGTGGGGATTAAAGGTTGAGTATCGACGAATTTTTGATTGTCAATCAGCAAGCTGAGATAATTAAGTTGGGCTTGAATTTTCGGAAGGGGTGAGGTAGATTTGGCTACTGTTTGTTGATAGTAGTTAATGGCTTCTGGTATTTGCTGTCTAGCTCTGGCGTTGTTGCCTAAACTAAATAAACTAGCTGCTATCTCTGTAGGTAGTTGTAAACCTTGGACAACGGTGAGACTCTGCTGTAAGATAGTCTGCGACTGAGTTAAATTCCCGACTACCATCAAAGCATCACCAAGCGATCGCAATCCTACCGCTTTTTCTAAAGAATCTGGTTGTGATTGTAATTTTTGATTAACCTCTGCCAAAATCTGCACAGACCGACGATAAAATCCTTGTGTGCGCCAAGCTTGGGCTTGATTAATGCGCGATCGCACTTCACCAATTGGGTTGTTAATTTGCTGATAAATCTCTGCTGTTTGCTGCCAAGTCTCTAAAGCCGCCTCTGGTTTCCCCATCGCCAATTGCAAACGCCCTTGAATATCTAGAGTTTGGGCTAATATTTGCAGATTTTTGGGATTTTTCGGGGCTTGCAGTAATTCCAAACTTGTTTTAATCGCCTTCTCTGCTGCTTGCCAATCCCCCATTTGTTGATAGGCTAAACACAAATTACTCAGAGTAGCAGCCAATTTCAGACTATCCCCCTGCTGCTGATATGCTTGGATTGCCTGTTGTAATACCTGCACCGCCTCAGCAAACCTACCAGCATCATATAAAGTTTTACCCTGTTCTATCAACAAGCCACCCTGAGAATTAGCCAACTGCGGCGCATCCAACCCCAAAGCAACCACAGGCTGAGAATTTCCTATCTTGAGTTTTTGCCAATCCCCAGCCAATACAGGTAAATTGATTGTCAAAAGCAAACCAACCTGAAAATATATCAATAAACTGAGTTTGATTTTGGGGTGTTTACCTGCAAAATAGTGGCGAAAGACTTTTACAAATTGATTAACGAACATGGCAAGCGGCAGACGACAACCAAGGGAGTAGATAATTAGTTGTTTTTTGAGCAACTAAAACAATATTCCCATGAGCATCGACCACCCAGCCCTGAGCTTCCATAATTTTATCGGATTGAGGTACACCAGAGGCAGGGTGACAATCTATAGTCATCGGCTGGGATAAAATATCTGTGGGTAGTGAGACTAATCTTTGACTAGGCTCTACATCTGGGGTATTAATCGTGACTCCGGCATTTACGGATGGCAGGGGTTGAGAAAAAGCTGTAACATCATTAGTTGTTAGAAGTTGCGTATCAAGTTGACTTAAGTCAGTAGTTCCCAAAATTTGCTCAAGTTCGTCTCGACTACGCACAACTAACCCAAAAATGCTTTTACTGTTGATTGTCACTCTACCACCTTGAGCATTGGCGGTGATGTCGTTGTTTTCTTGCGGGAAAGCTACGATAAATGGTGAATTAATCGCAATATCCCCCCCCGCAGAGGTAAAGATTTGACTATTATGGCGCAGTTGCAATAAACCTCTGAGGTTCAGTGTAATATTACCACCACCAGATGCAGTCATATTACCTTGCTCTAACTTCACCTCACGGGCTGTAATTTCTAAATTTCCTGCCTCACCATTAACTTGACTGCTAACAGTGACTTCTGCGCCTTCGTTGATGAGTAGGCTTCTACTATCAATAATTAAGTTACCCGCCTTACCTTCGCCTTCACTTCTACTAGATAAACTACTAACAATACTGCTATCTGCAATTCTTCCACTACCTGTGATTTCTACACCATCCGTAGCTTTGACAATCAAACTGCCGCCAGCACCTACACTAAATACACCAGTTCTAATTTCTCCCCCATCCCGAATTATCAACTTGCTGACATTTAACTTTTGGATATCTGTCTCACCTGCACCAAAATTATCGGCGGTAATTCTACCCCCATTTTCTACAGTCAGCAATTTAGTATTAATATCCCATGAACCGACGTTATTTGTCGCACCGGGTTGAGCAGAAACAAAAATACCACTACGATAAATATCTACAGGCGCAGTTGTGGCAAATGGTGAAGCCCCACTAATCAAGATACTATCTGCGGCGTTGATTGTAATATTTCCCCCTCTGCCTCGATATCGCGCAGCATTAGATATCTGCGCCCCATTTGCTATCGTTAAATTTCTGGTTTCTAAGGTAATATTCCCGGAATTTCCGGCATTAGCTATAGCATTCAAATCAACTTGAGCAAAAATACCACTGGGAATATCTCCATCTGGAGTTTCACCAATTAGGTTGATGCTGTCTGTAGCTGTGACTAAAATATTGCCTGTATTTCCTCTGCCAAATGTGGAAACCTCTATACCTCCACCATCTTGTAGTAATAATCGTCTAGTTTCAACAGTCACATTACCGCCGTTACCTGTAACGTTGCCACAGTTTCCACCCAAAGGACAAACTTGTGAACCAATAAATGATGTTGAACCTAGTGCTATAGTATCTTGGGATTTGATGAAAATATCTCCCGCTTTACCTTCACCTTGACTCGCAGTCGCGATATTAGCATTATTATTTAAAGTCAGTGACTCCCTAGCATTGATGACTAAATTCTCACCCGTTGTTGAGCCGAAGGTGACAGCAAAAACTAAAGCATCATCTAGCGTAATATTTCTGCCCTGAATTTGAATAGCACCACCACGATTGAGAATGGGAAAATCACTGGCATCGACAACTGTACCTCCTGTCAGTTGAATATTTCCCAAGCTACTATTATCTGTGTATTCTAAAGCATAACCTTGCTCAATTTGATTTAAGCTGACAAAACTATTGTTAGTCACACTTCCTAACTCGATTCTGCCGCCTGGGGCTGCTAAAAAACTATTTGTTAGCGATACATCGCCGCCGATTAATGCTAAAGTTTTACCTTCAGAAACTTCTAACCCCAAAGGGATAGATGGAGAAATGGGTTGTACAATTGCGCCGGGATTATTGCCAAACTGTAAACCTACAGGCACACTAATTGTTAATAATGCTGAAGGTTCAGGGTTATTAGCACTAAATTCTCTGCCATCAGCAAACTTGACACTGTTAGCTGTAGTCGCTATAAAAGAACCGCCAATATTTAAAATGGCATTTGTACCCAAAATTATACCTCTTGGGTTGATTAAAAATAGATTAGCTGTGCTACCTGGGCGAGTTTGAATCAAGCCATCAATCCGAGATGGTAAACTGCCTGTGACTCTAGTAATAATATTTTGTACAGTCAAATCATGATTAAATAAGGCTGTATCTCCGGTGCTATTTCTCGTGGTTCGAGAAAAGGAAAAATCTTGAAAGCTATGAAATAAATTCTCTCCTCTTTGAGTACCTCCCTCAATAATTCTGATGTTGTCTGCGGGTGTGACAGTAGAGTTGATAGGTAGTGTTGTATCTGGAATTATTTCTGCTGTTGTTGATTTGGTATTTAATAGCAACAATATTAAACTACTCATCCAAATACACAATTGTTGCTTCGAGTTGTTTTTAAAGATAAATAAAGACACATTCATTCACCTAATATAACAAGTTCGTAGTAAGGACTTTAGTCCTTTTTTCTCAAAACGCTTCGTGTTGATTACAAACCAGCCTTGTTAATACTATGAGGACTTACGCAAGTGTCACGTCGCTGCGCTCCGAATTCAAAATTCAAAATTCTTGCAGTCATAATAAAACTTGCTGGTAGGGTGAGTCAGAGCAGATTATTCTGTAATAATTAACAGGTTTTTGATATCTGACGCACCCGAATAATTTACCAGTTGCGTAAGTCATAACTATATTTTTTTAACTGAATATTATTGAATTATTCAGTCAGGTGTATTAAGTCATGTTTTGCACCATTCTCAATTAGAATAGGTGGGCATTGCCAAAAACATAAAACTCAGTTTTTCAGGAAAACTCGAACAATGCCCACCCTACAAAAATGTCATTTAGCAACTGTTGCAAGTTGTTTGTGAATGGGTTAATGGGTAAAATTTTGGGGGTTGGTTAGCAATTAACAGTGAAAAGTTATGATGTTGATGATGGCTAAATGATTGGTAAATTTAATTAAAGGTTAACTATAAGTAATAGCTGATTTTTAGCTGGAATAATTTACTGTTTTTTAGTAATTTTTGTCGTGTTTTTAGAATACTTTTATCTAAGTCATCACGCCATGCTTAATCAGAATAGGTGGGCATTGCCAAAAATGTCAAACTCAGGGTTGGAGTAAATTGCCAGCAATGCCCACCCTACAATACCAGATGTGCGTCAGAGCGATCGCTCATTTCCATTACTCTGTTTTAAATCAATCCTTCTGACTCAGCAAATTTACGCAAGCGGGGTAAACATTGGCGTTGATAGAAACTGCTTAAGGTGGGAACAGCTAGCCCAAATTGCTCAGATAATTCTTTCCAACTCACTTCCGGCGGTAGACGTTTGAGAATCAAGACTTGACAGTTAACATCAGGACGGCCTTTAATATGAGTGTTGCGTAACTCTCCGGTAGGATCTGTTTTAATCCAAGTTTCTAATTCGTCTAAAATTGGTGGTGCTTCTGGGGTAGCTGCTAAATTTTCTACAGGATCAATAGTATCACTCTTATCACCTGATTTAGACTGGCGAACCCTTAATGATACTGTTGTCGCCTGTTCTTTAGTTTGATTGATATAAAAATCTTGTAATCTGCGTTTTAAATAGGCATTCAGCCAAGTGACAACACTACCATAGGTAGGATCATATTTCTGCCCTGTCAAACCTTCACAAATGTTACGGCAAAAATACAACCAAGTTTGTTGTAATGCGTCTTGGTAGTAGGGAGTATTCTCCCGCCAAAGTTTTTGAGAACTAAGGCGAATAATTTGCGTGAGTAGCTTCTGACGTTGGGGACTACCAGGGGGATGTCCACAAACTTGAGAAGCTAAGTTACGTAGCTGTTCATCGAATTCTACCATGATCATCAGGGCAAACCAGGCAACAGGTGATAAGCTTCAGCAAGAATATATTATAAGAAAATAGGCTGAAAACCCTTGAGGTTAAGTTTTGGAGCATGGCGGAAAAACTTAGCCGTCCTTTAGGCAAGGGGACGGTAGTTGCTTCAAGTCGGGAAACCCGCCCAACGCACTGCCTCATGAAAGCCAACCAAGGGCTTGAGCATCCAGCGATATATTCTTTTTGTTGATAGATTATGCTTTACAGTTTAGCATAATATCCTAGTTGTTAGGTCGTCGCCATGATAATTTACGAGTTCAAAGTTAAAGCAAAAGACAAGCAATACCAAGCAATAGATGAGGCTATTCGTACTAGCCAATTTATCCAAAACAAGTGTTTACGCTACTGGATGGATAATAAAGGTGTGGGCAAATATGATCTTAATAAATATTGTGCGGTATTAGCTTCTGAATTTCCTTTTGCTGATGAACTCAATTCAATGGCTAGACAATCTGCGGCTGTTCGCGTAGCGTTCCCGTAGGGTACTTTCTTGGAGCGCAATAGCTCGGTTTTACGATAATTGCAAAAAGAAAGTTAAAGGTAAAAAGGGCTTTCCAAAGTTTAAGAAAAACTGTCGTTCTGTTGAATATAAAACAAGCGGGTGGAAACTATCAGAATCTAGGAAAGCAATTACTTTCTCTGACAAAAAAGGAATAGGTACTCTCAAATTAAAGGGTACTTATGACTTAAACTACTATGACATCAAGCAAATTAAACGAGTGCGTCTTGTGCGTCGTGCTGATGGATATTATGCTCAATTTGCCATTGATGTAAATATTAGAGTTGAAACACAGCCAACTCAACAAGTAGTAGGACTTGATTTAGGATTAAACTACTTCATTGCTGATTCTAAAGGAAATGTAGAAGAATGCCCCAAGTTTTACCGTAAGTCAGAGAAACAGTTAAACCGCGCTAATCGCAAAAAGTCTAAGAAGTTCAGTAAAGAAAAAAAGAAAGCCAAGCAAAGGCAGTCTAACAATTACCACAAAGCTAGAAATCGATATGCCCGTAAGCATTTAAAAGTAAGTAGGCAACGAAAAGAGTATTGCAAGAGATTAGCGTATTCCGTCATCCAATCTCACGATTTGGTGGCCTATGAAGATTTAAATGTGAAGGGTTTAGTACGTAATCGACATCTAGCTAAATCAATCTCTGATGCTGGTTGGTACACTTTTCGTCAATGGTTGGAATACTTTGGTCATAAATATGGGAAGGTGACAGTTGCTGTTCCTCCCCATCACACCAGTCAAAATTGCTCTCACTGTGGCGAGAAAGTGAAGAAATCTCTGTCTACAAGAACTCATGTTTGTCCGCATTGTGGGTATGTGCAAGACAGAGATATTAACGCAGCAATCAACATTTTGAGACTAGGACTCAGTACGGTAGGGCATACCGGAACTTACGCTTGGGGAGAGACTGTGCGATTCGTTGGGTAGAAACTAACTCTGAAAGGAGTAGAGGATTACCCGCAAGGAACTGAACCTTGACAACTGAGAGTTTCATGTAGGTGTAAATCCTATCGCGCAAGTGCAGCGTTGACGGCACACAGAACATGGTTCTAAGCCATGTCCCCCAGGGTAGCGACTAGCCATCAATCCCTGAAGCGGGGGTGAAAGGCGGCTCTACTTCAAGCCAATGTAAGTACCCGTCGAGCGAAGTGTCCATGAGTAAGAAAGTAAATCTACGTTTCAACCATCGTGACCCAAAACCAGCGAAATCAGGCTGATATGCTGGAGCCAAAAGGCAAAAGGATATCAGGAATTGGCGGTTAGACTCCCGACCAATATGCACTCCCAATAAACCCGGTGGAGAGTAGAACTCTAAAGACACACAGTATGAACTCTCGGAACGAAGTAACCATTCGTATGCTCTCAGTCAGGTCGATGATTGAGCAGGTGCTAACCGGATGCTGCGAATTGGAAAGATTGAGTCAGAAGCGAATGCCTTGAGTAATGTCAAGGATATGCAGACGGACTCACGATAATGCAGATTGTAGAGGTACAAGTAGTAGTAAATATGTCTAATACGAGTTTAAAGACTACGGTGGAATGGAAAGACATACCCTGGAAGAAAATCGAAAGGGTAGTCTATAAGCTACAAAAGCGCATCTACAGAGCTTCTAGTCGTGGTGATGTAAAAGCAGTTCGTAGACTCCAGAAGACGTTGATGAAGTCCTGGTATGCAAAGTTGATTGCGGTTCGTAGGGTAACTCAGGACAACACAGGCAAGAAAACGGCAGGAGTGGACGGGGTAAAATCCTTATCCCCAGCAGCACGTTTGCGCCTTGTAAAAGAACTCAAACTGAGTTCTAAGGTCAACCCCACTAGACGAGTATGGATACCCAAACCTGGTACGTATGAAAGAAGACCTTTAGGTATACCTACAATGAAAGACCGCGCCTTGCAAGCACTTGTCAAACTGGCGTTAGAACCAGAATGGGAAGCGCGATTTGAGCCTAATAGTTATGGGTTCAGACCAGGACGCTCATGCCATGATGCGATTGAAGCAATCTTCAATGCAATTAGGTACAAAGCCAAATACGTGCTAGATGCCGATATTGCTAAATGTTTTGACCGCATTAACCACGATACACTGCTAAGAAAATTAAATACATTCCCCACCATAAGAAAGCAAATTAAAGCCTGGTTGAAAGCGGGAGTAATGGATGGTAAGCAGTTGTTCTCAACACTTGAGGGTACACCCCAAGGTGGAATAATATCTCCACTACTGGCAAATATAGCCCTTCACGGGATGAAAGAACGGATTAAACAATTTGCGGAAACTCTACCTGGTAGAAAGGCTGGCAACCGCAACAGTATATCTTTAATTCGTTATGCCGACGATTTTGTGATTATTCACGAAGACATAACCGTTGTCCAAAAGTGCAGAGAAATAATCTCTGAATGGTTAAATGGCATGGGTTTGGAATTAAAACCAAGCAAGACGAAACTCTGTCACACGCTTAATAACTGTGGACAAAATAAACCAGGGTTTGATTTTCTAGGATTTACCATTAGACAATATTCGGTTGGTAAGTACCAAACAGGAAAATCAACAAATGGAGATAGGCTTGGTTTTAAGACTATCATCACCCCAAGTAAGAAAAAGCTCAAGATACACTATGACAGAATCGCAGAAGTTATTACGGCTCATAAAGCTGTGTCACAAGTGGCACTTATCAAGCATTTAAATCCTATTATTCGGGGATGGGCTAACTATTATGCGACTGTAGTAAGTAAGGTAGCTTACACAGATTTAGATAACCTTGTGTATCAAAAGCTGGCTACATGGGCAAAACGCCGCCATCCACATAAATCAATGGAGTGGATTAAAAACAAATATTGGCGCACAATAGGCGGTGATAACTGGGTATTCGCAACCAAGGAAAAGGGCAAAAATCCCTTCCGGTTACTTGACCATGCCGACACCTCCATAGTCCGTCATGTAAAAGTTAAAGGAGAATCGTCTCCTTATGACGACAACCTGGTTTACTGGAGTACAAGATTGGGGAAAAGTCCTGAAATGCCTTCAAGAGTAACTACATTACTCAAACGGCAAAAGGGCAAATGCGCTTATTGCGGACTATATTTGCGAGAAAACGATGTGTTGGAAGTTGACCATATCATCCCTAAATCGCAAGGTGGAAAGGATGAATACAAAAATCTTCAACTCCTACACAGACATTGCCATGATACAAAGACTGCTAGAGATAGTAGCACCTTGAAGTATGTGTGAAAGACACTGCATTATTGAGGAGCCGGATGAGGTGAAAGTCTCACGTCCGGTTTTGAAGACCAACGGGGTTGGTGACAACTTCGTTGAGTTTAATCCCTCTTGGGCGATAGGTGAGGCAGCGCGGTCTTGGGGGTCTCCCCCATGAGCGACTGCCGAACCCGTAAGGGTGCAAACCTGTCGTTTAATGGCGAGTCTGTGAATGTAGAATCCCCGTCTCTTTAGAGCGGGGAGTGTCAATACGTGTCACTCTCTTCCAAAGTTTCCTTTAAAGGGGATTGGGATATGTACAGACGTTGCATGCAACGTCTCTACAAGTCTGTCAACTACAACCCTAGCCAATGTAATAAAGTCTCCCACCACGAATTGGTGACATTACCTACAGTCAATTGCATTTTGCGCCGGATGTCTTGGATGTTCCAGTTGGTGAGTTTGGCGAGGGTTTGGGCTTCTTGTTCAAACCGTCTTGGTAAAGAACGTCTGTATTGTTTACCCGCTTGACATTTAACTTCGCCTGTAAAGGGATGTTGTAAGATATATCTGCCTTGGAAAGATTCACGGTTAGATGTGTCTTGAAACATTAAGTCTTCGGGGAATTTGTCGCGGGTGTAGCGCACGTGTAAGCGAGTGATGAAGACGTTACTGACTAGAAAGGGACGACGAAAGTTAGGGGGTATGGGTGCGTCGTTTTGGGAGTCGCCATCTAGCCAAAATACTCCGGCTTGTTTGAGTTCTTCTGGTGTTAAAGGATCAGCTGCACAAGGATCGCAATTACTCATATCCCAGGCATATTCTAAGAAGGCGACTTTTTTACCTTCTTTGGTGTATGCTGTTTGAAATGTGGATTTATAAAAGTCGCCAAATTCTTCTTTGACAAATACAGGGATGTTAACGTTAGAAGGAACTTTGACGGTTCTATAGTTGGTAATTTCGGCTTGTCCTTTGGGTGAGAGGATGTAGACGATTAAATCTTGCTCAGAGGTGGAGTTAATCATCCCTAAGCGAATTGGTAAGATGAATTTGGGTGATTGGTAGGAAATTTGCAGGGGACGAAGCAACTGATAACCGGATTTTTCAAATTTCTCTAGGTTGACTTTGGCGACAAAAAATTTCATTGAGGCACGAATATAAGGCTTGAGTAACTGTTTCGCGCCTCTGGGGATTTTGTAACCATTGCGATTGAGCCAAGTTTCTAAGCCACCGGATTCTTTGGCACTCAAAATGACGATATCATATTCACCTACATTAAACCGCGCTTCGACTGTTACGCCTAAAGTGCGATCGCTTCTTGCTGTTGCTGTTTCATTAACTGCTGCTGATGGTGCTGCTAAAAATACAGGACTTCTTTGGGCAACTGGGGCGCAGGGATCTTCATCAAAATATTCTACTAAACGCGGTGCGCTAAAAGCATCCAAACGTTCTATGATTTTCGGTTCAGCAACGCGGACTTGTTCTTGTTTAATGATTGTAGGTACGGGGACAACCATCGCAAAATCTTTGACTTCGCCTTGATAGTCATTCGCCATCGTTAAAACGGTGCGATCGCCATCTCGTGCAATCACTACCTGAGACGCTTGGTTATATAGTTTGGTATCAGCTTTAGCAACGTAAAATCCACAAAATGCCCAAGCTGTGGGTGCAAAACACAATACAGATATGAATACTAACAATAATGGAATCATCAATCGAAAACGCTGCATTATTTTATACCTCATTTTGAGAGTTATGAGACGCGATTCATTGCGTCCGTACAAGATACTGTTTCTACAGGTTGATCTTGTTGATTTCTCGCCCATGAAAAGCGAGGGGCTGCACAGAGAATATCGAACAGGATGGTTAAGGGTGCCAATATGAACAATGCCCAAAAAACTGCGGTGGGAATAAAGAAATAATTTCGGAGAATAAAGGTGAAGATGGCGATGCTAACTGCCCAAAGGATGCGCCCAAGTCTGGCGTTAGGAATTGAGCGAGGATCTGTCACCATAAACAGGGCAAAAAGCAGCAACGAACCACTCATTAATCGATGCCAATAAACATCCCAAGTCCAACCCAGCCAGAGATTACGCAGGGCTTCTAGTAGGGCGTAAGCACCTAAAAAGGCGGCTGTTGTCTCCCAGCGTCCGATGCGTTGTAAAATCATGCCTCCAGCACCAGCAAATAACAGCCCATACCACCATTCTTCACCCCACTGCCCCGGAGAAACCCAAGCATCAGAGGTGAAAACTAAGGCGGAAATGATGCCAAAGTTAGCCGGATTGAAGAAATGTTTATTGTGGAATTGCCAGAAAAATTTACTGGCGATCGCACTAGCGGCGGCGAAAGCCATCGTCGTCCAATGATCAGCCCGTAATAGTAGGCTGAGTCCCAATGCAGTAATTAAAGCACTGCGGACATTCAGGGGACTGGGGACTCTTGATTGGGGATTGGGGACTGGGTATTGGGAAATAATTTCTCCCTCATCCCCCTCATCCCCCACCCTGCGGGAAGCTAAAGCTACATCCCCCTCATCCCCCCTGCACCCCTGCACCCCTGCACCCCTGCCTCCTAAAATCAACTGAGTAGCCAAACAGGTGGCGATCGCTACTACAATTAATTCTGGTCGCAGTGTCCAATCTCTGGTGCCAATTCCCAAAATCAGGAACAAGCTGAGAAAAAGAATTTGATAATCCCGTATATCTTTGAGCAACATGAACTCGTTCTTCAGGGATTCCCCCTAGATTTTTCCTCAATTTAAACGAGTAGAACCTGAAACGATGTTGCTGTTACAAATTTTGTTACAAAAAAGTGATGAATTTTCAGCGTTAAGTTAAACCTAGCTTACCTTGCTCAACTCATCCAATAGACAGACGGACAAAGCCAAGATATCGCTTCGTTAGTCAGAGGAAATTTCATCTTCACTTATTTAAAATCGAACAACAGTGGAGTAGCAAACAGTGAAGTAGCACTCAAGCAATAAGACCTATCTGGAGGTAATATGCAACACGATGAGTTTATTGGACAGGTGCAACATCGCGCTCATCTCAGTTCACGAGGAGATGCAGAAGTTGCCACCCGTGCTACTCTGGAGACATTAGCCGAACGCATAGCCGGCAACGAACCTCAAAATGCTGCGGCTCAATTGCCAAAAGGCATTGCTCAATATATGCAGCACCAGTATGCTGGTGCTGGTATGCGCTTCTCTTTAGATGAATTTTTTCAGCGAGTCAGCTTGTTAGAAAATGTAGACTTGCCCAATGCAGTACATCATGCGCGTACAGTCATAGAAGTATTGACTGAAGCTATTAGCCCAGGGGAAATCAAAGATATTCGTTCCCAATTACCATCAGAATTTGATCCCTTATTTGAGTCAGGCAGTCAAGGAAAAATGCGCGTTAACACTTAACAGGGGATTGTGATTTTACAGGAGCGTGACACCATGCTATTTCAAAACCGCACAACCGCAGGCCAAACTCTGGCTAGCAATTTAGGAGAGTATGTTAACCAGCCAGATGTGATAGTATTAGCTCTTCCTAGAGGTGGTGTTCCCGTTGCCTTTGAAGTTGCTCAAGCCTTAAATGCACCTTTGGATGTATTGGTAGTACGTAAACTTGGCGTACCCAATCAGGAAGAATTGGCAATGGGGGCGATCGCTTCTGGTGGTGTCCGCATCATTAATCAACAAATTGTCAACGAATTGAACTTTTCTGAGGAAGTAATTGCCAGAGTTGCCGCCCAAGAACAACGGGAATTAGAAAGACGCGAAGCGATGTATCGCGGCGATGAACCTTTTCCAGAATTACAGGGACGCACAGTTATTTTAGTCGATGATGGTTTAGCCACTGGTGCAACTATGTGGGCTGCTGTACTGGCTGTCAGACAAAAGCAACCTAAAGAAATTGTGATTGCTGTACCCGTGGCTGCATCTGAAACTTGTCAGCAGTTAGAAAACAAGGTAGAAAAAATTGTCTGTGCTGCCACACCCAGCCCATTTTACAGCGTGGGTATGTGGTATGAAGAATTTCCCCAAACTACAGATGAGCAAGTCCGCGAGTTGCTGAAGAAAGCTAATAATCATCAACCATTATCTCCTGTTGGGGATTAGTGATTGGGGATTGGGGACTGGCTGCTCTCCTGCTTCTTCCTAGCCTCTAGTTTTGATGTTTCCAGAATTTAGACAATAATATGAAAATACCACTAGAAATTACTTATCGCAATCTAGATAAAACAGATGCAATTGATAACTTAATTAAAGAAAAAGTAGCCAAGTTAGAGAATGTTTGCAGTTATATCAATAGCTGCCATATTGCTGTCGAAAAAATACACGATCGCCCGCGTAGTGGTTCGCCCTACCGTGTGAGAATTGACATGACTGTACCACCAGGACATGAACTGGTAGCGGAAAGCAATCCGGCTCAGGGTGTGCAGTATGAACCACTGGATGCAGTCATCCGCAATGCGTTTGATGCAGCCCGTCAAAGATTGCTGAAACTGACCGAACGCCAACAACAAAGCGATCGCGCCCAAGATCAAGAAGCGATTGGCGCAAACATAGGACTAATCACCAAACTATTCCGGGATAGAGGCTATGGCTTCATCAAAACTTTAGAAGGTAGAGAAATATACTTCCACAGAAATAGTGTCTTACATCACGACTTTGACCGCTTAGAACTCGGTACAGGTGTACATTTCACAGTAGAGCAAGGTGATGAAGGGCCGCAAGCAACCACTGTCAAGATAGTTGATAAACCCGGTGCGCGTGCAGGTAAATCTGATCACCCCGTCATTGAACCGCCCTTAGACTGGAGGGAGTAAACCATGAACAGTCAACTCAAACAAACCGCATCTCAATTACTAGCAGCCATGCTGTCTAACCCTCATATTTACCCCCAAGTCAGCGATGAAGGGGGCTGTGGCAAAATGGAACAGCAATTAATCTTGATAGCTGTAGAAATGGCGGAAAGCTTAATTCAACAAGTTGACAACGCCCATCCCCAAACCGAAAAAGAACTACAGCCAACCACAAATTGATAGGAAAATACATAATTTTTCCTAACTAATATATCTGTAGAGACGTTGCTATGCAGCGTCTCCAAATTATCAATCAAACATCTCTAAACATTTGCATAACCTTGAATATTTTCTGGTTCAAATTGACGCAATACGCGAGTAGCTTCTCGGATTAACCCCTCATTTCCCTGGACAATAATTAAATATTTACCAGCATTCAGACGGTTACGGTAAGACAAAGCATCACCACTACCAACAGTTAAACCAACTAATCTACCTACTACCCACGCACCTAACGCACCAGATATAGCTCCTAACAAACCAGCAATCAATTGATTACCAAATGCTGTAGCTTGAGGGAAAATCTCAATGCTTGTCAACCAATTAAAAGCATAGCCAGCAATAAATCCAAAAGGAATAAGCCAATACAACAGGCGATTTACTTGTCTGCGGGCTGGTTTTTCAGGATTAATTAAACCAAATTCATCAGCACTTTTATAACCCTGTCCCAAAATATTAACTTGTGATTCTGATAATCCTTGTTGTTCTAGAGCAGAGTAAGCCGCTTCTGCTGTGGTTCTTTCAGGTAAGACTGCAACTAGATAATTCATAATAATTCGTACTTCGTAATTATTTACAGCAGCTTGCAGGTAAAGCAAATCCAAACACTAATCATAAAATTATTGTGGTGCGGGCATCTTGCCCGCTACATCCGCTACTTGTGTAAGTAATTTAATCTATATCTAGCTAATAATATATATCCAAAAAATAAATTGGGAATTTCTCAACTTTTAGTTAATTTGCCTGAGATTCCAGGCTATTATCTATGAGTTCGATAATTCCCAAAAAATTAATTACTACTACTGCTATTAAGCACAATAACTGTGATAATTCCTAATTCCTTCTAACTAAAGAAAGAAATTACCTACAGCTATTCTGGTTTTTTGTGCCAATTGCCATCTTTGCCCTTTTCGTAGTCACGCTTAACAGCACTCCAAGCCACACGAAAGGCGCGTTCTTCTTCCTCATATTCTTGTTCAGCATTATTAAAAGCTGCTCGAAAAATCTCTTGGGCGTGTTGTGGTAAATGTTCTTTGACTGAATCTGGTAAGTCTTGAATTTGTTTGTAAGGCATTAATTCAACTCCTTTACCGACTTGCATAGGGTGCGTCAGAGCCAATAATTTGGTAAAAATCAAAAGATTTTTGACATCTGACGCACCCTACTAATGTGCTAGTTGCTTAAGTCCTGGTTTAGATAATCATTGAACATATTAAAAAACAAAACTCACCCAAGATAGAAAAATTTAAACTCATTTTTTGTAAACTTTCACTAAAAAAACAAAATCCCCACCCTTCAAGAGTGGAGATTTTTGCTAAATTAGTGAAATTAAGCCTTAACTAAGTTTGAATTACTGATTTACACCTTTGCCAATTCAGGTGCGGGGCGTTTGCTGTTGCGAATGTTGGTAATTGCTTCAGCGTAATCCTTAGCGTTGAATACAGCAGAACCAGCAACAATCGCATTTGCACCTGCTTCTAGTACCTGCCAAGTATTGTTAGCTTTCAGTCCGCCGTCTACTTCAATCCAAGGATCTAAACCGCGCTCATCACACATTTGACGCAGCTTACGAATTTTAGGTAATACTTCGGGGATAAAGCTTTGACCACCAAAACCAGGGTTAACGCTCATAATTAATACTAGGTCACACAGTTCTAGAACATATTCAATTAGTTCTAAAGGTGTACCGGGGTTGAGTACAACACCAGCTTTTTTACCTAGTTCTCTAATTTGTCCGAGAGTGCGGTGTAGGTGGGGGGAAGCGTTATGCTCGCAATGTACAGAAATAATATCAGCACCAGCTTTCGCAAAGTCTTCTACATACTTTTCTGGTTCCACAATCATCAAGTGGACATCCAGAGGCTTAGTTGTAACTGGACGAATCGCCTCCACTACCAGAGGACCTATCGTAATATTAGGTACAAAACGACCGTCCATTACATCAACATGAATCCAATCAGCCCCAGCCGCGTCTACAGCACGAATTTCGTCACCTAGACGACTAAAGTCTGCTGATAGGATAGATGGAGCAATAACAATGGGTTTTTCAGATCGGTTTTGGGTCATGGCTAGTGGGTTTTTAAGCGTTCTCGTCTGTAAGCATTGTAACAAAACACTGTAACAAAATATTGAGAATTTTGGAAATTGGAAGAGACTGGGGACTGGGGACTGGAAGGGACTGGGGACTGGGGACTGGGAGATGAGGGAGCGGAGGAAGAAAAACTAATGACTAACGACTAATAACTAATGACTAATGACTAATGACTAATGACTAATGACTAATAACTATGACTAAAAAATTAACTTGGATAATTTGGGGTTTAGGTGCTTCCTGTTTAAGTTTGCCGGTTTTGGCTTCGGCTTTACAAACTTCTTTGGAAAGTAATGGTATTGATGTTTTGAAGTTACATCAACCTCCTTATAATTTGCTCGGTCGTAAAATTGCTATCGGTCAGGTAGAAATCGGTCGTCCGGGGATGTTTGGTTGGGATAAGGCGGTGTCTAAAAATCGTGCGGTATCTTTGGCGGCGGTTTTTTTACGCAATGCACCTGCTAAGTCTAATAATGCTGTTGACCCCCATGCTTATAATGTGGCTGGCGTAATGGTCAGTAGGGATAAGGGTTTACCTGGTGTTGCTCCTGAAGCGAGATTATATTCTTCTGCGGTAGGTTCTACAAAAAATACGGGTCAAGCGGAAGAATGTTTATCAACTCAACATATAGCTTTGCAAAATGGCGGTGATGTGCGTGCGATTAATTTTAGCTTTGGTGAACCTCTTAACCGTGACCCCCGGCCTGATGCTGTTTTAGATGGTAATGCTCTATTAACGCTATGTGTTGACTGGTCTAGTCGTGTTCATGATGTTGTGTATGCGATCGCAGGTAATCAGGGTAAAGGTGGTATTCCTATTCCTACAGATAATTTTAACGGAATCAACGTGGCTTTTTCATCCCGTCGGCAAGGAATTTTTAATAAGGTTGATGTTTCCAATCTGGCGGGTGTAAATCAAGGTGCTAGCCGTCGTCTAGCAGGTAAGGAATTTAATTTGGATGGGCGACGCGCTATAGGTATAGTTGCACCTGGTAGTAATATTCCTTTGCTGAATCCTGATGGTAAATTAAAGAAAGTTACGGGTACTAGCTTTGCTGCACCTCATGTTACAGCTATGGTGGCTTTGCTGCAAGAATTTGGCGATCGCCAACTCCGCACAAAACAACCCAACTGGAGTGTTGATAGTCGCCGTCATCAAGTGATGAAAGCTGTCTTACTTAATTCCGCCGAAAAAGTTCAAGATAGTGGTGACGGTTTGCGCTTGGGAATGACGCGCACACTCATTGATAAACAAAACCAAGATTGGCTGGCTTCTGACGCTTACACAGACCCCAAAATCCCTTTAAATGCTCAAATGGGAACAGGTCACTTAAATGCTTTTCGCGCTTATCAACAGTTTAGTGCTGGTCAATGGCATCCAGATACTAATGTTGGGTCAATTGGTTGGGATTATCGACAAGTTGCGGCAAATAATGCTGTTGATTATACCTTAACAAAACCGTTAAAGCAGGGTAGTTTTGTTTCTGTTACTTTAACTTGGGATCGTTTGGTCGAACTCAATGATGACAACAAAAACCAAATGTATGATATCGGTGAAAACTTTAGCGATCGCGGTTTGAATAATTTAGACCTTTATCTTGTCAAAGCTGACGCTCAACAACCCGATGCTGGGGTAATTTGTGCTTCCGTTAGTGAAATCGATAGCGTAGAACACATTTTCTGTCCTGTTCCCGCTAATGGTAACTATAAAATTCGTGTGCAATTTCGGCAACAAGTCAATGAAGCAAATCAACCCTATGGTTTAGCTTGGTGGACTGTTCCTGCTAGATAAATCAAGTAAATATTAAGTAGGGTGTGTTACAGCTATGACAAGGATTTTCGCGTTTGAGAGAGTAGGAATTAGCCGGAACGCACCGTATTTATTGGTGCCGTACTCTCAGCTAACACACCCTACAATTTAAGGTTTACTTAATAAATAATCTCTTAAACACAGCGCAACTCAACTAAATAAATTTAATTTTTCTGTAGTAAAAAATACTATTTTATCATTTATTATATCATAAAAAACTCTAAAAATGTGCTTTTTACTTCTTGACTGAAAACTACCGTTACCAAAACTGTAACCGCCCAAATTTTGAGTAAATGCTAATGCAATATTTAGTTATAAAGACAGCATCAACGTCAAGTTTAGTAAATAGATAAAAACTTCGGCACGTGAGGTAATATAATGAGTCGGCTGAAATCTAGTGATGTAAAAGCAAATTTCATTCAAAGACGTTACGCTGTGAACTTGGGAAGACGTTATGTTTTAGCAGCAGCTAGCGTAGTTTTTTTCAGTGTTATGGGCTATCCCCAAGTGAATAACACTACAAGTGCAGTTGCCGAAACCAAATTATCTTCCACAGAGTACCCATTGCAAAACAAAAGTAATGACCTGTTTTGAATGTAATCACCGATGTCGATGTTAACGTTCAACTAGAAACATAGATTGGGTTTATTTGCGTAAACCCTAACTATTTTCATAACATACAGTCTTAAATTCTACTTGATTTGTACCAGGGTTGTAGAGAGTATAGCTAGCCTTACCTGGAGTGCGTCCCACATTTCCCACCCCAATAACTTGACGTGGGTTAATAGTAACAGTTTGAGTGGGTAATTGCTGGTCAAGAGTAATTAACTCTGTAGTGATAGAACCAGTGTGCAGTTGATACTGAAAAGTTAAACCAGAACGACCACAAAATAAGTTATTTGCTTGCATTCTTGATAGTCGATCAAGCATTTGAATGGGGGAAGATTCCGGGGTAAGTTCATCATCCACACCTACAGTTGAACCGTGGACTAATAAACAATCCAATTCAAAAAAACCAAAGTCGAGCGATCGCAACCATTGTACAGTCTGACGGGAAACACTCTCCCATAACATCCCAACAGTATCACCCCCATATTTTGCCATCAAATCAGGAGCCTCCCCACTTCCCCCCAACCCATGCAAAATCAAACATTGTTCTTCCCACCAACCTTTACAAATCAAAGGTTCTAACTCTCCCCGACGTGGATTAAGTACCCGTTCCACCAACTGCTCCGTTTCTACCCTAGGCCCCACCAAATCACCCAAAATATACAAAGCTGCTACACTCTCACCCTGAAGCTTAATATCCGCCATGACAGCCTCATAAGCCAGAAAATTCCCCTCAATACCACTCAAAATCGCCCACATACTCATACTCTGCGCCCCTCCGCGTTTCCTCCGCGTACCTCTGCGTTAAAAAAAATTATCTCGTACAAACATGAGTCGGATCATCCGCTCGTTCTGCAAACTCCAACCCATTTGCTAAACGCCAAGCAAAAATAGCAGGTAAACCCTTCTCAATAATAGCTGCACAGGTTTTATGGTAGTTGTAAGCTACCTCTCGCAATTGGATTTTTTGAGTATCCATGTCATAAATTACATAGGTGCAATTTGGTCTACCATGTCGGGGTTCGCCCACCGAACCCACATTGACAATTTGCTTGAGAGGCGAATTAAAGCTAATTTCCTGGTTTTTTTCGCCACCATTAACCCGAACTTGTAACCGTCCAGCGTCCAGAGTTCGCACATAAGGCACATGAGTATGACCACAAAAAAGCACATCTGCACCTGTAGAAATTACCCTTTCCAAAGCGACGAAAGCATCTAATTCTGGTAACAAATACTCATGGTTGCTATGGGGGCTACCGTGAACAAAAGCTAAGTTATCTTCTTTGAAGCTGTGAGGTAATTTAGCTAAAAAATCCCGATTTTCTGGGGTAATTTCTTGATTAGTCCACTCATGCGCCTGTATTCCTCTTTTCTCCGCTAATAAAGAAGGATAGCTACACTCACAAGCATTGAGTCCTTCAACAATATCTTCATCCCAACAACCTACACAGGTAGGAATGTCTAAAGCGCGAATTTTTTCAACAACTTGATTAGGATATGGGCCATATCCTACCAAATCGCCGACACAAAAGATTTTCTCGGCTTTTTGCTGGTCGATATCTAGTAACACAGCATCCAAGGCTTCATAATTACCGTGAATACATGACATAACTGCTATTTTCACGCTTGCGTCTCCTCTAGTAGAATCTCTTTCACCTGTTGTTGGTATTGCACAATCGCCGCATCAGATAAACAGCAATCTGATAATGTTTGTTTTAAGGCGGCTTTATCTAAGTTTTCTCCGACAATTTCTAGTCCACTAAAACGCTGAGGTCTACCTTCTAAGTGACGGGGTAAGTCTAATTCTAAAAAGTCTGTTTGAGGAACACCTGCGACGAAATCACAGTATATTGCTCGACCATCGTTAACGTCAAAAATTCCCTTGGCACGGGTGACAATACCGTAAGCACCGTGGGTGATTTCGTACCAAAATTCTTCTAGACTGTCTTCATCAATAACTTGACCGTTGCTAGCTGCCCGCCATAAACTTTGAGCAGTATCACTGTGGGTTGGTGCGCCACGTATAATCTTGTTTGCCCAAGTATGGAATTCAGAGTTTTTCAGGTCTGGTGGGACAACGGCTACAGTACGGTAAGGTAGAGGATCTAATAGTTGTGCTAATTGTGCGATCGCTCCCAATTCTAGGTAAAATCCCCATTCAATGTAAACCGCATCTGCTTGCGGTATGTGGTTGAGAAATTCACCTTCTTCACCCTCACCAAAGACTTTTATCCCTGGAAATTCCGTAGATATCCGGGTTTGATCAATGGGAACAGTTCCCGTCCCCGGACTAAAATAAATAACTTTCTCAACAGCAGCAATATCTCGTAGCTGTTGGCAAACCCAGGTAGTTTTTCCCGCCCCAGATGTACCAGCAACGACGGTAATAATTGGTATAGACATAATTAAATGATAAACATTACAGTACCATCCCGGTAATCTTGTGCGATCGCAGCAATCAAACCTTGGGAATTAAACTTTAAATTTTCCATCATTTCCACACTTCAAATCATAACTAATAACATGTCCGTTTGAATAGTTATCATATCTGTTGGGGTAGGGAACAGGGAACAGGGAACAAGAAAAGAGAAAAGATCAGCATCGAAAACTTATCATAAGTAATTAGCCGGACATGATATGATAACTAATCACTAATGACTAATAAAAAATGTAGAGACAAGAAATTACCTATCTCTACATAGCACCTACTAAATTAGCACCTACTCCAGCCGAAACTTAGTGAAAACTAGCATTGTGTCGCACTAAATTCATAAACTCTTCACGAGTCCGCGCATCATCCGCAAATATACCACGCATTGCGCTAGTCACAGTCCAAGAACCTGGTTTCTGCACCCCACGCATCACCATACACATGTGAGTTGCTTCTATCACTACTGCAACACCTTGAGGTTTGAGTAAACCTTGCAGTGCATCAGCAATTTGTAGAGTTAGACGTTCTTGTACTTGTAAACGCCGAGCATACATTTCACAAATGCGGGCTATTTTCGATAATCCTATCACCTTGCCATTAGGAATATAGGCAACATGAGCGCGACCAATAATTGGTAGTATATGATGCTCACAAGAACTGAAAATATCGATATCCCGAATTAACACCATTTCATTGGCATTTTCTGTAAAGACTGCTCCATTCAGCAGTTCATCTAAAGATTCATGATAGCCTTTCGTGAGAAACTGCAAAGCTTTCACAACTCGCTTAGGAGTATCTTTTAAACCTTCTCTGTCAGGGTTTTCTCCTAATCCAATCAGCAATGTCCGCACAGCCTGCATCATATCTGCTTCTGTGACAGTTGGTAACTGCTGAGTAGATAAAGATGGCACCACCTGAGCAGCAGAATTTATATCGGGACGAATCGATAAAGTCATTTTCTTTGGTTTGATTGCTGTAAATTATTAATTAGTTAATAGCTCAAGAATTAAATATCAATTAGTGGAGCTTCAAAGCCGCTTATTCATTAGCGGTTAACCCAGAATTTATGTTTAATTTTGGGTTCTGACTCCTGAGCTTTTTCTTGATAACTATTAACTAAGGTTGCTGATTACTTAACACTCCTTAATCATACCAAACAATTGTTAAGTTGTGTATAAATTTTTTGAGCATCTAATTTTCTGCCAATAAACACTAATTGATTTTTAGGAGAAGTGCGCCATTCATCAGCATTTAAGTTATAACGAGGCCCACTCAGTTGAAAAATATGGCGTAATTCACTATCACTAAACCATAAAATACCCTTAGCGCGGAAAACATCCTTGGGCATTTCCTCAGTTAGAAAATCCTCAAATTTATGAACATCAAAGGGTCTATCAGACTGGAATGAAATTGACACAAATCCATCATTTTCTAAATGATGAGAGTGATGGTGATGATGATGGTCATGGTCATGGTCGTGATGATGGTGTTCATGCTCGTGGGAATTTTCGACATCTGTGTACTTGTTTGTTGGTGTTAAACCCACACCTAAAATTAATGGTAGTGGTACTTGACCATATTGAGTATGTAGAATTCTCGCACCTTCTTTAATATTGTGAATATCATCTTCTAACTCGTGAATTTTGTCTGGAGTAGCTAGGTCTACTTTATTCAGGAGAATAATATCTGCATAGGTAATTTGTTTGAAGGCGGCTTCACTCTCAAAATGTTTCTGGTCAAAAGCCTCAGCATCTACTAACGTGATAATTGAATCCAGAGTAGTTAAATCTCTCAGTTCTGTTCCCAAGAATGTCAAAATAATCGGCAATGGGTCAGCTACACCAGTAGTTTCAATAACTAAATAATCAATGCGTTCTTCTCTTTCTAAAACTCGATAAACAGCATCAACCAAATCATCATTTATGGTGCAGCATATACAGCCATTACTTAGTTCCATCATACCTGCGTCTAGAGAAACTAAGAGTTGGCTATCTATATTAATATCACCAAACTCATTTACAAGTACGGCAACTTTTAAATCTTGTTTATTCTTGAGAATTTGGTTGAGCAGTGTAGTTTTACCACTACCTAAAAATCCTGTGATGATGGTAACGGGTAGTCCCCGTTTAGGGATGTATGGAAAATTGTCGTAAGTTGGTGCGTTTATGGGATTCATATCAATCACTTTGGTTGCTGAACAAAGCAACCGACCATTTTAGTATACAATGAGAATCATTCTCATGCTAGCGCAAAAAAAACTTTTTTCAGAAAAAGTGAGTTGGATAGAACTAATAGCAATGCTGCAAACAGCTTATATAGATAATCACCTGTAAGTTTTCAGGACTAACACAATTGCTACATTACTAGGGTGCGTGTGAGCCGACAAGGTGATAGGGCGACGCTTGCAGGGACACCCCCTACAGGAATTCGGGGGTTTGTGAGCGACTGCTTCGATCTGGAAACAGGCCGATATAGGCGTGTTTTCGGTCAGATTGGGCAATATTACAGAATGTAACAATCATACCTGACTGCATAAAACTGACAAGTCGGACTGAATAAATAAAAGAGTTTTAGTTTTGGCACAAAACTTACACAACTACTTCCATATTTTCCAGATGTACTGGGTGGGGAAGTTGACAACAGGAATAAAGTAGCCAAACTCAAACCCACGATTTGATGTTTTACTGCTACAGCAAGTGTTATGTCTGAATATCAACTGCAAAATCACCAGGGTAAATATTTAACACCATTTCAACGCAAATTATTAGAAAAGAGTTTACAAGAGAATATATCAACATCCTACCGCCAGCGTCTTGAAATTATGTTACTGGCGGATGAGGGAAAATCTCAAACCGTAATTTGTCGAAAATTGGGTTGTTCTCCAGCGACTGTCAGACATTGGATGCACATTGCTCGCGCTGGAATAGCTCATCAATGGCAAGATTGTCCGATTGGTCGTCCGAAGACAGTAAATGACCAATATATGGAAAGGTTGAGAGAATTAGTTAATAGTAGTCCCCGTGATTATGGATATTCTTTTACGAGATGGACAGCCAATGCTTTAGAGAAACATTTGGCTAAAGAATTGGGGATAGAAATTAGCGATCGCCACATTAAAAGACTGCTCAAACAAATGGGTTTATCCACCATTCCTAGAAAGAATCAGCCACAAAATAATAATCAAATTAATTCCGGAAAAATTGCCATTGACAACCTTGAGTCTGCAAATATTCCCGAAAATCCAGATTTATTTCCCTTCATTTCCACTACATTAGAAGCTTAAGATAAGTATGTCAAACAATCTATCAACACCAACAATTTCTCTAGAGAAATTTAACAATACTATCGGGTATACTCTATCAGAAGCCGAATTTAACCAATGTCTTCATCAAGTTAAATTTCTCAACCCCAAAGTCGGAAAATTTTGGACAGGAACAGATGTAGAAGCTGGTATTTATATAGTTATAGCTGGTAAAGTCCGTTTGTTGGATGATGCAGGTGAACTGATTACATCTTTAGAAGCAGGTGCATCATTTGGGGAGTTTACATTATTTCCAGAGGCGAAATTTCAGCCTTATGCAGCGAGAGCGAGTGTCAACTTAAATTTATGTTTTATTCCCAGTGATGTCTTATCACCTTTAATGGCAAAGTATCCCCAAATTAGCGAACATTTGCGGAGTATTGCCAAAATTCGTCATTCCTTAATGGGAAACTCTGAGGACACACCCACAACAGAAACAGTTACATCCCAAAATAATGACCAAGCTGAAATATTTTCCACACCTGTAATTGAACAAAAGTCAGACCGAAAGATTAGTAAAGCCTATTTTCCCACCCCTAGTCAACGTGTTGGGCATTTATGGCAAAAAACCTGGCGACGCTATCCATTTTTTGCTCAACAAAGCGGCTCAGACTGTGGTGCAGCTTGTTTAGTAATGATATCTCGCTATTGGGGTAAACGGTTTAGTGTTAATCGCTTGCGGGACATTGCAAATGTAGACCGTAATGGTGCATCTTTACGGGGTTTGTCAGCAGCAGCAGAAAGCATCGGTTTTTCAACTCGACCAGTTAAAGCCAGTTTAGATCAATTAGCTAAACAAAACTTACCTGCAATTGTTCACTGGGAAGGAAAACATTACATTGTTGTTTATGAAATTACTTCTAAACACGTAATTGTAGCTGACCCTGCTATTGGTCAACGCACCCTCTCCCACCGGGAATTTAAAGCTGACTGGAGTGGTTACGCATTGCTGCTACAACCAACAGCGATGCTCAAAGATGCCAAAGAAACTTCTACACCCTTTTGGCAGTTTTTTGAGTTAATCAAGCCTTACTCTTTAGTAATGTTGGAAGTATTTGTTGCTTCCGTATTTATACAAATATTTGGACTAATTACACCTTTATTTACTCAATTAATTTTAGACAGGGTAGTTGTACAACGTTCAGAATTAACTCTCACAGCCGTCGGCATAGGACTACTAATTTTTAGTTTGTTTAGAGTGGCGATGATGGGGTTACGGCAATATCTACTCGATCACACAGCTAATAAAGTAGATTTAGCCTTGATAGTAGCATTTATTCGTCACACATTGAAACTACCTTTAAGTTTCTTTGAATCTCGTTATGTGGGTGACATTCTTTCCCGTGTTCAAGAAAATCGTAAAATTCAACGCTTTTTATCAGGTGAAGCCTTATCTATCCTTTTAGATTTAATGACTGTGTTTATCTATGTAGGATTGATGTGGTGGTACAGTTGGAAAATGGCATTATTGGCGTTAGTTATTGTGCCACCTTTTGCGGCGTTAGCGTTGATTGCCACACCATTTTTACAAAAAACTTCTAGAGAAATATTTAATGCGATCGCTAATGAAAGTAGTTATCTAATTGAAGCCTTAACTGGTATCAGAACCGTTAAAGCTACAGCAGTTGAACAAACAGTCCGTTGGCATTGGGAAGACTTATTAAATAAAGAAGTTACAACCAACTTTGCCGGGCAAGTTATTAATAACCGATTGCAAATATTTAGTAACGCCATTCAAGGATTAATTACCACTGCCTTACTCTGGTTTGGTGCTTACTTGGTAATTCATGATCAATTAACAATCGGGCAATTGGTAGCATTTAATATGCTCATGAACAATATTGTTACCCCATTCCAACGCCTAACAGTTTTGTGGAATCAATTGCAAGAAGTGATTATTGCTGTAGAACGCATTAACGATGTTTTAGACGCAGAACCAGAGGAAAATTTACTGGAACAACCACGGCAAAATTTACCCCAGCTTCAAGGACATATTAGATTTGATAACGTGACATTTCGTTATCATCCCGAAAGTGAGTACAATATCTTAGAAAATCTCAGCTTTACCATCAAACCCGGTCAAATGGTTGCACTTGTAGGACGCAGTGGTTCTGGTAAAACCACCATCTCTAAATTAGTTTTAGGGTTATATCCTCCCACAGATGGCAGAGTATTAATTGATGGACAAGATATTACCAGCTTATCTTTAAATTCCTTACGTCAACAAGTTGGGGTAGTTGATCAAGACACATTCTTATTTGGCGGAACAATTAGAGAAAATATTAGTTTAGCAAATCCAGGAGCATCTTTAACAGAAATAATTGAAGCAGCAAAATTAGCAGGTGCTGATGAGTTCATTAAAAAGCTACCGATGGGCTACGAAACCCAAATTGGTGAAGGTGGCGGATTATTATCTGGTGGACAAAGACAGCGCATCGCTATTGCTAGAGCATTATTAGGTAATCCTCGATTATTAGTTTTAGATGAAGCAACTTCTCACCTTGATACCGAGTCAGAAAGAATTATTCAAAAGAATTTAAATACCATCCTCCGAGGTAGAACTACATTAGTTATTGCTCACCGTCTCTCGACAATTCGTCAAGCAGATTTAATTTTAGTCCTTGATAGAGGTGTATTAATCGAGAGTGGTACCCATGAAGAACTAATGAAGAAACGAGGACATTATTACTATCTCACCCAGCAGCAAGTAAAAGGAATTGAATAAAACAGCAAGAATTCGCTGTTAAGTAATTGTAAGTGATCAAAAGATAATCCTCATTTTGATTTAAGTATTCACTCTGCAAGATGCCTAACATCACATTATTAAATGAAAGGGTAGATAGCCTACCGATAGAAGCTAAAATTGAAACAGAACATTTACCTGCACCAACTTTAGATACTCCTACTGATGATTGGTCTAATACCACCAAAGAATTACTAGATAGCTTACCGCAAGTTTGGACAAGAGGATTACTATATTTTTTAGTTATCTTCGTATCTATAATTTTACCTTGGGCAATGCTATCTAAAGTTGATGAAACTGGAACAGCTAGAGGCAGATTAGAGCCTAAAGGTAAGACAGTTAGACTAGATACACCTGTAGTGGGAACTGTCGCCGAAATTAGTGTCAAAGAAGGCGAAGCAGTTAAAGCAGGACAGACATTATTAACTTTAGATTCAGAATTAACAAAGGCAGAACTTAGACAAGTTCAAGATAAATTAGAAGGACAATTAAATCGACTTTCACAGCTAAATTCATCTAAAAATCAATTAGTTGTAGCTTTAGCTACTCAACAACAACAAAACCAATCTCAAGAGTTAGAAAAGCAAGCTCAAATTGACCAAGCACGGCAAAATCTTGAGGCTTTAATAAATGCCTATAATTTTCAAAAAGAAGAAAAATTATCTCAAGTTAACCAAGCAAAGCAAGCAATTAGCCATAGTCAGACTTCTAGTATTTTAGCAGCGAGTAGTTTAGCTAGTAAGCAGCGAGAGGTAAAACGCTATAATAAACTTCATCAAGAAGGAATTGTTCCCGAAATTAACCTAGTAGAAAAGCAAGATATTGCGAAAGAAAAACAAAAATTATATGAACAAAGTAAGGCAGATGTAGAACAAGCAAAATTACGTTTAGCCGAACAACAGAGTAGTTACGAAAGAAGTATTCGCCAAGCGAATGCAGATATAGAACAGGCTCGTCTACGTTTATCTGAACAACAAAGAAGCTATCAAACTTTAACCCGTTCTGGTAAGTTAGCCCTATTGAAAATTGAAGAACAACAAAAGAATTTAGATACAGATATTACTGCCCTACAATCAGAAATATCCCAGACTAAGAGGCAGATTGAATCATTAAAAATACAGTTAGAACAGCGCAATTTAAAAGCACCTGTAGCTGGGTTAGTCTTTCAGTTACCAATTCAAAAAGCTGGCTCTGTTGTTCAACCTGGCTCAATGGTTGCAGAGATTTCACCCCAAGGTTCACCTTTAATTATTAGAGCGCAAATGGCCACTAATGAAAGTGGATTTTTGCGGACAGGATTACCAGTTAAGTTAAAATTTGATGCTTACCCTTTCCAAGATTATGGAATTGTAGAAGGTAAATTAATCGAAATTTCTCCTACTACATCAGAAATAGACACTCCTAACGGCAAATTAGCAGCATATAACTTAGAAATCGCCTTACAAAATCACTGTATCCCCTCTGGCAATAAATGTATTACCTTGCGTCCTGGCGATACCGCAACGGCTGAGGTTATTGTGCGTCAACGCCGCATTATTGATTTTCTGATTGATCCGTTTAAGAAATTGCAACAGGGAGGGGTGAAGTTGTAGAAGACTTCGCTCCCCTTGAAAGGTGTACTGCACCTAACTGAAAAACGCTGTATGTAAAGTTTCAACATCCAGACAATAAATCACTAACTCATTTTTAATTCTTCTGAACAAAATTGAGGATAAAATCATGTCACAATATATGACTATTACCAAGGAAGATATTTTTCAGCAAGTCAAGTTATCCTGTAAAGTACCTGAGCTAGTTGAGCAAATTCTTAACCGGAAGATTATTTTATCGGCTGCGGAAGAAGCTGGAATAAAAGTAGAAACTGAGGAATTACAAAAATCAGCAGATTTATTGCGCTTAACGAATAAACTCACCAGTGCTGAGGATACTTGGAAATGGTTAGAAAAACATGGTTTATTGATAGAGGATTTTGAGACAATAGTTTATAACAATCTAATTCTTGGCAAGTTAAGCCAATACTTATTTGCAGATAAAATAGAGCCTTACTTTTTTGAAAACCAGCTTAATTATGCTGGTGTTGTTATGTATGAAGTTATTTTGGATGATGAAGATTTAGCTTTGGAACTTTTCTATGCAATTCAAGAGGGTGAGATGAGTTTCTATGATGTGGCTCACCAATATATTCAGGATGTAGAATTGCGCCGTAAAGGGGGATATTTGGGCGTATTACGTCGCCAGGATTTAAAGCCAGAAGTTTCTGCTGCTGTCTTTGCTGCGAAACCTCCTCAGTTACTTAAACCTATTTTTACAGCTAAAGGAATACATTTGATTTTTGTTGAGGATATTGTTCAGCCTGAATTGAATAACGCATTACGTGTTCAAATTTTATCAGATTTGTTTGCGGAATGGCTGAAGCAGCAAATTGGGGATATGGAATATCAAACTAACTTCAGTATATAAACAACTTTGGAAGTTAAGGAGAGAATCAGGGTTTTAGCTGAAGTTTGGGAAGTTAGCAATCATATTTACTGGCGATCGCCCAAGTAACTACTGTAGGCGATCGCTTTGATAATATGTTTGAAAAGTATTTTTATTGACCCCCAAGTTTCCTCTTTCCTACCTCTCCCTAACCCTCTCCTAAAACCACAGGAAAAAGGAAAAACTTTTTTTGGCTGAAATCGGTTTTCAATGTAGAGATGTTGCATACAACGTCTCTACATTTGTACTGATCCTATGGAATATTGAAACCCCTGGCTAGTTTGTTGAGCCAGGGGTCATTGGTTATACGATAACAGTTTGGGAATTAATCTACTTTTGAGTCGATTTGGTCGCTAGAATTTTCCCAAATCTGAGTGATGGTCATGCTGGATTTTTGTTGTGAGTTTTTGTTAAACCAATTTGTCGTAGCTTCTTTTCCTATTTCATAACCAGTCCACATTACCCAAATCACAACTAACCAAAAAGCTGGCCCACTCAGTAATCTAATTAGATTAGAAATGGTATCCATACACTTATCCTGTTTAATGTATTTTCCGGTGAAAATGAATTGTTTTTTTGTGTGAGCAAGAAGGAGTATTTTTATCAAACTCATTCTTGCTAATTGGAGATTCAGGCTATAGGTTACATCCTTGGCATAGCTGGATATTGTTACTTAAACCAAGTTGTCCTATAACTAAAACCATCTACTGAGTTCTTTTCCTATTTTATAGCCTAACCATAATGCTCCAATAACTGCCATAAATAGAGGTTCTCCACCCCCATGAATGGCATTAACTTCATTGTCGGTTAAATCTTGAAGATAACTTGCATCATCAAGTAAGTTATTATAGTTATGCTCATTGATATCTTTGATGCTAATACGTGTCATTTTCCATCTCCTAAAGTGAAAATTGTCGTAATAATTTTAGAGATATTTAGTGACAATCAGATGATTAAATCTCTGAAATATCTCAGTTGCTCTACAGGTAAACCTCAGATTATTCTGATGGGTTTAGTAAGAATGAGTAATATAAAAAATCTCACTCTCGCAAATTGGAGATTAAGCCTATAGCTTACAGAATTGGCATGGCTTTATCTCTGTACTGGAACGAATTTTTCCCGCCACTAAAACCATTTACTAAGTTCTTTTCCTATTTCATAGCCAATATAGAATGCTTTAATTACTTTTATAACAATCCAGCCACCCTGAATTGTATTAACTTCATCGTCAGTTAAATCTTGAAGATAACTTGCTTCATAAGCTAAGACATTATAGTTATCTTCGTGAATATCATTGATAGTAATAGCTGTCATTTTTTATCTCCTTAAGCCAAAAGTAAAACCTACAAAATGTAGAGATATTGAGGATAAAAGAGATTATTCAATTCCTCAAAATATCTCTTATTATCTACAGTGAGAAGCAATTATTTTCTATTAAGTAGCCAACCTGCAACAACACCAACAAGAAATGCACCGCCAAGAATAATAGCGGTTGTGGTGATTACTGCTCCGCCAAAAGTCTGATTTAACTCATCGTCAGTCAAATTATACAGATAGCTCTCAGAATCCATAAATGATTGGATATCAGCAGCAGAGAGGTCAGAGATTACGATACTAGACATTTGATTTTTTCCTTTTTTCAAGACTCAAAATAACGATTTGGTGTCAATAAACTGCACAGACAACCGATGGAAAAATCTTCTCAGCACCACTCCCAGCATTTGGATGCAATGGGTAAACTGTTTAGTATTAGTGCTGAAGACTTGAGCAAAACTGTGTAAGGTGATTAACCGAATAAGCTGCGAATTGTTCTAAAAATGCGAGTGGCGGAATCTATCAAAGTTTGAGAATTGATTGGGTTACAATTAATAGCACCACCTAGAACATGATTAATTTCTTGTTCGCTGAGTTCGTGAAGTAAGCTATCTTCACCCGGTAACAGTTTTTTCTCTGTTGGAAATAAGTTAGAAATTGTGACTTTAGCCATGTTCAATCTGATTTTATGTAAATGAATGGGAAGATTTTTTAGATGTTAATTTGTTTGTCCCACATTTACATAATCTGCGCCGCAAATGATGATTACGCAGTTTTGGTGAGAGAAAATGGACAAAAAAAATACACTTTATAGTATTCTCGATTCACCCGGAGTCATCATTATTTTTTGTAGACAAGTATTACTATCAAGCGGTTTTACGGTTAACAAATAATAAATCAATTAGTATAAATCCCTAGAAATATTGAGGCGATCGCCTGGATTTTATGCCAAAAATAAAAATCTTTTGACTCTTTTTGATAAAATTTTTGTCAGAAGCTAGCAAAAATGACACGGTTTTGCAGTTGGGTGTTGTACACCTTTCAAGGAAATCATCAGAAAAAAGAAAACACACCCTAGCAGGGAGCAAGGACTAATTCCTTTTCTCCCTGCTAGGGCGTGTTTTTCCCTTGCCTCCCCTAAACCCCGACATTCTTACGGTAAAGTCGGCTGTTCAGAAACATTCAGAGGGTTTTTTGTCTCGGTTTTGGGATGATCTTCTGGTGGAACTGAAGCAGCCATTTCTGTTTTGCTAGTGGTGTCGTCTGGTTCACTGGTTAAAATCGGAGGACGCAATGCAGTTAAAGCGGTTTTAATAATGACAGCCGTGGGGACGGCTACGATTACCCCTAAAAGTCCGCCAATTCTTGCTCCAGTTAACACAGAGATTAATATCCATACAGGATTTAAGCCTGTAAAACTACCTAAAATCCGGGGTGCAATTAAATTTTCTAGAATTTGTTGCACAATTACAGCAGCGATTAAAACTCTTACCCCCATCCCAAAATCTTGCAACGCTACTAGCGAGGTGGTGAGAGCAATACCTACAGAACCACCAAATGGCACAAGTGCCATGATGCCAATAGTCAGACCAAATAATAAACCAAATGGCACTTTTAGCCACAGAAAGGTAGGGATGAGGGCGGAAGCCATACAGGTGGATAAAATCAACTGAGTAATAAAGAAATTTTGAAAACTCAGGCGTACCGTTTGGGAAAAAGGCTCACGAAATCTGGTAGGGAGCCATTCTACCAAACTTTGCCAGAGTTCACCCCCATGTTGTAAAAGATAAAAAGTCAAAACCATTGTCAAGAGAAAATCTAGCAAGCTGGTGAATGTGACAACAGCCAGATTTAAAACTTGACCAGCGATCGCTTGCAACTGCCCCTTGACACGATCATTAATTTGTACTACCAAAGCATCAAGGTTAATGGGTAAACCCATCACTTCTGCTTTTTCGTTCAACATCATTAGCTGAGAGCGTCCAGAGTCAATTAACTCTGGAAGGCGAGCCACCAGTTGTTGAGCCTGGGTAAGAGCTAGAGGGAACAGGGTGACTCCTAAAGCCAGAAGTACCGATAAAGCCAATAAAAAGACTAAAATAGCCACCTGCTCCCGTCTTGCGCCGTGCTGCTCCATCCAGCTAACGGGGTAGTTGAGCAGAAATGCTAAAACTGAGGCTCCGACTAAAATAACTATCAGAGAATGAAAATAATCAAAAATTGCCGATAATGCCCAACCATTGAGAACCAATAGTGGGGCGAACAGAGCGATCGCCCCAATTCTCGCTATTGGTGTTAATGTCTGCCACCAGTCGAATAGCTTGCGTGTCTGCATCTTAAGCCGATTGCGGGAGAGAACTCAACAAAATTCTGAATCTATAGCCTATTATCTCTAACTACATCACCGACATTCATCCGATTCAAAAAAGCTCACAAATGCTCACAAGTGCCAGCTTTTTCTTCCTGCTTCTTCCTAGAAGTGTCGGCACTATCTAGTCCACAGGCTAACACGACTAATCTAGTCGCTTCTTGACAGAGATTTATGGCAGCATTGACATCTCTATCACACTCCCAGCCACAATGTTCACATTTAAACACTCTTTGCGACAATGACAAAGATGATTTTTGCTCTCCACAACTAGAGCAAGTTTTACTACTGGGATAAAATCTATCCACAATTACCAATTTACTGCCATATAGTTGTGTTTTATATTCTAGCTGCCTACGAAACTCATAAAATCCCATATCAGCTATAGCTTTGGCTAACTTCCCATTCGCCAACATAAAAGAGACATTCAAATCCTCTATCCCTATCAGAGCGTGGTTTTTGCTGATATAGGTGGTGATTTTATGTAATGTATCTTTCCTGATGTTGGCTATTTTTTGGTGTAGCCTAGCAATTTTGATTTGGGATTTTCTGTAATTACTTGAACTCGGTTGTTTATGACGGTTCAAGTATTGCATTCTGGCTAGTTTGGACTCATACTTTTGATAACTCTTTACGCCATCAAATATTTCTCCTGTTGAAAGTGTGGCTAAATGATTAATACCTAAATCAACGCCTACAAACTCTTGCGTTTTAGGTGTTGTGGAAGTTTCTACTTCTATTTTCCAAGAGATAAACCACTGATGAGCTTGTTTACTGATGGTGACTGATTTGGGTTGATATCCTATTGGTAAATCTTCGTAAGTTTTTAGCCATCCAATCACAGGTACTCTGACTTTACGGGTGTCAATCTTAATTGCACCATCTAGGGTAAAACTATCGTGTCTGCCTTTTTTCTTGAATTTAGGAAAGCCTTTGGTTTTGTGGAAAAAAGATTTAAAAGCATCTGATAGGTGTCTCAATGCGTATTGCGGAGCGCATTTCGATACTTGATAGTACCAAGGATGAGTAGATTTAATTGATGCTACTAACCATTTATGTAAATCTATGGCTGTGGGGAATTTGATTTGGTCTTGGGGGTTGAGTTTATTATGTTGGAGTAGTTGCTGACACAATGCTAAACCTTGATTCCAAGCGTGTCTGGCTACTCCGGCATGTTGTGCTAGTAGTAGTCGTTGTTGCTGGCTGACTTTGAGTTGTGTCTTAAATCCTAGTAGCATGATGCTATTTTACAGGCAAAGCTCAACATCATCACCACAAACATCAGTTGTGTCACCTGGATTAAATGTGAGTATTGGTGAGCAATAGTTAGCAAATCACTAACTAGCTACTAACCCTCTAGTTTAGGATTCAACAAACATAATATGGAAAACTGGGAATCAAGCCAAAATTTACCTACCATAGATACTAGGGACTGGAAACCGGAAGATAGCAAAGACTCAACCATTGGGAAGATACAGTTGATTTTATATTTGATTCCCATTATTGGTTGTTTTCCATCCCTATGGACTGTTTATCGTCGCCAAGGCAGTCGGGAACAACAAGCCGTCAGTCGCCTGTCTATTACTCTGGCGTTTACATGGTTATTGGGGTATCTGTTGTTAGCCACAGGAGCAGCGACTACCGATTTTTTAGCTCTGCGCTTATTAATCCTCAATAGCTTTTGTACCTCTGGTTACTTTTTGGTAAGTATTTGGCTGATGTGGCGACTCATCCAAGGTAAGTCTTACCGCTTACCAGGGTTGAGTAACTTAGCTCAGAGATGGTTGGGTAATTAACTTGATGGTAATCCTGAGTCCCGTTTAATCCCTCTCAGGTGAGGTGAGGCAGCATTTTTACTTAACTACTAACAATTTCCGATAATTTCCTGTGTACATCTAGTCAAACTGACTGAATTGTTGTCATACTTCAAGAAAACATTTTTAGATGAGCCACACACTGGGAAAAATCCTGCTATAAGTGTTGTGGTTGACACAATGTAAAAAGGTCAGCATGATTTATTAAAACTTAGGTATGATGGGTTGATTTCTCCGTGTATTGTTAGTTAGCTAAGTTACCAAATTTAATCAGTTAAGTGTGAGGAAATCTGTGACCATTCAAAGAACTTCGGCAGAAGGAAACCAGTCAGCAAAGGCTGCTAAATCCAGAAAGAAAAATGCCCAAAATACTAAACCTGGGCGTTGGTTATGGTTCTGGGTAGGGATGAGCGGGATTGCCATGGTATCTGCAACAGCAGGGGCGTTGTTGGCGGTGTCTTTAAGTAGTACACCTTTACAACAAGCACAGCTTAGTCCCCAGGAAGAAGCTGTTTTTGATGGCGATCGCATCGCTGGTAGTGGCTTGCGGTTCTCAGAATTAACTCGTCCCGTGCATCTGTTGGTGATGGGGATGAGTGTACTTCCCCCTGATGTCCGTAATCCTCCTGTCGAAGCCACAAATTTGGGATATCTACCCCAGGTTAATTCCTTTGATGGTCTTGCTGATGTCATGCTTTTGGTAAGATTTGACCCAGAAACCAAAAAAATTGCTATGCTTTCTATCCCCAGAGATACCCGCACCGAAATCGAAGGGTATGGGATGAGAAAAATTAATGCTGCTAATGTGGAGGGGGGGCCAGCTTTAACCGCCAAAACTGTTAGTAACCTCGTAGGCGGTGCGGGAATTGATCGCTATATCCGCATTAATGTTTTAGGGGTTGGCAAACTCATCGATGCTTTGGGTGGAGTTACAGTTTACGTTCCCAAAGATATGAAATATCGCGATGATTCGCAACATTTATACATTAATTTAAAGGCAGGTAAGCAGCATCTCAACGGTGATCAGGCACTACAATTACTGCGTTTTCGTCATGATGAATTGGGCGACATCGGACGCATTCAACGCCAGCAAATGGTCATCCGCGCTTTAATTGACCAAACTCTCAACCCAGCTACAGTAGCTCAATTACCTCAGATTCTTAACGTAGTTAAAGACAATATTGACACTAACTTGACTGTTGAGGAACTGGTGGCATTATTGGGGTTTGGTGTGCGAACCAATCGCGCCAATATGCAAATGTTTATGCTCCCCGGTCGGTTTAGTGAAAATGGAGAGTATGATGCTAGCTATTGGATACCTAGTAAACGAAGTATCACTAAATTAATGTCACAGCACTTTGGTTTAGACACCTTGTCTGAATACCAACCCACCGATCCAGCTTCTGTAAGGGTAGCAATCCAAGATAGCACAGGTAGCGATCGCTCTCAACTCCGTCCCTTAATCCAAACTTTGCAAAGCGCAGGATATCGCAATATCTACATTTATAAACCTTGGTCTGAACCTTTAGAAGTAACTAATATTATTGCTCAACAAGGAGATGCCGACAGTGCCGAATCCATCCGCACTACTTTAGGTTTCGGAGAAGTCCGCGTAGAAAGTACCGGGAGTCTCAATTCAGATATCAGTATCCAAGTTGGTAGAGATTGGTTGCAGAAAAAAGATTGGTTCGAGAATTCCAGTAGTTTTTGAGCTAGAGAGACGCGAAATAGCATTTTCACTCTGCTGTCGCGTCTCTCAAAATGCTAAATTCTTGCTAAAACTGGTTGATTTTGAACTGCACTCACAGTATTGGATTCTGAGTCTGTGCAGTAAATCTCACAGGAGTTATTCGGGCTTTCGATCAGTTTGACTTTGTGTAACTTTGCTCCTAAATTTTGGATAGGCGATCGCAGTAAATTACTAATATATAAAGCGATATTCTCAGCCGTGGGTACAACCTCAGCAAAATAAGGAATATCTTTGTTTAAAAAGGTGTGATCGAATGGTTCTACCACATAATCTTCTATCACCTGATTCAAACCATCTAAATCAACAATCATCCCCGTGCGCTGATCAATTTCTCCTTTGACAGTCACTTCTAAATGATAATTGTGTCCGTGTCCGTGGGGACGGGCGCACTTACCATATATTTCATTATTGTCTTCTTGACTCAGGTTGGGATGTGCTAGCCGATGGGCTGCGCTAAAGTGAGTGCTGATAGTGAGGTAAGCTTCCATTCCGTTTCCTAGATAATCTGCCCAAAGTTCAGGATGTTCAAACAACTGTACGCGCACTAGAGGTAAGTGGGGTGCTAGTCGCTGCCAAATCACCCGTGCAATATTCTCCGTCGTAGGCAAAGTTTCTTGAAATTCTGCCCAGACATCATTGAGATAGGAAAAGTCGAGTTGGCTGGTAACTTCACGTTTAATTACGTGTTTCACGTCAGACAAGTTCAATACCATGCCATATTCATCCAGTTCTCCAGCCATAGAGATAAATAAGACATAGTTATGTCCATGTCCGGGAAATTTAGCGCAAGCACCAAATTTCTCACGATTCTCGGCTTCGCTTAGTTCCGGTAGCCAATAGCGATGACTTGCCGAAAACTGAGCGCGGCGATTTACGATACATTGCATGAGTACACTGGGAGCAGAATTTAAAATTTCTTAATCTTTCTCTATATTCCAGCATAAACTAATTCTTGAGTGATTAGTCATTAGTCATTAGTCATTAGTTATTAGTTTGACTAATAAATACACTGTTTTTTAGTTTGATGCGGTTGACTATTCTACAGATGCTTGGGCTTCGCAATGTAATCTTGTGGCTATGCGGAATAGTTCTTGTCCGGTGTGCAAATAACGGTCATCATAGTTCAAAGGAAAATAAGACAACTCTTCTAGTCCATCTCCAACTTGACTGAGGCTGTAGTATAAGTTGGCTGCGGCTCTAGCTAAACTGGGCGGATTAGGTAAGGAACGAAAAGTAATTTGGGCTTGTTTCAGGTCTGCTTTACAATTTTGTAAGTATTCCTGAAATTCATCTAATAATTGATCATCAAAAGGATCGGCGGCTAGTTCTTCTATTTGTTCTTCTAATGAATTGAGAATGCTGTCAAGTATCCGGTTTACAGGCTGATAAACTAAACGTAGCCATTCTTCAACTTGCTCATCCGCATCTTTACCAGATTTGCGTGTGGCTTGGTAACGTTTTTGCGCTGATGCTGTACGCTGTTGGCGATTATCGTTTAATTTTTGTGACTCGTGTCGCAGTTGTTGATCGTAATTGTGGCGACTTTGACTATCACCTAAGACTTCGTAGGCGGCGTTGATGCGAATAATCTGCTCGTTATCTGCTGTTGACTGTTGGCTATCAGGATGAAACAGCTTCACCAAGCGGCGGTAGGCTTGTTTAATCTCCGCTTGGCTAGCATTGGAACTCACTTTCAGAGTTTCGTAGTGATTGGAATCTTGTTTAAAATTGGCCATTCATCTACTGTAGTTTTAGCTGACGCTAGTAGCTTCCTTCGCCTCTAGGTCTTGGAACAACGGTGTACTCAAATACCTTTCGCCAAAACTCGGCTGAATCATCACGATTAAGCGTCCTGCGTTTTCTGGGCGTTGGGCAACACGTATAGCAGCGCATAATGCTGCACCACTGGAAATCCCAGATAGTAGCCCTTCTTCTCTGGCTAAACGGCGACTGTAGGCGATCGCTTCCTCATCGGTGACTGTAATCACTTCATCAATTAAGTCTAACCTCAGTACCTGGGGAATAAAACCAGCACCAATACCTTGAATTTTATGGGGGCCTGGTTTACCTCCTGATAAAACTGGACTGTTGGCTGGTTCGACGGCGATCGCTTGAAAGCTAGGTTTGAGGTTTTTAATTACTTCTGCTACACCTGTGATTGTACCACCAGTACCCACCCCGGCGACGATCATATCTACCTGCCCATCCGTGTCTTCCCAAATTTCTTGGGCTGTAGTTTCTCGATGGATTTTAGCATTAGCCGGATTGCGGAACTGCTGCAACATATAGGCGTGAGGCGTAGTATTCACAATTTCCTGCGCGCGCCTAATTGCTCCACTCATGCCTTCCATTCCTGGGGTGAGTTCCAATTTTGCACCATAAGCCCGCAACATTGCCCGCCGTTCACCACTCATCGTCTCCGGCATAGTTAAAATTAACTGATAACCCTTAGCAGCAGCAGCCATCGCTAAAGCAATACCAGTATTTCCTGATGTGGGTTCTACCAAAACTGTCTTCCCAGGAGAAATTAACCCTTCTTCTTCAGCAGCATTAATCATGCTTGTACCAATTCTGTCTTTCACAGAAGAAGATGGATTCATGCTTTCGAGTTTGACAACAATTTGCGCCACACATCCCTCTGCTTGCGGGATGCGATTCAATTGTACTAAAGGTGTCCGCCCAATCAGTTCTGTAATATTACCAGCTATCCGCATCTTCTTTCCTTATCCATGATTTATTCATCATTAATCCATAGTCTCAGTATTCATAGTCTAGATTCCACAAGCTTCTTAACTAATGACTATGGACTATTGACTAAATGTAGTACATAATATCCAACTGCCGTAGAGAATCTCTTTTTTCACAGAGATCCTGAAGAGTGTAATTTTGCAAAACTAAATTTGCAGCCTGACAAGCTTCTTGCCAAATTTCTTGTATCACTGAACTGTCTATATTTTTGGAGTTGGTATTGCTTTCGCTTGCCCTCACATCTAAACCTTCCAAACATTCCAATATTTCAAACAAGGTAATTTTGCGAGGTTCGCGTGCTAGAAGATAGCCACCTTTTGAACCGCGTTGACTTTTAAGTATCCCTCCACGCCTTAAGGTCGCTAGTAGCTGTTCTAAATAGCGATCTGGTATATTTTGCTGGGCGGCGATTTGGCGAATTTGCATTGGTTCGCCGCTTTCGTAATGAGTAGCCATTTCTAGTAAGGCAAGAATTGCGTATTCTGATTTACACGATAGTTCCACAAGCAAAATAGTAAGTGGTGAATGAAATGATCAAACAGTTCAGGGATCAACCTTAACTGTTTCCAGTATACTCCGGTTTACCACTAGGGTTTCTGCCTTATCACTCAGCAAAATCAAAAACCCCGCTAGGAAGCGGGGCTTAATTCACTTGAAACCGTTTAAGATGGAGAATGCTTTAGAAAGTAAAGGTAGTTCTCAAAGTACCGATAATCGCATCATCGTTATTACCATTTTGACCAGGACTGGTTAACCAAATTACACCAGGGGTGATAGAGATGTTATCGGATACGCGATACTTGTAGAAGCCTTCAACTTGGTAGGGAACATCATTAGAACCAGGGACTCTACCACGAGAATAGGGTTGAGTACCTGCGAAAATACCCAATACGTTACCTCTCTTACCAAAGTCAGGTAAAGCTATACCAGCTCCGTAACTCCAAACTTCCTTATCATCACCTACACCAAAGCCTGTGACATCAGTATAAGAAACGAAGCCGCTAACTGATAATTTATCACTAGGTCTGAAGGCTGCTGATAAACCGTAGGAGTTGGTGGAGGAGGGGTTGGGTAACTCGTTAGCGATTGTAGTCCCGACTAAGATGTTGTTATCTTCATTGGCAAACAGATTGCTGTTGGCTCCCGTATAACCATGAACGTAAGTGGCAGCTAACGCCAAGCGTTCACCGACGCTAAAGTTTAACTGACCTAAAGCCGCATAGTTACCATTAAACACACCTGCACCAGTACCAGGATCATTAGCTTCAGAAGCTAAATAACCTACAGTAACGGAACTAGGTCTGAGGATACCGCCACCTCTACCCAAGGGTACATTGAAAGCTATACCTGCACCGCCACCAATCCGATAGATGGGGTTTTCAGAAGATAAAGTAGATAACGCACCGTTACCACCATCTGTTTTGTCAAAGAAGTAGGGGTTGTTAACAGCCGCATAATGGCTGTGTCGTCCACCTTCCGCCGCTAAATAAACTTGTGCTGGGCCGAAGGGTGCTTCATAAGTGAGTCGGTCTACCTCTACATTGTTGTCACCAGTGCTATCTACTTGGAATGTTTGTAAACCTTCCCCAGCAGTTGTACCGATGAACCTGTTGGCATTACCAGAAGACAAACGGGTAGTTAACTGATCTCTACCTGTGAAGCTGCTGTTTAAGCTTAAACGAACTCTGTTTTGAAAAACGGTGTTATTATTATCACCCAGGGTATCACCAAACGCATCACTCACGGCAAAAATCGCTTCACCAGCGAGTTTGGTGGTTGTGGAGAACTGGTTGGCTTCTAATTCCGCAGTCCGCGCTTCTAAAGAATCTACACGACCGCGCAGGGTGGCGAGTTCCGCAGAAAATTCTTCTTGCAGGCGTTGTAGGGTAGCTAAATCTTCTTTTGTTACTAAGTCTGCTGTGGCTGTGGCGATCAATTCATTTACCCGATCCAAACAGGCGTTCAAACCAGCAGCAAATTCATAACGGGTTAAAGCTCTATTACCCCGATAGGTGCCATTCGGATAACCTGCAATACAGCCATAACGCTCAACCAAAGACTGCAACGCTTGGAATGCCCAATCGGTTGGTTGTACATCAGAAAACTGGGAAACTGATGTTACCTGGGAGAGAGAATTATTATTTGTACCTGCGTTGCTGTAGCGGTTAACTTGGTCTATGACTTTTGTATTTTCAGTGGTTGGGGCTGCTTGAGCCACAATTTCTGGTTTTTGAGCAACTTCAGCAAATGTGGTTTCTGCTGTTGCTACTTCAGTTGTCGGTACTTCTGTGGCTGTGCTGGGAGCCGCAATTGCTGTTGATGAAACTACCAGTGATGCTCCTAAAACAGCAGGGCTAACCACTAGGGATTTCCACAGGAAATTAGACATCTTTACTTTTCTCCTCACACCTTGTATGGATAATTGTTTTTGCTGCACCTATTCTCAAACAATCAGAAATCTTCATATCCAATTCTGTTGATGAGGCACAGTTGCCAGTTATCACAATTTTAGTTTTTGCAAAGCTAATAACTGATTAACTTAATGTTAAAAAATGATGTAATTAACTTATGCAAAAAAAACATACTTACATACCTTATGATTATAATTCATCTCCAGCAGATGGCAAGATAGATGCGATCGCCTCCTAAACTGTCACAATTACTCATCCACATATATAAAGAAAGAGTAAGGTTTTCCAGGTTCCCTACTCTCCATAACATTTTTGATGTGTCGGCGTTTGCCACTGTGTAGCTAAAAACCTTTAGCTAATTTGAGAAATGACGTTTGCCAATTCAAAATCCTTTTTTGTCAAGCCACCTGCATCATGTGTTGTTAATGTGATTTGCACTTTGTTATAAGAGATTGCTATGTCTGGGTGATGTCCTGCTGATTCCGCAGGTTCCACTAGCTGATTCACAAAGTCGATGGCTGTAACAAAATCTTTAAATTTGCGCGTCGTCTTTAACGTAGAACCTTCAACTGTCCAACCTGACAGGCTACTTGCTTGAGCTTGAATCTCTGCATCAGTTAGTAGTTGTGCCATATCAACAACCCTCTAGTATTTCCCTATTTGCTATATCTGGCAGGCTGTAACTGTGTCTGCAAAATTTGTCTTTTCTGTACTGCCAATGACAAATTGAGCAGAAGCATAATGCTAGATATTTTTACTTTCCAAAACTTTAACGTGATTGCCACACCAATAACCAACAGCAACCATCAAAAAATTCAAAGCTAACCATAAAAAACTATCCGCTCTGAGTTAGATCGGATGACCTAATCTCAGAGCGGTCTAGCGGGTCTTCAGGTTGCAACCAGACTGCCGGAAGGAACTCCGTGCTTTAGCCTAGCTACAAGTAGCTAACTTAATCTGACAAGCAGATTAAGGCTAACTTTTAGAGAACAGCCCCGGCGCACAGCCGGCTAACTGCAACCTGATGACCCATGCGTTTACTACTTTCTATCATGGGCATCACCTCCTTGTTGCCTAAACGGTCTTAGTCTCAAAAAGGCAGAGAAGTAAATCTCTGGGTGTTAACCTTTGAGTAATATAGCATATCAATTCCGAAAATTTCACTATCAACAAAAAAAACCTCCGCGTTGCGACGGAGGTTTTGGATAGGGATGCTAACTGATTACGCTTACAGCGCGTTACCGCGAGGTAGTACCTCTTCGGGGAATACAAATTTTTCGTGGGGTTGGTCTTGAGGAGCCATCCAAGCGCGGATACCCTCGTTCAACAAAATGTTTTTGGTATAGAAGGTTTCAAATTCTGGGTCTTCAGCCGCCCGCAACTCTTGGGATACGAAGTCATAAGCCCGTAAGTTGAGTGCGATACCGACGATACCCACAGCCGCCATCCAC
>NZ_CAWMSA010000082.1:0-5390 GCF_963870205.1 Anabaena sp. CA = ATCC 33047 | reverse complement strand
AAGCCGAAAGCTCCATGTAGTGCCACGAATGGCCATAAGCCACCGAGTTGACACCAACGGGTGAAGTCACCTTGAGCTTCTGGCCCCCACAACAGTAATAGGGAATGTCCCAAACTGTCGGCGGGGGTAGATACTGCTACTGTGAGGAAGTTACAGCCTTCTAGGTAGGAGGAGGCTAATCCGTGGGTGTACCAGGAGGTAACGAAGGTTGTACCGGTGAGCCAACCGCCTAGTGCGAGGAAAGCGCAGGGGAACAGTAATATCCCTGACCAACCTACGAAGACGAAGCGATCGCGCTTCAACCAGTCGTCTAGTACGTCAAACCACCCTCTACTGGGGGCGCGTCCTACTGCGATGGTCATTAGAGCAAATCTCCAAATTTTTATAATTACGTCACTGTTTAACAACTGGCCATTTGTATAGCCATCTGTAAACAGAAAGTGAACTAGGTTGTCAACCTAGTTTACAATTTTTTACCGACTTTAATAATTCTAGGTGCAAATCGCTAATTTTTCCAGGGGCTATTAGGAAGAATTTTAATTTTTCTATACAGAGGGGCTGGGGACTGGGGATTGAGGATGAGGGGGATGAGGGAGATGAGGGAGATGAGGAGGAGAAAAACTAATGACTAATGACCAATGACTAATGACTAATGACCAATTCCCCATTCCCCATGTCCCTAACGTTAAAATGAGTCCTACAGTTATATGTAGTTACTGCTAAATGTTTACCATTGACTTAAGCATCAGAAATACTGCTTTCCCTGTATCAGTACAACGTAAGACAGCAGAAGACGCGGAAGCTGTCTATCAGCTAATTTTGGCGGCAATGCGTTCGGGAAATCCTGACATTGTAGAACTCAAGTGTGAAGGCAAGACAGAGAAAAAAATCGCTGTTCGTGCGAGTGAGATTTCTGGAGTGCAGATTGCGGAGAAAGATGGTGTCAGTGCGGCTGGTGGCAGACCACCGGGCTTTTTCGCCTTAGCTGGTGAGTAAACCAAGGTGTATTCATGGCGCAAGCGGGCATTGTAGTTAAGGATTTAAAGTTCAGTTGGCCTAATGGTGAGCCAGCAATTCAATCTTGCTCTTTGGAAGTACCCAGGGGGGAATTTTGGATGCTGTTGGGTACTAATGGCAGTGGCAAATCTACGTTACTCCGACTGTTGGCGGGGCTGTTAGCTCCCCAGTCGGGAGAAATTCGGGTTTTGCATCCTGTGGGTTTTGTGTTTCAAAATCCTGATCATCAATTGGTGATGCCAACTGTGGGCGCGGATGTGGCGTTTGGTTTGGTGGAGGAAAAGCTGCCAACGGCTACAGTGAGAGCGAGAGTTAAAGAGGCTTTAGAAGCTGTTAATTTAAGTGCCTTGCAACTGCGCCCAATTTACGCCCTGAGTGGGGGACAAAAACAACGGGTAGCTATAGCAGGTGCGATCGCTCGTCATTGTGAAATCTTATTATTAGATGAACCCACAGCTTTACTCGATCCAGATAGCCAACTGGACTTAGTAGCTAGTGTCCGCAGCCTAGTGAAAAGCCGGGGAATCACAGCTTTGTGGGTGACACACCGATTCGACGAGTTGAATTATTGCGATGGTGCTTTTCTGCTCGAAAAAGGTCTACTCGTGGATCAAGGTGAACCTCAGCGTCTTAAACAACGCTTGATGGCAGGGAATAGGGAATAGGGACTGGGGACTGGGGACTGGGGACACATCAATTCAAAAGTCAAAATTCTTGACTTTTGACTTGTTTGATGCACTATGCCCAATTCCCGATGCCCAATTCCCAATTTATTAATAATTTTTGACAACTGCGACGCGCCAAAAACAGGCGCGTTTACTTTTGATGGGGCTTTCTGCTCGTCAACTTTGCCATCAAATCTGATGATTTTAGTGTTTGTAACATAGTGTTACAAGCAATGCTTCAATTACTATAAAACTTATGAATGGATTTTGTTAACTCTAGAAAATTGTGATTAAAAACCATGCCCCGTCCCTTACCAAAAGCCGTTTTATTGGTAGACGGCTACAATATAATTGGCAGTTGGTCTTGCCTGAAAAAAACCCGTGATAGTGCTGGATTAGAAGCTGCTCGCTGGGAACTTGTAGAAGCGATGACAAGTTACAGCGCATTTCAAGCTTATGAAACTCAAATAGTTTTTGATGCCCACTATCAAAATACGGCTAGTAATAGAGAAGTGATTACAGAACTGCTTTCAGTTCATTACACTGATTTCGGGCAAACAGCAGATACCTATATTGAAAAAATCTGTGCATCTTTGCGCCCTCACATTGCACAATCTCGCATTTCTCGCGTGATTGTAGCTACGTCAGATCGCGCACAGCAGTTGACGGTACAGGGATACGGGGCTGAATGGTTATCCGCTCAACAACTCTGTTGGGAAGTAGAAGCTACTGTTTGTCGGGCGCGAAAAAAATATCAACAACGCAAACAATCTTCCAGTCGGTTTCTAGCTAGTGCCATTGATGCTAAAGCAAGGCAACGGCTGGCTGAATTACGCATGGGCTTAAAATAGCCATACACATCCAAAAATTCTCTAATCTAATCAGAGAGCGGTTTTTGGCTGTGAGATTGTGGAATTTCAGCACCGACAAAAAAATTTTTGGAAAAAGACTTGCCATTTCCTAAAAACTTCGCTAATATTATTAATCGTGAGCGCAAGCGTTCCTCAGTAGCTCAGCGGTAGAGCGATCGACTGTTAATCGATTGGTCGCTGGTTCGAATCCAGCCTGGGGAGTTGAACAATTGATAATAACATAAAAGTTAAATCAAGGGTTGAGGCAAACTAGCCAAGTAGTATATTGTATACTGAGCATCGACCTGAGAAGGGCAAAGACTTACTAGATAATTGTCGTGCAACCAGTTGATTTTACCACCCTCACAGCTACTTGTAGCGAATTGTCGGCTGAATGGATACCGTCACGGTTAGAGCAAGTTTATCAGCGCGATCGCTATACTATTGCTATAGCATTACGTACCTTGAAACAAAGAGGTTGGCTAGAGATTTCTTGGCATCCTCAAGCGGCACACATTTGTATTGGTAATCCACCACCACGCACACCGGATACCTTTACTTTTAGTCAACAGTTAATACACCAGTTGGGTGGTTTAGCCTTGGTGACAATTGAGGCGATCGCCCCTTGGGAACGTGTGATAGATTTACAATTTGCCCGTCGTCCTGGTGAGAGTGCGCTGTATCACCTCTACGTCGAAATTATGGGCAAATACAGCAATGTCATCCTTACCGATGCGAATAATCAGATTATTACTGCGGCTCATCAAGTCAGTCAGCAACAGTCTAGTGTGCGCCCTATCCAAACGGGACAACCTTATGAAATACCGCCAAAACTGACTGGCCCAGTCCCTAGTTTAAGTGAATCGCCAGCACGTTGGCAAGAACGGGTTAGCTTAGTTACAGGAGCAATTAAACGGCAATTGCTCAAAAGCTATAGCGGTTTAAGTGCGATGTTAGTAGAGTCTATGTTGCTGGCGGCGAATATCGCACCAGAGACAAATACCGATGCTTTAACTGCCGAAGACTGGCAAAGGTTATTTGAATGTTGGCAAGAATGGCTACAAGCTTTAGAGCAGAAGAATTTTCAGCCAGCTTGGACAAAACAGGGGTATACCGTGATGGGTTGGGGTGCGGTTGCACCAGTTCAAAATATTCAAACATTAATTAATGAGTATTACACTGGGCAATTCAACCAGCAGATATTTACGCAACTGCGGCATCAACTGACTCAGAAATTGAGTAATATTCTGGCTAAGTTGCGGAATAAAGCCCGGACTTTTAGCGATCGCTTGCAGCAATCCGATCAAGCTGATGAGTATCGCCAAAAAGCTGATTTATTGATGGCTCACTTGCAAACCTGGGAAGCGGGGATGACAGAAATTATCCTACCGGATTTTGAGACAGGTGAACCAGTAGCGATCGCCCTACAGCCAGATAAAAACGCAGTTCAAAACGCGCAAAACCTGTACAAGCAGCACCAAAAACTCAAACGCGCTCGTGCAGCTGTCGAACCACTACTGGAAGAAGTACAAGCAGAAATTAATTACCTAGAGCAAGTAGAAGCAGCCCTGTCACAAATAGAAAATTACCAAACAGCAGAAGATTTACAAGCCCTAGAAGAAATCCGCGACGAATTAATTGGACAAAAATATTTAGAAGAATTAGATTATCGTCGTAGTGCTAATGAAACACCCAGCACTAACTTTCATAACTACTCTACACCTAACGGCTTTCAAGTGTTAATTGGTCGTAATAATCGCCAGAATGATCAATTAACCTTTCGGGTAGCCGGAGATTATGACTTATGGTTTCATGCTCAAGAGATTCCTGGTAGCCATGTTTTGTTGCGCTTAGAACCTGGTGCTGTTCCAGAAGCCAGTGATTTGCAATTTGTTGCTAATCTAGCTGCTTACTACAGTCGCGCTCGTCAGAGTGAGCAAGTACCGGTAGTTTACACGCAACCAAAATATGTTTATAAACCCAAAGGTGCTAAACCGGGAATTGCTATTTATAAGCAAGAGCGTATTCTTTGGGGAAAACCACAATCTGCTCATCTGAGGGAGTAGGGAGCAGGAGAGTGGGGAGTGGGGGGAGCAGGGGAGATTTTTTATCCAAAATTCTTTAATTTTGAATTTTGAATTTTGTAGCTTGCTTCTCTTTCCCTACGGGACGCTCCGCGAACAGAGACGCTACGCGTTCGCGTAGCGTCTCGTAGAGAACGCGCAGCGTATCCGTAGGATTCACCCGTAGGGTATTTTGAATTGATTAGTCCCCAGTCCCTAATTGAATTATGCGAGTTTAAAAAGGAATGTTACCAAATCACCTTTACCCAGACTGATGCGATCGCCTGGTCTGAGGCGGTGTCTGTTACCTGGTAACAAGGGCAAATTGTTAATGTAAGTACCATTAGAACTACCTACATCTTCTATATAGAAAGCGTCTCCCTCAACGCGAATATCTGCGTGTACCCGTGAAACGATTTCAGAGTTGGCAAATCCTGAAACATCTATATCAGGAGGAATACGGTCATTAGGCTTGCCAATATGAATCACAGACAGATTGGGCGGTAACTCAATTTCTCTGTCACTTTGGACGTGAACTAACCAGCCTGTGATCTGCTGTAATTGAGTTCTGGCAGGCGATGGTACTGCAACAGGTTCAGGAGTTGGTGCGGGTGCGGGTTCGGGTGCGGGTGCGGGTTCGGGTGCGGGTGCGGAGGCTTCCACTGCTGGCACTGGTGCGGGTGCAGGTTCGGGTGCGGGTGCGGAGGCTTCCACTGCTGGCACTGGTGCGGGTGCGGGTGCGGGTGCGGGGGCTTCCATTACTGGCACTGGTGCAGGTGCGGGTGCGGGTGCGG
>NZ_CAWMSA010000081.1:1155-1931 GCF_963870205.1 Anabaena sp. CA = ATCC 33047 | reverse complement strand
GTGATGAGAGAAAGTATCCAGATGCAAATTGTGCCAAGCAAAGTTTATGACCTGCACCAATACTAACTGTACCTTATTTAACTCAAAACTGCTGTATTAGTTATAATAAAAAGGAAATTGTCATGATAAAAACTGGTATTTATGGCTAATAAAATGCTACTCACATCAGCGTTTTTGCATGATATTCTAAGCCCTGTTCTGGGAATCAAAACTATTTTAAAGCAGATGATAGAAGGTGGTTATGGGCATAGCTTAGAAGAGATAAAGCCAGTGTTGGAAGCTATTTTGCAAACAACTAATAAAGTCAGTAATCTCATAGAAAATCAAAAGAACAATAAAAATAATTTAAGTATTAATCCCAGAACTATTAAATACTTAAATATATTTGAGGTATTACAAAAATTGCACATTGAGTATTCACCACTAGCTAAGAGCAGGTCACTAAGTTTACACTTGGAGGCGTATTTACCGTTGGCTCATGGTGCTGGGGTGATGGCTGATGTTGTTTGTCTAGAGAGAATGCTGTCGAATGTAATACAGAATGCCATTAAATATACAGAAGTGGGTGGAGTCTTTATCAGATTACTAAATGAAAAAGATGATTTGGTAATTGAAGTTGAAGATACGGGGAAAGGGATTGATTCGGATGAGCTATCAAATATATTTTTTCCTTTTTACAGAGCGCAAACAAAATCAGAAGGTAGCGGATTGGGATTATATGTAGCAATGATGGTAGCCAAGTCACATAATTTAACACTCTTAGTAGATTCAAAATT
>NZ_CAWMSA010000081.1:0-1046 GCF_963870205.1 Anabaena sp. CA = ATCC 33047 | reverse complement strand
GCAACATTTCTCAACAAACTAGAAAATTTAATTGAGATACTAATATTCATTGGCTTATTTATTGCGGCAGTGATTAAATTTGATGAAGATATAGCACAAGCGTTGTTTTATATAGTGATGGCAGTAATAATTTCCCCATTGTCTAAAATTGAAAAGGGGGTAAAGCGACCATTATTAATAGTGGGATTTGCTGGTGGAGTGTTGCTAGGATATTTCTAATCTCCTAATTCTGGTTCATCATGCTTGTGTTGTTTATGGTGAAGTTGAGTTTGATTATTAGTTAAAACTGTCCGTTGATAAACTTGAATAAATCCGTGAATTTCTTGTGGCTGTAAATTATTTTCTAAAACTCTAAAATCACGATGATTTTCATCATTGTAAGCACTAAAGGCTTTTTTGGGTTGGCTGTGTTTACGATGGACGCTAAGGAATTGAGTACCTTCTTGTATTAAAAAGTGCAAAGTGTATTTAGCACTTTCGTAAGTGCGGGAGTTATCGTCTTTTGATTGCCCTTTAGAAGCAATCAATCCCATGATGGCAGGAATAAAGTATTTCTTAGTAGTTTCATCTTCCTCTGGGGAACGAATGTAACGTTGAGCAGGTTGAATATTTTGAACTTCCAAAACAGGTTGAGATGAAGTCTGTTCAATGACAGCAGGAATATTTTGAGCATCTAAAGCAGACAGAGATTCTGTACGTTCAAGTTTAGATAGTTGTATGGGCAAGAATTGCGATTTCTTCTCGGCAATCAGTCTTTCAATTCGTGTTGATGCGTTTGGTTCTGGGGATTGAGTATTTAATTTAGATTCAAATTTATGGAGATATTCAAGATAGTATTTATGTTTGAGATTGCGTCTAAATTCTTCGATATTGTGAGTAGGGTGAGATTTGGATAGAAGTTTCCTCAGTTCTTCCTGATGTTCTTGGGGATTTTGGTTGTTGTCTACTAATACGGGTTGGTCTTTGGCTTGCTGCATGATTAATGACAGCCTGTAAGCCATCATGTTGTTAGAAATGCCGCTACCAGTGTTAATGGAATTGATTTT
>NZ_CAWMSA010000080.1:0-288 GCF_963870205.1 Anabaena sp. CA = ATCC 33047 | reverse complement strand
TGATGACAGTAACTATGAGCCGAATGAAACCGTCAATTTAACTTTAACTAACCCGACTGGTGGCGCAACATTAGGCACACAACAAACAGCCATATTAACCATCATTGATAATGATGCTGTACCAGGGGTAATTGAGTTTAGTGATGCTAACTATGCGATTAATGAAAATGGTACACCAGTAACGGCTGTAACTTTAACTCGGACTAATGGTAGTGATGGTGCAGTTAGTGTCAGAGTTAACCTGACAAATGGCACAGCCACCGCAGGTAGTGACTATAATAATGCACC
>NZ_CAWMSA010000079.1:3908-4166 GCF_963870205.1 Anabaena sp. CA = ATCC 33047 | reverse complement strand
GTTTCAGTCCCCTTGCGGGGTAATAGTTGGTGGAAACAAATAGCTGGAAGTATTGCCACACAAAAGTCTTGACAGTTTCAGTCCCCTTGCGGGGTAATAGTTGGTGGAAACAACTCGTAATTATTCTTGAGTATCCGAACTTTATTGTTTCAGTCCCCTTGCGGGGTAATAGTTGGTGGAAACTCTTTCAGGATTTTTCATCTCTCTAAAACAAGGTGGTTTCAGTCCCCTTGCGGGGTAATAGTTGGTGGAAACACT
>NZ_CAWMSA010000079.1:3230-3789 GCF_963870205.1 Anabaena sp. CA = ATCC 33047 | reverse complement strand
GGTTTCAGTCCCCTTGCGGGGTAATAGTTGGTGGAAACCCGAGAGTCAGGATAAATAGAGCGTGGTAGCTCTGTAAGTTTCAGTCCCCTTGCGGGGTAATAGTTGGTGGAAACATATCGTTAGTCCGGCGAAAAATCTATATCTAGATAAGTTTCAGTCCCCTTGCGGGGTAATAGTTGGTGGAAACCCAGGGGTAAAATCTAACTCACAGGTGTAGCCGGGTTTCAGTCCCCTTGCGGGGTAATAGTTGGTGGAAACTTTAAACGAAATCAGTTTATAGAACTTATTTTAAGGTTTCAGTCCCCTTGCGGGGTAATAGTTGGTGGAAACAAATTCATCCTTTTTTATTAGGGCTTCTACCAAATGTTTCAGTCCCCTTGCGGGGTAATAGTTGGTGGAAACTCTCTTGATCAAGAGAATCAAAAGAAGGACGAGAAGAGTTTCAGTCCCCTTGCGGGGTAATAGTTGGTGGAAACAAGCGATCGCCTACGAATTAACCCGCTTTATATCGAGTGGTTTCAGTCCCCTTGCGGGGTAATAGTTGGTGGAAACTGAGAAA
>NZ_CAWMSA010000079.1:1629-3149 GCF_963870205.1 Anabaena sp. CA = ATCC 33047 | reverse complement strand
TGTTTCAGTCCCCTTGCGGGGTAATAGTTGGTGGAAACGCGAAAAATGATTCTTGCTGTAGAAGCTTTTGATTCCTTGTTTCAGTCCCCTTGCGGGGTAATAGTTGGTGGAAACCAGCATAGTTATTAATATTTGTACTTGTGCTTATAGCGTTTCAGTCCCCTTGCGGGGTAATAGTTGGTGGAAACGTGGTTGATGATGACTCTGTTATCTGGGGAAACAATGTTTCAGTCCCCTTGCGGGGTAATAGTTGGTGGAAACGCTAACAGAGAACCCATTACTAAGTCAGGTATAGGTTTCAGTCCCCTTGCGGGGTAATAGTTGGTGGAAACAATGGTCTACCTGAAGACTTAGTTATTGATGCTGGTGTTTCAGTCCCCTTGCGGGGTAATAGTTGGTGGAAACCTAAAGCGAACAACTGGAGTCATCCAAAAACTGGTGTGTTTCAGTCCCCTTGCGGGGTAATAGTTGGTGGAAACTAACCTGTACCTTTCTGACGACGTACCTGTACAACTTGTTTCAGTCCCCTTGCGGGGTAATAGTTGGTGGAAACTCGGTCGCTCGCCCCCTGAGTGATTGTGAATAATTTCTGTTTCAGTCCCCTTGCGGGGTAATAGTTGGTGGAAACTATATGACAGCGTACATCTTGGGTGGTAGTGGGTTATGTTTCAGTCCCCTTGCGGGGTAATAGTTGGTGGAAACTTTAAAAGAGAGAATAGAACCAAGCCAACGAAAAGTTTCAGTCCCCTTGCGGGGTAATAGTTGGTGGAAACTAACGCCCCAGTTTATCAAGCTCAGATGGCTTTTCGAGTTTCAGTCCCCTTGCGGGGTAATAGTTGGTGGAAACACAATTCCCATGTGGGCATAGGTTTACCTAAATAATTAAGCGTTTCAGTCCCCTTGCGGGGTAATAGTTGGTGGAAACTTGAACCAAAATAGATTGTTCCAGATGTCAGAAGATGTTTCAGTCCCCTTGCGGGGTAATAGTTGGTGGAAACATTTAATGATGCTTTCGCTTTAGATGGGGGGAGCTTGTTTCAGTCCCCTTGCGGGGTAATAGTTGGTGGAAACAGTCTATTATTGATAGCTAAAAAGATGTGTAATTTCTGTTTCAGTCCCCTTGCGGGGTAATAGTTGGTGGAAACTTTAGCTAGCCAATACAAAACACCGGGAATTTATGAGTTTCAGTCCCCTTGCGGGGTAATAGTTGGTGGAAACCTTGGACGATGACGGCGATGGAATTCCTGACCCTCAGCCTAGTTTCAGTCCCCTTGCGGGGTAATAGTTGGTGGAAACATTCCCGTGTTCCGGGGTGTACTGGGGCTAGATATGTTTCAGTCCCCTTGCGGGGTAATAGTTGGTGGAAACATTTTTCTTTGCTTTAGCAAAGGATAGCGATAGCGGGTTTCAGTCCCCTTGCGGGGTAATAGTTGGTGGAAACCGAAAGAGAGCGACCGGACAGAGTGACGGTGTACAGAGTTTCAGTCCCCTTGCGGGGTAATAGTTGGTGGAAACGATGC
>NZ_CAWMSA010000079.1:0-1581 GCF_963870205.1 Anabaena sp. CA = ATCC 33047 | reverse complement strand
GTTTCAGTCCCCTTGCGGGGTAATAGTTGGTGGAAACCCGAAGGGGCAGGAGGGGAAGGAGGCTCTAATTTAGCGTTTCAGTCCCCTTGCGGGGTAATAGTTGGTGGAAACCCTACATTATCTAAGAACTGAATAGAATAAGTAATATTGTTTCAGTCCCCTTGCGGGGTAATAGTTGGTGGAAACATTGCGGTTCTACTTCCCGATATTTGTGTCCATTTATGTTTCAGTCCCCTTGCGGGGTAATAGTTGGTGGAAACCCTGAACCAGAAGATGAACTGACCTGTGATGATTTGTTTCAGTCCCCTTGCGGGGTAATAGTTGGTGGAAACCAACGTAGAAAAGTTGGGAGGCAACGATACCCAGCCCGTTTCAGTCCCCTTGCGGGGTAATAGTTGGTGGAAACTTGTCTATCCCTAAGCCGGGAGAATTTTACAGTGATTGTTTCAGTCCCCTTGCGGGGTAATAGTTGGTGGAAACCATTTTATGAATCCAGCATTTTTGTCTATGAAATGTTTCAGTCCCCTTGCGGGGTAATAGTTGGTGGAAACTTTCATCTGTAAACCCTACTACTGGTTGCCAAGCTAAATGTTTCAGTCCCCTTGCGGGGTAATAGTTGGTGGAAACCAAAAGATACCATCTTAGATTGTTTGGATTCTTTTGTGTTTCAGTCCCCTTGCGGGGTAATAGTTGGTGGAAACTCCATTAGCCATTGCTGGAGAGTTAGCAATGGCAAGTTTCAGTCCCCTTGCGGGGTAATAGTTGGTGGAAACGTAGGCTTCTACAACGACAATCCTGACCAAGCTTTAAGTTTCAGTCCCCTTGCGGGGTAATAGTTGGTGGAAACTATATTAGTCGATGGTAAACTTGAAAAAGAATGTTTCAGTCCCCTTGCGGGGTAATAGTTGGTGGAAACCTGCCAATATTTCCGAGTTGATGACGAACAAGGATTAAATAATGTTTCAGTCCCCTTGCGGGGTAATAGTTGGTGGAAACTTGAGCAATTAGTTCGGCTGGAATAAAAGTATTTTGTTTCAGTCCCCTTGCGGGGTAATAGTTGGTGGAAACTGATAACAATTTTACTTCTGTCTTTTAAATTAAAAATGTTTCAGTCCCCTTGCGGGGTAATAGTTGGTGGAAACTTTTATAAATTGCTCCAACGATAGTAATTATAGAAACGTTTCAGTCCCCTTGCGGGGTAATAGTTGGTGGAAACCTTTGTAAGTCTTTGACCGCTTCAAATAACTGATCGTTTCAGTCCCCTTGCGGGGTAATAGTTGGTGGAAACCTTATGGTTCTACTGCTAAATTAAATGAGATTGCTAAGGATGTTTCAGTCCCCTTGCGGGGTAATAGTTGGTGGAAACCAGGAAGCACAGCAAGAGATTGCACAGCTAAAAGGTTTCAGTCCCCTTGCGGGGTAATAGTTGGTGGAAACTATTAAAGATTTTCTTTGGGATGGTTGCGCTCCCTTTGTGTTTCAGTCCCCTTGCGGGGTAATAGTTGGTGGAAACTAAAGATTTTCTTTGGGATGGTTGCGCTCCCTTTGTGTTTCAGTCCCCTTGCGGGGTAATAGTTGGTG
>NZ_CAWMSA010000078.1:0-269 GCF_963870205.1 Anabaena sp. CA = ATCC 33047 | reverse complement strand
CTGGGAAAGAGTTGACAATCCAGGTGTGGTTAGCTATATTGAATAAGTGCCGATGAGACGAGCGCAGCGAAGCGCAGTCCGGGGCAACCGAACCTTGAAAATATTATAGTTTGAAAGCCAGTATAAGACAAGTAGCCTGCGTCAAGAAAATGAACACCGTGCTGAGGTGTAAAAACAGCAAACAGAGCTAAACAAACGATTCAAAACGGAGAGTTTGATCCTGGCTCAGGATGAACGCTGGCGGTATGCTTAACACATGCAAGTCGAAC
>NZ_CAWMSA010000077.1:904-46406 GCF_963870205.1 Anabaena sp. CA = ATCC 33047 | reverse complement strand
CTAACAGAGCAGTGGCAAATGAGACAGGAAGCCTACACTTACTGCTTGCAGAAGTGTAGGTACTTCACGCTATGTTTTGTAGGTTGAATCTAAGCCGTTAGCTATCAATCCCAGGTCAAGTATTATGCCAGTGTTACAGAATCTAGAACGCTTTGGACATCATCTGATTCTTGGCATTTCCGGGACTCAGTTAAGTGATGAGGATAAACGCGCACTCAATGAACTCAAACCAATAGGGGTAATATTTTTCGGGCAGAATTTTGTGAATGGTGTTCCCTACAGAGTTTGGTTGCAAAGTTTTCAGCAGTTAAGCCAGCAAATACGAGAATATACTGAACGCGCTTCTATGTTTTTTACTTTAGACCATGAAGGAGGGCGCGTTGTACGTACACCTTTACCAATTACCAGATTTCCTTATGCTTTGCTGTTGCGATCGCACTCACGGGAAGTAGCCAAAGCCACGGGTATAGAATTAAAATCCTTGGGGATTAACTTGTCTTGGTCGCCCGTTGCAGATATTTTTTCTTATCCCCAAAATCCAATTATTGGCCCTCGTGCTTTTGGTATCACACCGGAAACTGCCAGTAAACACAGTATCGAATATTACCAAGGATTAAAAGAAGCCGGAATTTTGGGATGTGCCAAGCATTTTCCGGGACATGGCGACACTAACAAGGACTCTCATATTGAGTTACCAATACTCAATCTCTCTCTGGAAGAATTGCGAAGCAGAGAATTAATACCCTTTAAAGCTTTGATTGCGGAACAGATTCCCATCATCATGACAGCACATATTCTATTTCCGCAAATCGACCCTGATTTACCGGCGACGCTATCACGGGCTATCCTGAAAAATATCCTGCGGGAAGAACTGGGCTTTGAGGGTGTTGTAGTATCTGACGACTTGGATATGAGGGCTGTTGCCGATATGTTTACTCAAAGTGGTACGGTAGCGCGGGCGTTTTACGCTGGCTGTGATTTATTTATTGTCTCGCGCAATATCCATACTTCTTCAATTGAACATACTTATAAAATTGCTGAGGATTTTGTCGAGTCTTTAAATAACGGTAGCCTTGCAGAGTCTGTGGTAGAAGCAGCGAAGGAGAGAATTGAACAGCTATTAGCAGTTACTCCCCAATATGCGGTACAAATGTTAGATAAACAGACATTAGTACAGCACGCAGAATTAGCGATCGCTTGTACTTTTGAGGATGCCGTTTGTTAATGTAGATGGGCTTGATTTCTGAGTTTAGAGACGTTACGCCTAACGTCTCTAGATATTAAATTTTTTTGTTGAAAATCAAATATAATCTAGGCGATCGCATTCATAGCGACCTTTAATTTCTTGGTTAAAAAATTGACCAACAGACTCTGCTGATTGTAAATCTTCCCAGGTTTCTGCTTCTACTCCTGAATATTCGTAAATTGCTCCGTTGTGAAACTCAACTTGCAATACTTGTTCATCACTACAGTAGCCTACAGCATTTGCCATTGATGAGCTAACTGGTAACATGGCAATTGGTGCTTCTACATAAGGTAATTCAGGAGTTTCGGCCACAATTTCATTTAGCTGTTGCAGTCCTTCAAAAGCTTGGACGGGTGCAGGAATTTCTAACAACTCCAGTTCTTCGCCTCGGTCGAGCAATAATTGTAAATATCCATCAGTATGAGCGATCGCTACTAAATTGCTCAAGTCGATTTTAGATAACTTCATGATGCTCTCCTGTTGGCTGGGGAAATCTAGACAATCAGAAATGTTTTAATACAGATGTACTAAATTAGCAGATGATTGTCAATCAGGTTCATCAAATCTTTAAAAACCCTGATATGCTTGGGTTGGAAGGATGGACATGGCACAGAGAGATAATATTTGTGTGACTAAGCGCGTTTCTAAGTCAGAAAATACTTCAAGATGGTTTTTACACAGCCAAAGATGGCCGATAATGCCTTGAGTGTCGAAAACTGGGTAAAGCAAAATTGTGTGTTTACAAGTGAAATCAAGATTTGATTCAGGTTCCCACCAGCAAAACTGAAAACTGGGTTCTGGTAGTGATTTTTGATAAAATTCGGCTAATTTTGCTAACCGTTGAGAGACATTACAGGCTAAGGAATTATGATGAGCGATCGCATATTGATGCTTAATGGTACAATTTTTAAAATCTGAATCATAAGTAGTGAAGTAACAAGCCTCAAACTGTAAACTCACTGCCAACTCTTGGACGACTAGCAGCCAAATATCTACGGGTGATTGTTCATAGATTGTAGTAGTAATTACCTGCATTGCATCTACTAAAGCGAGCGATCGCTGTAGTTGATTAGTCAATTCTAAAATATCTTCTTCATAACCTCGTTGAATTTTCTGTAACTCTGCTTCTATTTTTTGGCGTTTGATAATTTCTTTTTGTAGTTTTTGATTTTGTGCTTTTAGTTGTTTTTCTTGGTGGTGAATAATTAATTGATTGTTCACTCTAGCCAAAACTTCTGATTCTTGAAACGGCTTTGTAATATAATCAACTCCTCCCATATCAAAAGCTTTAATCTTATCTGCTGTTTGGTCTAAAGCACTAATAAATATAATAGGAATATCAGCAGTTTTCGGGTGAGACTTTAATTGTCTACACACCTCATAACCATTCATTTCTGGCATATTGATGTCAAGCAAAATCAAATCAGGAGGCTCAAGTTGAGCAGCCTGAATCGCCATTTTACCACTAATAGTTTTTCTAACTTTAAATCCTCTTGATTCTAGGATTTTAGATAATAACCGCAGATTATCTGGCGTATCGTCAACCAGCAAAATTGGCCCAGACTCATAAAAGTATTCAGGTAGAGACATATTTAATTCACCCTGGGGAAGTTAAGTTAACAATTGTTTCTAGATGAAAGTTATCAACTAAATCTTTTAGTGCCTCAGCGAGTTGCTGCTCAGATGCAGGTATTTGATTAAATAAATTATAGAGTTTAGCATCGTCAATTAATAGCGCAGCTTCATGGACTTGGGCAATCCAATTAGCAGACATTACCTGTAAATCAGCAGCAGTGAGTTTTTGCAATTTCTTAGGAGTTTCAGGAGGAATTAGCAGAGAATTGTCTGCATAAACATAGTGTAAATTTAAATATTGAGCCATTTTGTTAAACAAGACCGTTTCTTCAAAAGGCTTGGCTACAAAATCATCACAGCCAGCGTTTAATACAGCTTGTTTGTCTTCCTGAAAAGCATTTGCAGTCAGAGCAATAATTTTGATATCTTTACCTTCAGACATAGCTCTGATTTCTTTAGTCGCTTCATACCCATCCATCACAGGCATTTGAATATCCATCCAAATAAGATGGGGTTTCCATTCTACACAAAGATTAATTGCTTCTAAACCATTTTCAGCAGCACACACTTCAAAACCAACGGACTCTAAAAGTTTAACCATCAGTTGCCGATTTTCTTGAATATCTTCAACAATCAAAATTCGGTGAGGCGATTGTCCAGGTTCTAAACCAATGACTCGGCGAGTAACTTGTGTAACTGGTAAAACATCAATTTTATCCACCAATGTCAGTTGTACTTGACAACTAAAAGTTGTACCCTGACCAGGAAAACTCCGCACAGTCACATCACCACCCATCAGTTTGGCAAATTGACGGCTAATAGGTAGTCCAAGACCAGTACCCTGCATAAATTGCCGTCCACCTTTAGCCTGTATAAATGCTTCAAAGATCAGATCCATATCTTCCGGGGGAATTCCTGGGCCGGTATCTTCAACTTCAAAGACAATTATCACCTGATCTACAGGTGTTGTGGTAGAGGAAGAATTGAGATAAGAGACTCTGAGTGTAATATGACCAACAACAGTAAATTTAATCGCATTACCAATAAGATTAATGAGTATTTGTCTGAGTTTACCTTCATCACCAAACACATACTGATTTACTTCTTGACCCAGATTGATTGTTATTTCTAAGCCTTTATCTGCGGCTTTCAGGGCGAACATTTCTCTAATTGAGTAAATCAGACGATGTAAGTCAAAATAACTTTCATTTAAAGTTAGTTGACCAGCTTCAATTTTAGACATTTCTAAAACATCATTAATTAAAGCTAGTAAATGCTCACCACTACGGCTAATGATATCTAAATTTTCTTGGTCTTCTGGCGATAAAGAACGATTACGAGTCATTAACTGAGTAAAGCCTAAAATCGCATTCAGTGGTGTACGTAATTCATGACTCATTTTAGCTAAAAACTGACTCTTAGCACGGTTAGCAATCTCCGCTTGTTCAGCCGCGAACTTTAAGGCTGCATGAGAAAATTCTAAGGCGGCAAGCATTAAATTATTCCGCATTTCTTGGGCAACTTCTAAATCAAAATGTTGCCAAGGCAATGATTTCTCTTTAACAGTTTCTTTCCACAATTCAAAGGAGGTGCGTGGTGTTAAACGTAAATTATTCTTGGGATCAACAGATAAGGTTTGATTAGGATTACCTGCCCAATTAACTATTTGAATTTGTTCAGGTCTAAACCAGATAATGTGATATGACCTCTGATTGAGAACAATAGAAATGGCTAAAATACCACAGGCTATATTTTGAAAATTCTTGGCTTTTGGGTAAATTTTTGGCAATGAATCTGTGTAAAAAATCTCTTGAGAATTGCGATTCATCAGCCAGTTGACGAGTTCATATATTGCCGCTTCACTAGGTGTATTACCTAATACTGTGAGTTGTTCTTCTAATAAGATAACTGCACCTTGAGCCTGAACTATATCCAATAAATTAGTTTCATTGCGCTTGAATACATTACCAATGTAGTCAAGTTGATTGGCTAAAGATGCCCTCAGTTCTTCCTGAATTAATTTTACTTGTTGACGATAAATACCTAAATGCTTTTCTTGCTGTTTGACTAATTCAATAGATGCAAATTTGCCGATAAATTCGCAGATTTTACGAATTTCATAATCTAGTTTTTTAGGTGTGTAATGATGACAAGCTATTAAACCCCACAACCTGTTTTGATTAATGAGTGAGATAGACATAGAAGCAGCTACACCCATGTGTTGCAAATATTCTATATGCAAGGGTGATACACTCCTCAAGAATGCGCCACTTAAATCAAGCGGTGTATCTGTGATGGGGTTGTTTGTAGGAATTAATTTCACTGGCTGATAATTAACATCGGGGATAAGTCTCAGCCATTTTTCATAGTAAAGTTGTCTTGCTATTCTAGGAATATCCGTAGCAGGATAGTGCAGTCCTAAATAAGTTTCGAGATGATTTTGTTTATCTTCAGCTACAATTACCCCACTATTGTCTGTTTCAAACTTATAAATCATTATCCGATCAAATTGCGTAACTTTTCGCACGCTTGTAGCAAGATTTTGATAGAGTTCGGATAAGTTTGATGAATTATTGATGTTAGCGATCGCCTTCTCTAAAATTTGATAATTTTCCAGATATTTACTGCTTTTTAAGAATGGCTGTGGTTCTAATTCCAGGATTAATACATTCTCTGAACGATGCAGCATTCCTAAAAATGAGTTAGATTGATTTTTCGGCTGACACTTGCTACTACATTTGAGAGTAATTTCTATTAACGGAATCAAAGATAAATTTTTTTGTGTTAGATATTGCTTGATAATTCTTATCGTTGCTGTGGGGATTAAAAAACTTAAATTTTTCCCCAGTAAAAACTTAGCATCGATTCCTAAATAATCACGCGTATTCTCACTAACTTGTAAAATATTTAACTCTGGTTCCTGCAAGACTATCAGCATACCATGAGGCTGTATACTGCCCGGTATATTAATTGGGTCTTGTTCACAGTTATTCAGATAAATTTGCTCTAATAATTTAATATTTTTCATTTTTATTAATTTATGTTAATTGTTATTTATGTTTTGTTAGATTATGCTAATTGCTAATCAAGCTACTTAGCTAAAATCTTGTTTTTTAGCAAAACTTAACTCTTTTTCAGTTGAGATTATTTTAATTAATTAAGTAAAAAAAATATATAATAACTAATCATTATATAATATCACAATATAATTTATTTAACCAAAGCTTAACTTTTTATAAACAAGGTGATTTGAAAGCAAATTATATTTACTTTTCTGTGTAAAATACCGAATTTATACTATGTTTCAAGAGGAACGACAATGATTAGCGATAGCGCATAACAGTAAAATTACTGAAATCTTAGTCCAGCAAATTAACTACATATCCCAATATATCAAGCAATTATCTATTTATTAAGACATTTAGATGCTAGTTTAGGGAACACCAAGAAATAAATATTTTCTGAGTATGGCTAGGGTTGCTCGTACTGACTTACCCTAAATTTTAGATATTTTTTGCTCTGGAAGTCTCTAATGCAAATATCAGCTATGCTCACTGGGGATAAGGTATTACTTTTAACTATTTATAAGTTATTATGACGAAATATTAGTAAACCTTAATTAAAGTTTATGGAAAAATATAAATTTTTAATGTAAAACCGGACTTATAGAGCCGGGAAAAGTTTCCCCGTGATTTTACCATCTCCCTGGGGAAATTCATCAGCAATATTTTGAGTGTGAGGCAGGTAAGCAGAATCCCGGCGATTAGGGAGAAGGTATTTGGCAAAAGTCATTAAAAACAGCGTATTTCTCAATTTTATTTCTTGAGAAAGATTGTTGTTTGCACTTTATCAATACCATAGCCATGACTTCAATTTTAGAAAGAAGGGAAAACGGTAGCTTTTGGGATCGGTTCTGTCAATGGATTACTAGCACCGATAATCGGCTATATATTGGCTGGTTTGGGGTGTTGATGATTCCTACCCTGTTAACTGCTACCACCTGTTTTATCATCGCCTTTATTGCTGCGCCACCCGTCGATATTGACGGCATTCGAGAGCCTGTTTCTGGTTCTTTGTTATACGGCAATAACATCATCACTGGTGCTGTTGTACCTACATCCAACGCCATTGGTTTGCACTTTTACCCGATTTGGGAAGCGGCATCAATGGATGAATGGCTATATAATGGCGGCCCTTATCAACTGATTATTTTGCATTTCTTGATTGGTATTTTTTGCTGGTTGGGTCGTCAATGGGAATTAAGTTACCGTTTAGGGATGCGTCCCTGGATTTGTGTGGCTTACTCTGCACCTGTAGCGGCTGCTACTTCTGTTTTCTTAATTTACCCCATTGGTCAAGGTAGCTTTTCTGATGGGATGCCTTTGGGCATTAGCGGCACTTTTAATTTCATGTTTGTCTTCCAAGCCGAGCATAATATTCTCATGCACCCATTCCACATGCTGGGTGTGGTGGGGGTGTTCGGTGGGGCTTTGTTCTCTGCTATGCACGGTTCTTTGGTGTCTTCTTCTCTGGTGAGGGAGACGACAGAGGTTGAGTCGGTTAATTATGGTTATAAGTTTGGTCAAGAACAAGAAACTTATAGCATTGTGGCGGCTCATGGTTATTTTGGGCGGTTAATTTGGCAATATGCCAGTTTTAACAATTCCCGTTCTTTGCATTTCTTCTTGGCGGCTTGGCCTGTTGTGGGGATTTGGTTCACGGCTTTGGGTATCAGTACAATGGCGTTTAATTTGAATGGGTTTAATTTTAACCATTCGATTCTGGATTCTCATGGTCGTGTGATTAATACTTGGGCTGATGTGTTGAATCGGGCTAATTTGGGGATTGAAGTGATGCACGAGCGTAATGCTCACAATTTCCCGTTAGATTTAGCTTGTGGTGAGGCTGTACCTCTGGGTTAAACGCAAAGGGGCGCGGAGGAAACGCGGAGGATTAGGTGAGGAGTTGGTGTTGAGGAAAAACGCTCTCTGTTTTGGGGGCGTTTTTTGAGTGGGGTGGAAAAATTTGGGATTTTAGTTTTAGTTTTGATGTTTACTGCGGAATTCAATATACAATCTAAGATTTAAAATCTCTAATCGAAATGACAAACCTAACTCCTAATTCCAGTTTTAGTGTGACTCTGCGGTTGCAAATTCCCAATCGTGTGGGGATGTTGGCGGCGATCGCTCAATCTATTGCGACTACTGGCGGTAATATCGGTACAATCGATTTAATTGAGCAAACTCGTCAAGTTTCTATTCGTGACTTGAATGTTGATGCTGCTAGCACTGAACACGCGGAAACGATTGTGCAAGCAGTTAAGGCTATACCTGATGTTCAGGTGTTGAGTGTTTATGACCGCACGTTTAATTTACATCGGGGTGGTAAGATTAGCATTGCTAGCCGGATTCCGCTTAAGAGTGTGTCTGATTTGGCAATGGCTTATACTCCAGGGGTGGGGCGCGTTTGTACTGCGATCGCTCAAGACCCGGCAGAGGTTTATAATTTAACTATTAAACAAAATACTGTTGCTATTGTCACTGATGGTAGTGCGGTTTTAGGTTTGGGTAATCTCGGCCCCCATGCAGCTTTACCTGTGATGGAAGGTAAGGCAATGTTGTTTAAGGAATTTGCGGGAATTGATGCGTTTCCTATTTGTTTGAATACTCAAGATACAGATGAGATTATCCAAACGGTGAAAAATATCGCGCCTGTGTTTGGAGGGGTGAATTTGGAGGATATCGCCGCGCCTCGTTGTTTTGAAATTGAACAGCGATTACGAAAAGAGTTAGATATACCTGTTTTTCATGATGACCAACATGGTACAGCTATTGTCACTTTAGCGGCGTTATTTAATGCTCTGAAATTAGTCCAAAAATCAATTACAGATATCCGCATTATTATTAATGGTGCGGGTGCGGCTGGGGTAGCGATCGCCCGTCTGTTGCGGAAAGCAGGAGCCGAAAAAATCTGGATGTGCGACTCTAAGGGCATTATATCTACTTCTCGCACTGATTTGAATGAAGAAAAACAAGAATTTGCTGTTAAAGCTCAAGGTACACTAGCGGGTGCTGTACAAGGCGCAGATGTGTTTATTGGGGTGAGTGCGCCGGGTGTGTTAACACCAGAAATGGTGAAATCTATGGCTAAAGATCCGATTATCTTTGCTATGGCTAACCCTATTCCTGAGATTCAGCCGGAATTAGTGACTAAAGATGTGGCTGTTATTGCTACCGGGCGTAGTGATTACCCTAACCAAATTAATAACGTTTTGGCTTTCCCTGGCGTGTTCCGGGGTGCTTTAGATTGTGGGGCGCAGACAATTACGACTACTATGTATTTACAAGCGGCAACTGCGATCGCTTCTTTAGTTAGCCCCTCAGAGTTAAATCGGGAACATATTATTCCTTCCGTGTTTGATCAGCGTGTTGTGTCTGCTGTATCTGCGGCTGTACAACAAGCAGCCCGCGAAGAAGGAATTGCACGCAGCTAATTAATTTCAACATGGGATGGGCTAATGGTTCCATCCCTCATCTCAAGAGTTCTAAATTTTACTTTATCTTAATTCCACATTTTTCTCAAAAACTAAGACAGAATCATTTACAGTTTTTTTGTATTGAAACCCATAATCTAACAAAGCTTGTTTTAAAATTTCTAAATCAGAGTCTTCCAAGATATTTTTTTTAGGGAATATCTCAATAGCTTCCTGATTAACTTTAAAACCGAAACAGTCTTTAAATTCGTTATAATCCCAGTTTAATTTTCTAGCTGCATTTAACTCAATAGCAGCTAATGTATTATCAAATTTGCTAGTAACCATGAGTTTGTCTCTTGCATTCTCCTCAGACTATTCTAACAATCACGCATTATCAAAAACTCAAGCTTAACTTTTAATGAACAGCTAACCAGAAAGAACAACCATTTTATAATTGAAAAAAATCAACCTTTTGGTCAATGTCATAAAAAGATTTATGCACTAAGAATTTATAGTTAAGCAAGAGATAGTAATCAAATATCCAAACTTTATCCAGCAAATCAAGTTATGATTCGACAATAGTCGTGAAAATACTGTAAAAATTTAACTATACAACCGCAAAAGACTGTACTATTTTATTAAGCTAGGATACACTACATTTATTGCTGCGTTAATCCACTTGTGCAGCCAGGCGAGTAACTGCAAGTCGCTCACCAACACAGTCAATGGGAATAGTTTGATTTCACCATACTCATATCATGAACGACTTATAAATTCGTTACATAAGCTTGAGTAAATACACGAGAGAGAGGTTCTGTAATACTGTTAGGGAATTCCAGAGCCAAAAATATTCAAAATGTAGGATGCGTCAGTACGAGAAAACCTAAGTATCCCAAGAAAATATTCATCCTGACGCACGCTACTAACAGTCAATTTGGATAATTTATTTTTTGGTGTTCCCTGAAATGATGACTCTCTCCAGTTCGTTAAACTTGTTGCCGAATATTAATTTGTCTATTGCGTAATGAATCACCAAACTGGAAGCTTTGTTGACGATCTACCGATAATTTTGGCAGGGCCAATACTAAAACATACTGCACCGGAATCAGTGACAGTATTAGTGGCATTAAAACAGTCTTGCCAGGTAAAACTTAAGGTTTATAGAACCACAGAGAATGGTGAAAGGTTGGACAAATGTTTATTTGTGGGACGACGTACCACAGCTGCTTTAGGTAAATATCTGCACGTAGTTGCTGTTACGGCGGTGTCTCCCATTGGGGAGAGTTTAACGAATGATTGCATCTATGGCTATGATTTACAATTTACCCTTGCAGATCAAACTGTCCTCACCCTAGAACAAGCCTTATCTTCTAACCGTTTCCCTACAGTTAATATTAGTTATTTTCAACATCAAAAACCAACCTTTGTTCTCCCACCTAACCGCCTGGAAGATTTGCATATTGTCCATGCTTCCTGTCGTAAACCTCATGGACATGGATTTGATGCTTTACCAATTATTGATAGCTTAATTGTGACAACCGTTAACCAACCCCAGAAGCGTCCCCATCAGTTATTTTTAACAGGAGATCAAATTTATGGGGATGATGTAGCTAGCCCGTTTTTGTGGTGTGCCAGTCGTTTAGGTGATGCTTTATTAGGTTGGGAAGAACAACTACCTTTAGATGAAATTTATCGTACACCGAAGGAACTACCCCCAGGAGAAAGGGCGGCAGTAGCAACAGAAGTAGCTGGTTTGACGGCGGGATTACACAATAAACCAGGGAAAGTTTCCAGTCATCTTTTCAGCTTGGGGGAATATTACGCTGCTTATATCCTATCTTGGTCACAAGTTTGTTGGCCAGATGCCTTTCCCCCAGCAGATAGAGTCACCAGTAAGCGTCATGCTATCAAGTCTTGGCAAAAGTCGGTTAAATATTTACGCCAATTCATTCAAACACTGCCACAAGTGCGTCGTGCCTTGGCTAATATTCCCACATATACTATTTTTGATGACCATGATGTTACTGATGATTGGAACCTGAATCAAGCTTGGTGTTTGCGGGTGTTAGGAAATCCCCTAGGGCGGCGAGTTGTGCAGAATGCTTTATTAGCTTATGCCGTGTTTCAAGGCTGGGGTAATACGCCTGGGAGATTTAAAGCAGGTGAGAATGGTGAGAAGTTGCTGTATGCGGCTGTAGCTTGGTCACATTTTAAAGGACAACATCCAAAAACGGAAGCAGCGATCGCTCGTTATCTCGGCATACCTAGCAGCAATCCCCACACCAACCTACCGAATTTTGTGCAGGAAGATGCAGTCTTTATTTTAGAACGAGATGCAGAAGCCTTGACTTGGAACTACACCATCAAGAGTCATTGTCATGAAGTCATCGTCTTAGATACACGCACTTGGCGCGGCTACCCAGCCAATCAAAAACCGATAGCACCACCGATGTTGTTGTGTCCCAGAGCTATGCAGCAACAACTATTGCAACCTTTACAACAAACAGCAGACAATCAAAACCTTACCACATTTGTAATTGCGCCCACAAATGTCTTTGGCTTGCAAGTCATTGATTGGATTCACCATTGGCAATTAAAACGTGAACAAGTTTTTTCTACAGATGTCGGCGATGCTTGGAACATTAATTTTCCCGCCTTAGCCAGACTCCTCACCATTCTGTGTGAACAACGTCAAAAATTAGTAATTCTGACTGGGGATATTCACTACAGTTGTGTATCACGCTTCTCTTATGCACCAATTTACAATTCGCAAACACCATCAGTCTTAGTGCAGTTAACCGCTAGTGCCTTAAAAAACGAAGAACTAATCACTAGAATTATTCATACACGCTTGAAACAATGGCTATTACCCGAAAAAATTCGCCATTGGATAGGTTGGAATCAACCGCCGAATATGCTAGAAATTGGCGCGAAGCAATTAACCCGTAGCCAAGCTTTAACTAAACCTAATTGGCATTGTGTCCTAGAATGGATACCACGACAAAGCACTCAAAGTTTTAATTATTACACCGAGATATCTGATTTAATAGCTGCTAAAAAAACAGCTAAAAATTCTCGATGGCGTTGGTTAGAGCCTTTCAAGTTTTGGCAAACTCGTTGGTTTCAAGATGGACGAGAAGTAGTTGGTGTCAATAATATCGCTTCAGTACATTTTGAATTATTTGAGAACAATAATTATCAAGTAATTCAAGATATTTATTGGTTTGATGCTGCCTCTGCAAACAAAATTGTTTACAGTCGTTTTGCCAGCAATTTACAACCAAATCAACATCTGTTACAGAGTTTTTCGGTTAGGTGAAACCATCTAGGTTAAATACTTTTACTCTGCTTCCAATTCATCACAAAACATTGAAACCGTCGCCAGTTAGCTCGCACAACTTTCCACTGTTGTAGAGTATGCAAAATGATAAAAACTAAAAAGATATACGCTATCCAAAAATGAATACTTCTACCTAAATCTACCAAATCAGAATTTTGTGGAAATAAATCAGGTAAAGTCAAACCAAACAAGCGAACGTTATTACTGCGATATGAATTAGAAAAAAAGAACCCACTCACGGGAACTGCAAACATAAACAGATACAGCAAAGTATGTAGGAAAAATTTACGCTGCCATTCAGGTGTGAATTTGGGTAAATGTTTAGTGTATTTTCGCCACCACACTTGTAACAACACTAAAATACGCCAAGTCAGCAAAGCTACCACTAAAGCCCCCATCGATTTGTGAAAATCATACAATTCACTTCTGAAAGGAGTTCCACGAGTTAGACGTGCCATACCTGAACCAGTCACAAATAAGACTAGATAACAAGCAGCCATGAGCCAGTGTATAGACATCAGCCGCTTAAAAGCAGAGTTAAGCCTAGCTTTCCTAACTACTGGTACTGAGTTCATACTAAACACACCTTATGATACTGTGGTTTGATGTTGCCAATGCAGTAGTAATGCGATTTGGTGGTCTAAACTGAAAATGAGAGCGATAAGCGAAGCTTAAGCCTTCTCTACGAGATGCTACACGTAGCTTGCTTCCCCGTAGGAGTACGGCGATCGCTAATCTACTCTCCATCATATATTAAGTATTGTATACATTTATAACCCAGATTTTACAGGTCTGCCATTAGTCATTGTTGACTGTTGACTCTTAAAGAATTTCTTCTTTGTCTTCCTCTCCTTCCCTGCTCCCCCTGCTCCCCTGCGCTCTACTCACAAGGCAATGGTTTATTGCTAAAATGAGAATATTGACTATCAACCTGATGGGCTTTTTTGACAAAGTATTTCAACAAAAAATTAGCCAATTTTAACTGCCTAAAAATTTGCTGTGGATCAGAAAGATGGGTTTGGGGTAGCTGTTGTCCTAGGTTTTTCATCACTAAACCGATAGGCACATTAATTTCATCCTGTAATTTCAGATAACTTGTAAAAAACTTACCATAAGCAGAAATCAGCGAACCAACACCACCCCGTGCTTGTCCCCAACCAATAAAATACAGTCCTTTGTAGTCCTCAAAACAACAACCACCATAACATTTGACTATTGGGCCTTCAACGCGCTGAAGTTCTGGAGGTAGGAAGGGATAGGACACATAATAGCCAGTTCCACAAACTATCAGGTCAAAAGCTTCTCGACTACCATCAATAAACTCTACTTCCCAACCGTCTAACCGACTCACAGCAGGCTTAAAAATGATACGCCCATGTTTGATATAGTAAGGAACTTCATTATTTAATGTTGGGTGTTTCTCAAAGATTCGATGTTGAGGTTTTGGTAGACCATAATCTTTGTGTGTGCCGAAGGTCAAACGGATAATTATATAAGTTAGTAGCCTCTGTAACCATTCCGGCATCCACCATTTAATTAAATCAGCAAATGGTACGCCAGCAAATGTCTTGGGAATGAACCATACTGATTCACGCATACTTAAAACAGACTTAGCACCTACACGCGCCGCTTCAGCTGCAACATCACAAGCGGAGTTACCACCACCAATCACCAAAACTCGTTTACCATACAGTTGATTAGGGTGTTTGTAATCTTTGGAATGGATTATTTCGCCGTTAAATTCTCCCTGAAACTGAGGAAAACGTTTGCACCAGTGATGACCATTACAAATTAAAACACCTTTGTAGATGCGTTGTTCGCCACCAGCGAAGGTGACTTCCCAAAGATTGTTTTCTACTGGGCGGACATAACTAACTGTATGATTAAGTTCAATATGCTGGCGCAAATCAAAATGATCAGCGAAAGAGTTTAAGTAATCCCGCATATTTTTGGCACTGGGAAAGTCGGGATAACTTTCTGGCATGGGAAAATGGCTAAATTGGGTAATTTTGCGTGATGAAATGATATGTGCGGTTTCATAAACACCGTGATACCAATTACCGCCAATATCGTCACTTGCATCCACCTGATCATAAGGAATATTAGCAGCCTTGAGTGCTTGAGCCATACCCAATCCCACAAATCCTGCACCGATAATCAGATGTTTATCAGTGGTATCGATCATATTTTGAGTTGTACTGGTGCTACTTACTGTCACCATTTTTTAACCTCCTACCGAATCCAGCATTAATCCAGTCTAGTAACTGGGGAAAATAGCGTTTGAGTAGATGGGCGGTTTTAGCTGTTCTATCTGGAAATACATGGAGTTGATTGTTGATAATTCCTTGTATCGTGGCACGCATGACATCGGCAGGATCTGTAACTAAATTTTCTGGAAGTCCCTGAAATTCTTGCGCTAAAGTGCCATATCTTTCTACTTCCAGAATGGGGGTACGGCTAAAAAAGGGATAAACAACTGTAACTTTTACATTGTAGTCTTTGACTTCTTGGAACAGTCCTTCACTAAAGCCACGCAATCCAAACTTGCTGGTTGAATAATGTCCTAAGCCAGCTGTTGCTATCCAACCAGCCAAGGAAGAAATATTGACGATGTGTCCTTGGCGGCGAGTAATCATATCAGCAACAAATAAGGAACTTAAGCGCATTGGGGAGAGGAGATTGATTTGTATGAGTCGTTCCCATTTCTCGGTGGGAATTTCATCCATGCGACCGAATAAGGCAATTCCGGCATTGTTAATTAAAATATCGATGGGGATATCTAGGGCTTTGACTTGATGATACAGGCTTTCACATCCTTCACGGTTAGCCAGATCAACGGTTAAATAAGCTAGTACCTCACCTGTTTTGACTTCCTGTTGAATTGCTGCCACTCTTTGACGCAATAGGGTTTCATCTATATCTGTTAAAATCAGTCGGCTACCAGCCTCTAGTAATTGTCGGGTTAGTTGCTGTCCAAATCCACCAGATGCACCAGTAATCAAAACAACTGCTTGGGATAATTGCGTCATGTCAATTCAAAATAAAAGAGTTAGTTTTGTTGGTAGTGAGGACTTTAGTCCTCTGTTGGAGACGCTAGGCGACAAAAATCAGGACTAAAGTCCTGATTACGAACTGAAAATTATATCTATGTCTAATTGCGCCACTTATCCGCTTAAATCTGCGGTGATTTTAGGGTACTCAGTAGTAACAATGACCAAGGTACTTTAACGTCAGGAATGAGCCAGGAATATTTTCTCATTGCAGGTAGGGCAGAAGGGATGAGAAACTTGAGAGAACGTAGTGATACAGGTAAATTACCATCTTGGTCTACCAGTTGGTATTGTTTAGCTAACTCAGCTACAATCTGTACTCGTCCTGTGCGGCGAATAACATCGGGTTCTGAAGCTAATTTGGCGATGACTCGTCCTGTTAATAGGGGTGTTTCCCAGTTATATCGTTCACTGATGACGGAAGTGTTGGGATTATTAATGTTTTGCTGTTCCATTTCTGTGGCGAGACGGGATATGTGTTCTGTGCCAACTATTCCCGGCCAGAGGGAAACCGCAGTAATATTATAGGGTTTTAGCTCTACAGCCATGTCAGCAGTTAGGCGATCGCACCCTGCTTTACCAGCACCATAAGCTGCACCAAATATATAGGACAAGCCACCCCAAGAGGATATATTACAAATCAATCCCCGTTGTTGCTGGCTCATCATCCTCGCAGCAAAGATACTGGCTACATAATGGCTACGCAAACCCACATTATTACAAGCATCCCATAGACTTGGTTCTCTTTCCCAGAAAGGTTTTCCCTGAGCATCCTTTAATGCTTGAACTCCTGCATAAACATTGTTGACTAATAAATCGAGTTGTCCATGTTGCTCATCTTGGATACGCTCAAACAGTAATTTTACCTGCTCATCGTCGCTATGATCTACCTGGACGGGAATACATACACCCCCAGCTTGTTCTACAGCTGATTTTGTCTCACTCAAACTACCGCCAATATCTTCACCGCTAGCGGAGTTGCTGTCTAACCTACGCCCTGTAATGTATACTGTCGCCCCCGCTTCACCTAGTCCAATGGCTATTCCCTTACCTATACCCCGTGTTGCACCTGTGACTAATGCCACTTTCCCCTCAAGGTATTTCATCCTAGTTTTTTGGTAAATATACTGTTGTTATCTGTCTCATTGTGCCATAAGCATGGTTTAGGGGTATGAATCAGTCAGAACTTATGCAACTGGCAACAGTTACAGGGAACAGGGAACAGGGAACAGGGACTAAATAAGGTGGGGGGCTGTCTTACCCAAGGGTGGGGAGAGGGAACGAACGGACGAACTGTTAAGAGTTGCTCGTTAAGAGTTCCCTCTCCCGTTGGCGCAGCCTCTCGTAGAGAAGGGAGTTGAATATTTCTCTGAAGAAAGGATATATCTTCTTGATCAATGCCGTGCGATCGCACTCAGTTGTTGTATATTGTTACAAATAAAATTCAACATACTGTGGCATAATTTGTCTGTCACTATCACCCACTAAATCCATCAACTCATTCTGCTGGCTGGTATCTAGTCTGCGGAAACTTTATTGACATAATCGTAAAATCAAACAATCTGTATTTTGTGATTAAAGTTACAGTTTAATTACAAGATTTTACTTAAAAATTTTTCTAGAGTTTTTTTAATTAAGCCAGGAAGCAAAAATTAATTAAAACAATTTTGATGGAAGACAAAAGCCATCAGTGGCTAACAATAGCCAATGAGTTTTGTCTGAATGCTTCTGCCTGAAGTTTTAGCTTTACCCAGGTAGATTTTAAATCGAGTTCTCAATTGATTAACTAGACTTTGACCATCCTATGGTATTGATAGATAGTTGAAATTCCAACCTATATTTATTCAAATAACGAGGATAATCTCGTATTAAATTCTCACCATTTCCAAAATAAATGGCATACACTTACATTGGTAAGAATTATCAGGGAAATTAGTCAATGCCTAGACAGAGTATTTATACGAAAAAGCTGCGTCATGGTTTAAATGTTTACCTAGTTAAATGTACTGAAAAATCCCTAAAATTATCAAAATTTTGGCGAAATTTATTAGAAATCTGGCGCATTAGATTAGTTGAATCAGTCCCTTTTTTGTTAGCTTGTGCCGTATTTTTAAGCGTCATCAGTTTAAAAAGTCCAATTTTGTTGTTTTGTTTGCTAATTGGTAGTTTAATTGCTATAGTAGTTCAAAAAATTGAGCAACAGGTGCGCTTACCAAAAAAAATGCGAGTCATCTTGAAGATGTTAGCAGTAGCAATAACTTTAAGTTTATTTTGCTTGGATTATTTTGCTGCTCCAGCACAGGCGCAATTTTTTGGTAGGGCTGAGAAATTTTTCAATACCACATTTAATCAGGGTTCTACCAATGGCACTAATAGCCAAATGGCTGTTAGTTTAATCTTCAATGTATTACGCGCAATTTACCTACTTTATATTGCTGTGTCTTTAATTGGTGTAATTAATGCAGTACGTAAAGATGAGGATTGGCAAAGTGTCGCCAGAACTCCTTTATTAGTAGTTGTTGCTGTTACCATTGCAGATGTTCTTACAGGCTTTGTAATTGGTAGTAGTAATTAGATGCAGCTAAATTCCCCGATTATTTATGTCTGATAAACAACAGCAAGATTTTCGTCCAGTTAATCAAATCTTAGGCTCTCAACCATCATTAGGGCCAATTCCGGCCGACCAAATATTTCCTTGGACAGTCATTATTTTAGGAGCATACTTTATTATTCATGGAATTTTTGGGGGTTTATTTCCAGATGACTTTCAAAAATGGCTATGGACTGCATTAATTGCTGGTTGGGGAATGGGAACTTGGTGGATATTAACTGGTGGTAGGAGTTGGCGTTTTTTAAGTAAATTTATTGGAGTTCCCAGGTGGACAAGAGGCTTTCCTCGTTATCACAGCTTACTGGAAGTGAACCATGAAGCAAAAAATCGGAAAACAAAGCGTCGCTATCGCAGGAAAAGAAAGTAGATTAACACCATTTGAAGATGCTTTACACCTAGCAACAATGCTACGTATCGCCTTAGATGGGCGTAATATTGGTGCTTATATTTTAACCCAAGGAACTCAAAAAGATAAATTCTGCTTTGTTTTTGGTTTTGAGTGTAGCGGCATTCATACTACTTTAAGCCAGGAACAAATAGAGCCAATATTTAATAATATTGAATCGGGATTGAAAGATATTCCCGATGGGGAAAGAATGACATTACATCTGGGTTCTTTTAGTTCTGATCAACAGAGACAAACTGAACTCGCAGATTTGATTAAACGCGCCCCATCACGGGATATCAAGTATTTATTAATGGCAGAAAGAGCCAGATTACAAGAATTGACAAATGCCGGCATTCGCAAGCCGAAATTTTTAAGAATTTATGTGACATATACTATTGATACCAGTGCCACCCATGCCAATGATTGGGTAGAAAAACTCTTAGCGAAAGCTGAAGGCTGGTGGTTAAATTTTCAGGGTGAGATTGCAGAGATTGAAAATCAGCGCATTGAAAGCATGATGATTAAAGCTTACCAACAAGGATTTTGCCGTTGGGAGCAGCTTTTATCTAACAAAATGGGTTTGGATATTAAACCTCTGACTACTGAAGAACTGTGGGAAAACGTCTGGAGGAGGTTTAACGATACACCAGCAATAGCCATTCCTCAATTAGTGAATCTAGATGAAAACGGATTACAAGAACAAGTCTATTCCGAGTTATCTAGTACCCAACTGCTAATGGAAAATCTCCACAGTACAACTATGCTGATGGCATCTGGCGTACCTTGTGCAGATCGGCGTTGGATTCATGTTAATAATAAATATATTGGTGCGCTGACTTTTCTGGAAAAACCCGGTGGTTGGCCTCATAAATTTGCTCAACTGCGGTATTTATGGGAACTACTAGCTAGAGAGACAGTAGTAGATACAGAAATTGTTTGTCAATTATCAGCCGCAAATCCCGCTTTGGTAAAAACTACCTTGCAACGAGTGTTGAAGCAGTCGAATATTACAGCACTCATGGCGCAAGAAAAAAATAAAACTATTGATGTTAACGCGCAATTAAAATTAAAAAAATCGATTGCGGCTCAAGAACAATTGTATGAGGGTGCTATTCCTATCTATACAGGGTTAGCCATTTTTGTACATCGTCCGACAGTGGAGAAATTAGATGAGGCGACAAGATATATTGAAAATTGTTTTCAACGCCCGGCGCAGGTAGTCAGAGAAACTGAATATGCTTGGAAAATTTGGTTACAGTCTTTACCGATAGTTTGGGAAGGATTATTAACTAAACCTTTTAACCGTCGTCAGTTATATTTAACCAGTGAAGTACCGGGTTTAATGCCTTTGATGCAAACTAAAGCCGGTGATAAATATGGCTTTGAATTAATTGCGGAAGAAGGTGGGACACCGATACATCTAGACTTATTTAATCAACATAAAAATTTAGCATTATTCGCTACCACTCGTGCAGGTAAATCAGTATTGGTATCAGGAATTTTAACCCAAGCTTTGGCGCATGGCTTACCTGTAGTAGCCTTAGACTTTCCCAAACCGGATGGTACATCTACCTTTACTGATTACGCCCAGTTTATGGAGGGGAACGGAGCTTATTTTGATATTTCTAAACAATCAAATAATTTATTTGAACAGCCGGATTTGCGATCGCTACCTCCAGAACAACGGCGCGATCGCTTCCTCGATTATATCGCCTTTCTGGAATCAGCTTTGATGACAATGGTCTTAGGCTCATCCAACGATAATCCACTACTAGCGCAAACCGTCCGTTCTCTGCTCAACTTGGCTTTAAGTGCCTTCTTTAACGACGCAGGGATTAAACAACGGTATCAAATGGCAATAGCAGGAGGATTCGGTAGTACAGCTTGGGAAAAAACCCCCACCTTAAAAGACTTTCTCCATTTTTGCTCTCTAGAAAATCTGCGTCTAGATTCTGTCAGCGACAGAGTTGAAGATGCACTTAGTCAAATTCACCTACGTTTACGGTTTTGGCTATCAAGCCGTGTAGGGCAAGCCATCTCTGCACCATCGAGTTTTCCTACAGATGCTCAACTATTGGTGTTTGCACTGCGAAACCTTTCAGATAACGAAGATGCAGCCGTGCTATCCTTAAGTGCTTATTCGGCGGCATTGCGTCGCGCTTTAAGTAGTCCCGCTTCTATCTTTTTTATAGATGAAGCCCCAATTTTATTTGAATTTGACCAAATTTCCGATTTAGTGGGCAGAATATGCGCTAACGGTGCTAAAGCCGGGATTAGAGTCATTTTATCAGCCCAAGACCCCGATACCATCGCCAAATCTAAAGCTGCATCCAAGATTTTACAAAACCTCACCACCCGGTTAATTGGACGTATTCAACCAGTCGCAGTAGATAGTTTTGTCAACATCTTAAAATATCCCCGCGAAATTATTGCCCGCAACGCCACAGAAAGCTTTTTCCCCCGCAAAGAAGGAGTTTATAGTCAATGGCTTCTAGATGATAACAGTGTTCCTACCTTCTGCCGTTACTATCCAGGTTACGAACAATTGGCAATAGTCGCTAACAACCCCCATGAGCAAACTGCCCGGCAACAGATGATGCAGCTTTACAGCAATAAATATGAAGCAATTTCTATGTTTGCTCGTCAGTTAGTAGCTACACTACGCAGTAGTTAGTTTTTACAATTCCCAAAATCAGGAGTGTGTCAATCTGGGGATAAATATATGAAAAAAACTATTTTATTGACTTTAGCTGTTTCAACTTTATTAGTTTTGCCAGCAATGGCACAATTAGGGAGAGTTTGGACTGACTTTCAATATTACTCAACAGATTTACAAAACTATCTCAGAAACAATCTACGCGATAGTTTAGATATCAATGCCCAAAATGCGCTGAGTATTTCTCGTGGTGAATTAAATCTACCTAACCCCGTAGAAGCCGGAAAACAAGCTCGCCAAAATATTTTATTTTTTAATACTATCCCTGATAAATTTGAAAATAATCAGGCTGTGCATTCTGATGCAGTTAGCAATGAAATCAATCGCGTCATCACCCATTCGGCAGTAGAGGGTGTTTTGGGTAGAGATGGGCAAACAAGAATGAGAAATAAATTAGAAAATACTCAGGCAACAATCAATAATATTACAAAAATCGCCAATGATTCTAATAGCATTTTTGACCAAATTCTTAATACCATAACAGATGCAGCTAAACACACAGAGATAAATGCAGTAAAAGAACAATCTAATTTACAGCTAAAAGTTCAAAGTGAGCAGTCAAAAATTATGGCTGAAACCTTCGCTCAATCTCTGCAAACAAATCAGTTTATTCAATATACAAATTTAAATTTAGCCAATATTTCTCAGCAGATGGAAGTAGCCAACAGGGCGCGGCGTGTGGATACATCGGCAGAAGCGGCGAGACTGTTACGCACTACTTCGCAAATAGATTTATTTGGTAGAGATATCAATAATTAATTGTCATATTCGCCAATACGCTTTTTGTTTGTAGTTGCACCCAATAAATGATGTAGAGACTCAGCATGGCTAGTCTCTAGCGTGCAGAATAAAGCGCATCTATGGCTACGCCACGCAAGCTATATCAAGAAACGGTATAAGGACTTTAGTTTTGAGACAATCAGGACTAAAGTCCTTACTACGAACTTTTTCTGATTTCTGGTGTAAAATATGATATCAAAAGCTTGATGTTTATTTACCTAGCTAGGTTGTGAATTACAATGTGGCTCTATCCAAAAATTCTAGCTGATATTGGCATTACTGATACTTTTAATAGTGGTGCAACTACTGCACGCCGTCTGGCGGAAAGTTGGGATAATCAATGGCTGGATTTATTGCAGAATAATACTAATAATAATTTGTATGGAGCATTAACTAATTTGGGTGTTTTTTTTGCGGTTGGCACTTTACTTTTTTTCATGCTCCAGTGGTTGAAAGATTTGATATACAGTGAATATTCTCGCCCAATATCGGCTTTGATTTGGCCTTTTATTGTAGTTGTTTTATTAAGTAATACTGGTAATGGGAGTATCCTTTCTACTTTGACATTGGGAGTGAGAAATGTGATTAATACTGTGAATCAGCAAGTGATTACTACAGCCAACGCTAATCAGGTGTATCAACAAGCAATAAATATGAGTGTGGCGGAAGAAGTGGCTGGGTCTTTGTTGCGTCCGTGTCAAGCACTGACTGGTGAACAACAAAGCCAATGTTTGACTAAAGCCAGTGAAAGAATTGATAATCTTTGGCGTGAATATAGAAATTTATATGGTAATCAAGTTTGGATAGATAGACTAGAAAATCAAGTTAATCAAATTAGATTTAGTACGGTAATTGTTTCGGAAACTGAGTTTAATGCTTTGTTAGGTAATACTGTTCAAACTACTATTAAAAATTTTTTAATTTCTTTGCAATATGCTTTTCAGAATTTGATCGAAGCTACTATGTTACTCATCGCAGCTTTAGGGCCGTTGGCGGTGGGTGGTTCTTTGTTACCTGTAGCTGGTAAGCCGATTTTTGCTTGGTTAACCGGGTTTTTATCGGCGGGAATTGCTAAGATTTCGTTTAATATTATTGCGGTTTTAACAGCCGCCGTGATAGTAAATGGCCCTGGACAAGACCCTAATGCTAATCCTGATTTAATGTGGTTTATCATTTTTCTAGGGATTTTGGCTCCATTGTTATCTTTGATTGTGGCTGGTGCTGGAGGTTTCGCAGTGTTTAATGCTATTAGCAATACGGCTAATTCGGTGAGTAACAGAATATAAGAAATGTGGCGGTAGTTGGTGACAAATTAGTAGGTAAAGTAGTAATGGTTAATTTGTTAACGAAGAAAAAAAAACAAAGAATCAGTATTTTAACAATCTTTGCGATCGCCACTTTTAGTTTACATTTACTTGTATTATTTATCTTTCTGTCTCAAGGGTTGAATATTCGCCAATTGAGCCAGAGAAAACCGTCTCACTTTATACAAACAATTGATGGTCAACCCATCGGTAATACTGACACATTAGCCAGAGACTCGCAAGCAATTCGGCAATTTGTCAGTCAGACTATGATATCGATATTTAATTGGTCTGGCACTCTCCCACCACAAACTATTGAGGAAGTCGCCAAAGCCAAACCCGACCCAGGAATATTAGTAATAACACTCACAGGTGGCAGTAAAAAAGTAACTACTAGCACATGGGTTGCCAGTTTCGCCATTTCCGAAGATTTTCGCAAAGGTTTTTTAAGTGTGCTGGCTGACATGACTCCACCAGAAATCTTTGCGAGTAATACTAACCAAGCGATGTCCGCACAATTAACTATTAAGCGCGTTTATCCCCCTATCCAAATTTCTCCGGGTAAGTGGCGGGTGGGGATGGTGGCAGACTTGGTACAAACCAGAAAATTTGATGGTAAAAAGTTAATTACTCCTTTTAATAAAGATGTACTTGTAAGAGCAGTAGATTATTTTCCTTATCCATTACCTGAAATTAGCACCGATTTACAAAAAGCAATTTATAGTAGTCGTGCAGAAAAGTTAGAAATTTATGAAATTCGTAATTTATGTTTGATAGATGATTATAGCAATGTGGATATTAATCAATCCAATCCATGTGCAGGTAATTTTAGTAGATAAACAAGCAGTTAACGCAGAGGCATCATCATTTATATTGGGAAATTTCCGCTATTTTATTGAAAGCTACGGTTAAGTTGTTTGATATATAGCGTTTCTTAGTCTATTGAGTTACAGTAACAACAATGAATCAACCAATCACGGATAAAATAGGGTATCATGCTTTTTTAGCATAACTTGTATATAACCCAAAAACCTGGGAAAACCTGGGCTTCGTTGAGGCTTAATTTTTGATGAAGTCCGGCTAACTCAGTGAATAGGAGTTGTATAATTTTTAATATTGTAGGCGCAGTCTTGCTAATGCGTAGCTTGCTTCTCCGTACCTGTAAGGAAGTTGAGGAAAAGAGTACGGAGGCGTAAACCTACCTTTAGGGTAGTTTGAATTTTGAATTTATTCACAGCTTTTATGCAATTAGTTAAATCAGAACCCAAAAAGAGTAGTATTCTTCCTTTATTTGCTGTAGGCACATTTGGGTTACACTTGTTGAGTTTGCTGTTGCTTTTGTTTCACGGGTCGATGTTACAGATGTTAAATGAGCGACTCACACCACGTAGTTTAGTACAATTGGTTGATGGTCGTGCAATTACGGTAGACCCTAAGTCAAGTATGGAAAGATACCCGGAAACTGTACGTCGGTTTGTGGGTGAAACTATGACTCTGCTGTTAACTTGGTCGCCAAAACAGCCCCCGGCAACGATTTGGGAAAGTAGCTCACAACTATTAGCCAATAATCTACAATCAAAATTTTTATCACAGATAAATAACTTAAATTCTGCGGGTCGGATTGCTAATATTAATCGCAATGATGAACATATATTGGTAATACAAAAAATTTCTCAACCTATTGCTATTGGTGATGGTGAGTGGAAAGTAGAAATGCTTGCTAATCAATTAATTTTTAATGGTTCTGACAATTTAGGTCGGGCAATTCCGTTTAATAAACAAATTTTAGTGAGAACTATAGATGAGCAAAAAACTGTGTTACCAACTTCGCCGCTACCTTGGCAATTAGCAGCTTACCGTTTAGGTGAAGCGAAATTAGAAATTTATAATATCTGCGAACTGCAAGATGATAAATGTTCTAGCAATTTAAATTAAGTAATACGCCATGAATCCATACTCAGGGAATTCCGAATTTCCACCTAAACAACTTGCTAGTTTAACTACTGATGATGACCAAACAGAAGTAGATGCTGCTGATTGGGAATCACAGATAGCAAGATTAGTGGGTTTGGCTGAAACATTTCCTACTGTTGATAATACATCACAAGATGAGCAGGCGATCGCCGATCCATCTGTGTCATCTGTGCAAACTGAGCAACCCCTCGCCACTAACCCGTTTGCCAAATTAGCCTTAGTGGCTACTGGGACTTTCACTATAGTTGTGGTGGCGGGTGCTTTTTTATCACAGATGATGAGCATCAACAATCAAAAGCCCAAGCCCCGTAATATAATTGCATCACCAACGGCATCACCAACCGCCAATTTATCGCCAGAAGCCACCCTACAGCAAGAAGTAGAAACTCTCAAAACTAAATTAGCTTTGGCTGAACAAGCCCAGGCGGTAAAAGTCGCACAACAAAATCTCAGGAATGTCACTACCCCCTCTGTGCGTCCCACATTTACCCCCACTACACAGAATAATTCTAATAATGATCGCAACCGGTTACAAACTGCCAAAACCAGCAAGCCCGAAACACGGACTGTGATAGTCGAGCGAGTTGTCAGCAATCCCTACCGCCAACAACCTGTTCCCGTAGTACCTGCCTTACCTCCCCAGTTAGCACCACCACCGCCAGCACAATCAAATTCTACACCCACACCTGCTGCACCCGACCCTTTCCAGGAATGGTCAAGGTTAGCTAAATTGGGTAGCTACGGGCAGGTGAATATTTCCTCTGCACCGATAAGAACTGTCGCTGCCCCTGAGTCGGTAGATAATACCGAAATGTCACCACCACGCCCAAATCCCCGGAGTAGCCAAGGTAACAGCGCACCTGTGGTTATTAGTCAAGCATCAAATCACAGTCCGAAAACACTGAAACCAGGAACAATTGCCAAGGCGGTGTTAGCTACGGCTGTGTTTGGGGAAACTCAGAGAAACAGAGGTAATAGTGGTGATGACAATGATCCCAACTTATTTGTTGTGCAGTTGCGGGAACCTTTAAAAAGTGTAGATGGTGCGATCGCTTTACCTGCAAAAACCGAGTTACTAACCCAAGTCAGTGGAATTTCTGAACAGGGATTAGTACAACTAAAATTAGTTAAAGTTATCTGGCAAAATAACGGTAATCTCTTAGAAACAGATATACCTGAAAATGCCCTACTCATCCGTGCTTCTCAAGGTAGACCTTTATTAGCCCAGCAATACCCCAATCGTAACTCATCAATAGCTGGGATGGATGCGGGACTATTTCTGTTAGGTGGAATTGCCAAAGCCGCAGAGTTATATAATCGTGTCGATTCACAAGTCACCGTCAACGGTGGTAGTACCGTAGTCAGCAATAGTAGTGCTGGGCGCGATATTGCAGCTGGGGTGCTGGAAGGGGGTTTAAACTCTGTGATTCCCCAAATTGCCCAGCGCAATCAACAGGCGATCGCCCAAATGATGCAACAAACCAACATTTGGATCTTACCAGCCGGGACTGAAGTAGAAATATTTGTCAATCAATCCGTACAGTTTTGAAAGCCATCCCCAATGACAATTAAAACTTATTTTTCCCTCCCTACAACCCCCCGGCAGCGTCATTATTTATCTAATGTATTCCTGCTAATTTTTACGGCTGCAATCTTATTCCTGGCAGAACGTGCTACAGCTAATAATGCTGTTCTCCGTTCAATTTTTTCCTGTCAGGCTCAGGGTTTAGGGGGAGTCATACCTACTATCAAAGTCTGGTATCAGCAAGGGACAAACTTAAGCTTTATTCCCACAGGTGAAACCATCAGGAAAGTCTGGCTCAATGACCCATCACAGGTAACAATAGACTTTGATGGCCCCATGTGTATGCAGTTTGGTCAAGAAAGCGGTGTTACAGGCGATTGTCAAAACTCAGCAGCCAATGTCATGCAACTGCGACGCATTCCCAAACTCAACATCCCCGGTTTACCTAAGACTAACAATACACTTTTAACTGTAATTACTGATGCCCAAGGTCAACCTAAGCTTTACACCTTTCGAGTTCTCTATGGAGATAACGCGCCAGAATATCATACTTTAGCGGTTTTTGCTGATCCTGCCTCTGCGGGAGAATCATGTGTCAGAGTTTCCCGCTAATGGTTAATCAAGCTAACGCCTATCAGGGGGGACGCAAAGAAATTTAAATCAATACGTCTCCCCCTGTTGAAAACAGACTATTGCGCTTTGATTAGGGCTAAAAAAGCGGGTTTTATTTGTGCTGTGTGCGAAACCAAAAAATATACTTAACTTACCTGAATATAGCTGGAATTTTGAATTTTGAATGTTGAAAAAGACTTGATTCACCCTGATATAAAAAACCGACGCTCAAAAATTAAGAATTTTTCGCTAAGATATCCAGTAATTAATTTTGCTCAAACTTCCGCCAATTCTTGCGGAATAGCAGCAAATTTTTCCGCTTGTTCTTCTGTTTAACCTTAGCTAAATAGTTATTAGCGTACCGGAAAGCGGATGCACCATCATAAGCAGCAATAGCTATAGCTTGAAAAAAAACATTGGTGGGAACTTCTTGATTTAAAAGCTGTTGTGTCAAAATTAACAAATCATTATCTGTTGCTGGTAAAGTCGCATCTTCTGACCATTCGGGATCATAAAAGATATCTTCAATTACAGCTTTGAACATTTTGAACCTCCCCAAAAGCAAAAGATGCAAAACCTGTGATGAAATTTAATTGTTGTTCACGTGTTTGTAGATTGTTTGGCAGTTGGGTATCAGTACATCCGATTTCCTTTAAAATTTCCAAACAATAAGCACTGAGTTCATTACCTGAAGCTTTTTCCCACTTCATAGCTACTTCTTTCGCCTTTTCCAGATTGCATCTAATCACGTTAGTTACAGGGTTAATCATCAATGCACCCTCATGAACTGGATAGTGGCAATTTTGCTCAAAAGCACAAATTAAAGTAACCGTAATTATGCGGAATTTATGAAGTTGGCTCATGAAGTCATCAGCGCATTTGCGGAACAGCCTGGGCAGCGATCGCGAATTTCCCTGAAAAATACCACGACCATAACCTCAGTTTTGCTGTTTTATTGCTTGGTATTACTTGCTTATTATCAAGTTATCTATTTGCGTATTCTTACTTAAAAGAGAATTCATTACATAATTATTAGATAGTTAATATTTATTTTTTTTATTTAGCGAATTATCATCTATTTCAAATTTTATTTTTTTGCTCTACCTAACGAATGATTTTATTATCAAAAAAAATATATTAATTCATTCTTTCGGTCGATACATAATTCTAGGATTTACCGTTTAAAATAGTCAATGTATCAGGCTGTGATAAAGAAAATATTGGCTAAACCAACTGCATGATTTACCTATCTTCAGTATATAGGATAATCACAGAAGATTTTCTTTATTAGGTCAATTAATTTATAACTTAATCGAACAACACATAAGCAATAGTTTGTCAGTTGCCAAAAGATTGAGTTATGAATGTTTGGAGGATTGTAAATGAAGATTGTTAACAGTGTTTTATCTATGCTAAGTCCAGTCAAGTTTGTGATTGTAGCTTTGAGTTGTGCGCTAATATTCATATCTAGTATCGTTCCAGCTTTTGCCATTGAAAGCTACCAAAGTGAACCGACTGAAGCCACTACACAACTTTTAGAGACGCAACGCAAAACTGACGAAGTTAGTAGGTCTGCACCACCCTCATTGAAGGAAGTTCAGAAAAAGTCTAATGAAGGACTCAATGAAGTTCAAGGTGCTGCTGATATTGAGAAAATGAAGCGTCCTGAAAATTCTCAAGCTGCAACTAGCGTAGAAGATGAAGTCAGAAATTTCTTGGAAAAAGTAACCGGTAATCAATAAGCCGAGATAGAACAGTCACAAATAAATTAAATTTGTGACTACCACGATAATCTTGAATGAAAGTAGATGTCTTAGTTCTTCATCATAAAGATAAGGTAACACCAAAAAATAAATTATTCAAATCGACTGTTAGTAGGGTGTGTCAGTATGAATACACACATATTGCACCTGTTCCTTGATGATAATTTTTGTAGGGTGGGCATTGCTTGCAACTTGCTGAAAGCCTTAGTTTTACCTCATTAGCAATGCCCACCTGACGCTTATTGAGAAAGGTGCAAGATATGACAATATTTTCTTGGGATAGCTGGGGATTCTCGTACTGACGCACCCGACATTTTGGATATTTTCTGCTCTGAAAGTCCCTAACTAATTTTACTTTTTCAGTTTTGGGATTTTACCAACTATATTTGTTACTTGTCACAGATAAACCTATCCTTAAGTTGTAGTTACTTAAGGTTTGATAATCTTTCCTCTGGTTGATGCAGAGAAAAGCTATTTTTTGTGAAATTAGTAAATGAACTTGACTAGGAATAAACAGCAATGCGGACAATAAACATTGGTTTAACAAACGAACAACGTCAAGGTGTAATTAATCTGTTGAATCAAGATTTAGCAGATTCTTATCTTTTGTTAGTGAAAACCAAAAAATACCATTGGGATGTTGTTGGGCCTCAGTTCCGCAGTTTGCATGAACTATGGGAAGAACACTACGAGGAACTGACAGAGAATATTGATGAGTTAGCTGAACGAATTCGTGCTTTAGGTGGTTATCCTGTAGGAACAATGGCAGGATTTCTGAAGATTGCTACTCTCAAAGAACACTCAGGCGATGTCCCCAACGCTACAGATATGGTAGCTCGACTCGTGGAAGATCATGAGCAGATTATTCGTAACTTGAGACAACACGTAGATCAAAGCGCGGAAGAGTTCCATGATCAAGGAACATCTGACTTTCTCACCGAACTCATGGAAGAACATGAAGAGATGGCTTGGATGCTGCGTTCATTCATTGAAGGACAAGCCTTACAGCCAGATGGTATACAACCAACATCAGAAACTAGAACTCCTGTAGGCGTGTAGTTGCCGCCAAAGTATGACTAGAAGCTGAGAAACAGAGATGGGGGATACGGTTAAATATCCTCCGTATCTCTGGGAACATGATGAATTTTTGATAAAAACCCCAAACTGAGGAGTATTCAAGTGCCAGAAGTTTATCAAGCAGAGCGTACTATCTCTAGTTTGTTTAAAGAACAAAAACAAGTTGATGATGTGATTCGACGTTTATTAGACAGAGGTGTACCCAGAGATCATATTTCGGTCATGGGTAGGAACTTCCAGTCAGAAACTCGAATTTCAGGCTTTATCACCAAAAGAGATGTCATTCTGGGAGGTTTGAGAACAGGGGCAATTTTTGGTTCCTTATTTGGTTCTTTTCTCAGCTTGCTGACAGGTGTCGGTGTACTGTTCATTCCTTTCGTTGGCCCGATTGTAGCCGCAGGCCCCATTAGTGCGCTGCTGCTGGGTGCTGCTAGTGGTGCGATCGCAGGTAGTGCTGGTGCTGGTTTAGTCTCAGTTTTAACTACTCTAGGAATGCCAGAAGATAAAGCCGCAGTCTACCAAACCCGCTTACAAGCAGGCGAGTTTTTACTGATGGTAGAAGTACCCAGTAAGCGCGCTGGCGAATTTCAATTATTGCTGGAAAGTTCTGGTGGTGACGAGATTAACACCATCGATAATACCTTGGTGCATCCTTGTGCTGGGCCTTGCAATAGTCCAGAAGATTTATCTCCTGAAGTGCGTTCTCACCTTTCACCAGAGGCTCAACACACATTCATTGAACGTTATAACGCCGTCTTGAATGACACCAGTGATGAGTTTACCTCGGAACAAGCCGCTTGGCAAGCTGTACATCAAAAATTTGACGAAGACGAAAACGGTGTTTGGTCAAAGCAGAAAGTAGGCGTTTAAATAACTTTTCTCTAATTCCCATCAGCAGTTGCGTGTTGCTGCCATCAATAGAATACCAAAATCAATACTTGATTACTCCACTCTTAATATAAGTAGTGGAGTTTTGATATTTTGTTGTAAAAAGTAAAGGTTAGCCGGGAATAAATTCACTATAAGCCATGATAGTTTTTATACCCTATTAAGCACTGGTACTACCAGTTACCAAGCCCCAGATGAAAATAGCAATTATTGCACCAATGATTGCCACAATTAAGCCAGGAATACTCAGAGTTGCGGCCGTTAGTTGTAGCCTTCCTGTTTGTAAAAGAGCTACCAAAGTACCACCAATCAAAGCACCAATTACACCTAAAATCATGGCTGATATGATACCACCACCCTGACGACCAGGGTAAATAGCTTTGGCGATAGCTCCGGCAATAATACCCAGAATTATCCAAGCAATAATGTTCATAATTTAAGTTAGCAAAACACTTACCAGTAATTTATTAATTACCATCTAGTTTTCCTTCTACCAGAAGAGATAAGTATTAATCAACTAGAATTTATCTCCCGTGGTAATTCCTGGCAGTTAGCTCTACAAGTTTACGCAATTTATCGTTAAAATTACGATTTACCGTCAGATAGATGATTTATAGGCTAAGGTTTTCCCTAAGTAGATAGTTAAAGCGATCGCTATTCCAGAAATCACCACCGCATTATTACTTACCATCATCAATCATCAGAATTATCATCAGATTTTTGGCATGGTTTGTTTCTGCCATTGGCGTTTATAATCTTCAAATGTCTTTCTATCACAGAAAAGATTGCCAAGCTAGCCAGAAACCATAATCAGGCTGTTTAATTAAAATTCATGCAAAAACAAACTAAAGCTATCTCTCCCTGGATTTTTATCCCTACCTTATATTTTGCTTCTGGCATACCTTACATCATCATCAATACGGTTTCTGTAATTTTTTACAAAAAACTAGGCATTAGTAATACACAAATTGCCTTATGGACTAGCTTTCTCTATCTACCTTGGGTGATCAAAATGTTTTGGGGGCCAATTGTAGATATTTACTCAACAAAAAGAAAATGGATATTATATACCCAATTGGCTATGTGCTGTTGTTTGGGTATAGTAGCCGTTTGCTTACAACTACCCAATTTCTTTTTTATATCCCTAGCCGCTTTAACATTAGGAGCATTTATTTCCGCAACTTATGATATAGCTACAGATGGATTTTATCTTTTAGCTTTAACACCAGAACAACAAGCATTCTTTGCCGGTATTCGGTCATTATTTTATAGAATGGCTGTTATTTTTGGTTCTGGTTTTTTAGTAGTTTTCGCTGGATTACTCGAAAAAAAGCTAAATAATATTCCCCTAAGTTGGAGTTTAGCACTTGGTTTTTCTGCCATTATCCTCGGAATAATATGTATCTGTCATCGCCTAGCTTTACCCTTACCGGAGTCTGACAAACCACGGCACACCAAAACAACTGCTATTCCATTTGGGGAAATTATTATTTCCTATTTTCAACAAGCAAAAATTTTCAACATCTTGGCATTTATTTTTCTCTATAGATTGGGTGAGGCAATGCTAGTAAAAATTGCCTCATTATTCTTATTAGATAAACCAGAATTAGGTGGACTAGGACTATCTACATCAGATGTTGGCTTAGTTTATGGAACATTTGGCGTAATATCCCTAATTTTTGGCGGCATTCTTGGCGGGTTGGTAATAGCTAAATATGGCTTAAAAAAATGTTTATTTCCTATGGCATTAGCCATGAACCTACCCAATCTATTTTATGTTTACATGGCTTACACTAAACCTTCATTAACATTGGTGTATCCCCTAGTTTCTCTAGAACAATTTGGATATGGTTTTGGGTTTACAAGTTTTAGCGTATATTTAATGTATATCTCCCAAGGAGAATATAAAACCTCTCATTTTGCCATATCTACAGGCATCATGGCTTTAGGTATGATGTTACCCGGAATAGTTAGCGGTTATCTGCAAAATTCCTTGGGATATCCCTTATTTTTTATCTTAGTTTGTCTCCTAACCATCCCTGGTATGATTACGCTATTTTTCATACCTTTCAAAGCAGATACTCAAAAGCCAACTCTGATTACTTCTAGTTCGTAGTCAGGACTTTAGTCTTGTCATATCTTGCACCTTTCTCAATAAGCATCGCTCCCTGCACATCCAATGACATAAAACTAAGGCTTTCAGCAAGTTGCAAGCAATGCCCACCCTACAAAAATCATCATCAAGTAACAGGTGCAAGTTAGTAGTCCTGAGTTATCTAAGCCTAAATTGCTTACTACAAACACAATAAATACCACGAAAAACCATGAGTTATGTTTTAGGAATAGACGGCGGTGGTAGTAAAACCGTATGTGTTTTGATGGATGATATACATCAAGTGTTAGGCCGTGGTCAAGCAGGTGCATCTAATTATCAAAGTATAGGACAAGCAGCAGCCTTAAAATCTCTTGAGACTGCAATTGATGCCGCAGCTAAGGAAGCATTGAAGTTAACAAATAATATCAAGATTACAGCAGTATGTTTGGGATTAGCAGGTGTAGGTCGTGCAGAAGATATTGATATAATGAAAAATATCTTACAAAAGTTAATAAATAGCCAATATCTACCGATAAAATGGGATTTACACCCATCAAATATTATCATTTGTAATGATGCTTTTATTGCCTTAATGGGCGGAGTTGGTCATCCTGTGGGAATTGTAGCAGCACTAGGTACTGGTTCCATCTTTTTCGGTCGAAATTCTCAAGGAGAAACCAAGCGAGTTGGCGGTTGGGGTTATATTTTAGGTGATGAAGGTAGCGGTTATCAAATTGCTGTGGCGGGGATGCAAGCAGCATTAAAAGCTTACGATGGCAGGGAAAAACACACAAGACTGATAGATGATTTTAAACAGCATCTTGGGTTAGCAAGTATAGAGGATTTAATTGCGGTTATTTATCGGCGAGGTTGGGGAGTTAAACAAATAGCTGGTTTAGCACCAATTGTAGATTTAGCAGCCGCATCAGGTGATGAAGTCGCTAATAATATCATTGATCATGCTGTGAAAGAATTGGTAACAGCTACATCTACAGTAGCTGAGGCGATTTTCCCTCCTGATGCAGTTTTTGAAATTGTGACAACAGGCAGTGTGTGGCGGGCTAAATGCCAAATACATCAGAGATTTACCGCATCTATGATCAAGTTTTTTCCCCAGGTACAGGTGATGTTTCCCCAGCATGAACCTGCTTATGGTGCTGGTTTGTTGGCTTTGCAGAGTTTAACAGACAAACAGGTAATTTAATCTTGTTGGGTCAGATTAATTAAGGGGATAGATGACATTCGCCAACGGCGAAGCACCTACCCCCCAAATAGCTGCCCAGATGAACCTGGAACCCTATAATCTGGTATCTTATGAATCCAGTATCTGCTGTGAGCTATCAATTGTCACTGGGAGACATACGGAATTAAAAAATATTGTTGAACAAATCATACTGATTTGTGGCTAATACATGGTTTTATCTCAGAATTTCGATTTCGCCAGAAGTGCTGTTCCATAAGCTGCTTCAATATTCACAGAGGAAACTACAGGTACTTTTAAACGTCGTTGACGAATTGCATTCCAAGTGGGATTTTTTGCGCCTCCACCGGCTGTATATACTTGATTTAACCTATCTGCGCCTAATTTTTGCAATAATTCATATCCCTGTGCTTCTATACGGGCGATACTTTCTAACAAACCATGCAGAAATTCGACGGGATTATCAGGGCGTGGTGTGAGTCTTGGGGGTAAATTCGGATCATTGATGGGGAAGCGATCGCCTGCCTTCAATAAGGGATAATAATCTAACTCACTAGCTTGCTCACTATCAATCTCACGACTGAAGTTTTCTAACTCTGCATCAGTAAAAAATTCCCTTAACACCGCACCCCCAGTATTAGACGCACCACCAGTCAGCCACAAATCCCCCAGGCGATGGCTATAAATTCCATATCGCGCATCTTCTACACGAGTACGACTCAAAAGTTTTAAAACTAAGGTTGAACCGAGAGAAGTCACAGCTTCGCCTGGTGATGTTGCACCACTGGCGAGAAAAGCCGCAATACTATCAGTAGTGCCAGCACAAACTAAACAATCAGCAGGTAGAGAAAACTGGCGCGCAATTTCATCACGTAATTCCCCAATTGCAGTTCCCGGTGACAAAACTTCGGGTAGCTGAATCGGTAGTTGCAGATTTTCTAACCATTCTGGGTATTTTAACTGTTCTACGTCATAACCCAGCTTTAAAGCATTGTGATAGTCAGAAATCCCTAACTTACCATGCAGCAGAAACGCCAGCCAGTCAGCTTGATGTAAAAAATATCTCGCTGCACTCACAGCAGGTAATTGCATCATCCACAGCAATTTAGCCAAGCTAGAGGTTGCACTTAAAACGGTATGATTTGGCGGTGCTATCTTCCGCAACTCCTCCAACACCACAGAACCCCGCCCGTCGTTGTAGAGTAAAGGCTGATATACAGGGTTGCCAGCCGCATCGCATAATAACACTGTAGAGGAAGTGCCGTTGATAGCGATCGCCTTGATTTCTCGCCGCACAGCTTCAGGAATTGCCCCCAGCAGCGTCAATAAAGCCCTTTGCCATGCTGCTGGCTCAGAAATTGCCCCAGCTTCCCAAGGATATCGCACTTGTGTCTGGATCTGCTCTTGTGCGTCAATCACTATTCCCCTCGCGCCAGACGTACCAAAGTCGATTCCTAGATAACAAGTCATAGTTTTATAACTTTTTTTAATGAAAAATAACTCATAGTACCGATTTGATTCCGGCTTTTGTTGCATCTTGTAACAAGATATTCCACATTTTTGGCAAAACAAGGAAAAGTAGTAATCGAAGTGTTCAAAATTTATTGAGAACTTTGGAGGTTTATCATCATGCCTATCTCTGATACCCAAGTTTACATCGCTCTGGCTGTCGCCCTCATTCCAGGCATTCTGGCTTGGCGTTTAGCAACCGAACTTTATAAATAACGCCATTTTTTCAGCAGGTGTTGGAGCCTCATTTAATCAAGGCTCTACCACCTGCGGCAACAATCAGGCTCATCCTGATTGTTGTTTCTAGCAGTGGTTTGTCTGTCCAGTGAGGTTGTAAGTGTAATTTGTAATATTTTATAAATCTATTTCAATAAAAACACCAATGATACTGATGAATTAGCATTGCTAAAGTCAGCCATTAGCTTATATTTGTCCATATAGTTATAAAGAATCAGCATAAATTAGCGTCTTAATATTTACAACATCTCTATTGATTTGATATTTTAGACAGAAATAACTGCCACAACTGGATAAATACCAAAAAACGGCAAAAATAACATCATACAGTAACTTGTGCTTCACAAGTGAGACTATAATTCGGAATTGACATTAACACCTAAAACGATAATAATCCTGGCAGACAAGGTGCATTTACCATAAACTGATGGCTGAATAGCTTTATGCTGTGCCAACCAGTTACCTACGTATGTTGAGTGTTTTTTTACAAGTAATATACGTGTAGCAATTTGGAAAAAATGAAGTAATATGTCGGCTAATATTAGCCGCAATCATTGCTAGCAGGCTGTTAATGGCTTGGCTATTCAATCAGAAAATTTCTCTTTTTTGATCATCATGAACGCTTTTCAACCTTCTAGACTCCCCCAACAACCACCAATACAGAAAAAACCGGCTGCTCCCCGGCCAAAACGTCATCTTCGCCAACGCTCTTATAAAGTAATGGCTGTAGAAGTAACAGCCAAAATAACGGTCAATTTTGCCATTTCCGCAGCAGCCATATCTGCTTTATTACAACTTTTACCTCATCATTTCTCACAGCAAGCAAAGTTAGTAGAACTCCTGACAGAAGTCAAGAAAATGGAAAGACGCGTCAGTAGTTTACAGGCAGAATTTAGCCGTAATTTTGATCCCCGTCAAACTAAAAGCGTGATGCAAGAACAAGTATTCAAATTTGAAGCTAATCAGCGTCCGGTGGTGTTAACAGATCAGTATGGCCAGGAAATTGATCTTTCAGACACCGCACCCTAATAAAAATATTAATTTGGGGATGGGAATTATAAAAATTGCTGACAAGTATAGTGGCGTATAAAAAATGGACTTGGATGCCAGTCACTAACAGCTAATTTGTTAGGGCTAATCATTCACAGAACGGAAATTAAAAATTATATTTAATTTTTGATTTTGAATTTTGCATAGTCCTCAGCAGCTAGTAATACTACGCGAAAGTCAAACGTCAAAACTAAATATGAATCATAGCTTTATTTTCGCCGGCAGTTGCTAATCAAGCTGATGCCAAAATCTACCAGTTAAGATGAGATGGCAATAATTCATTTAACCAATTTTCTATTTGTAAACGCAAGCGATAGCCAGGAACATCTTTTTGATTATTCAGGGCAGGAAGTTTAGTTAAAGCACGACGATAGTCAGCGATCGCACCATTCCAATCACCCCAAAGATGATAGGTTCTACCCCGTTCAGCCCAAATATGCCCTTTTAGCTGACCAAAAAGCAAGGCATTATCAAAATTCTCAATCGCCTGTTCGTATTGTTCCAAGTCGCGTAAAGTAATGCCTCGGTTAATCCAGGCTCGCACATGGCCTGGATTAAAATCAATGGCGAGGTCATAGTCAGCTAGGGCGGCTGTTAATTCTCCACAGGCTGCGTAATAATTGGCACGATTATTGTAAGCACTAGCTAAATTAGGATTTAATTTCAGGGCTGTGTTGTAGTCGTGCAAAGCTTTTTGCATGGCACCACTTTGAAAATAAATTAAGCCCCGGTTGTTGTAATCTACTGCATTATCTGGATAGCGGTGAATCAACTCAGTTAACAGCGCGATCGCTTCCGTGTACTTTCCTTGTTGAGCTAACTGCAAAGCACAAGCGCGTAAAGAACTGTCACCGTTAAATCCCTGTTCTTTTGGCGAAACTGTACTATTTGATACAAATTGGTGACAGTTATTTTGCTGACCGCTAGAAGCTAGAAATGAGTATCTGTTCATGCGTTATCACCTGAGTTACTTGCTCTTGACAAGAGAATCAAAGTTTTTGCTGTCATAGTAGTTTTGCTTTTGTGTCACTTAATTTGTGTTAAGAATTACTGGCAGACAAGCATCCAGCTAGATTTGAGCAACTACAAAAAGCGGAAAACTGACCTAATACAGACAATTAATGCTCCAATCTAGTAATAGATACGTCATTCTTAGGTTAAATTCCTGAAACATTAAATATTAATCTCTAAGAAGATTCCAGTAGTCACAGTGACCAGTTGGTAAAATGCCAAAGTGAAGAGAGCAGGGGGAGAAAAATCCCATGCACAATGCTATAACCCCCATGCCCCATACCCCATTCCCCAATATTTTGTATGACAACCACAATTACTTCCCAAAACACTCCTGATGTAGCGGCTGATGATTATGTTGTTATCGGTTTAGCCACCTGCTTCATCAAAGACGCTGGAGAAGTTCATCAAGTTGAAATTATTGAACCGATTCCCTCGGCTGCTTTAGAAGCTCTGTTAAAAGGTATTCCTACCTCATATAAGTTAGCTGTTGCCACCACAGTCAGCGCAGTCGTAAACCATCAGCAGCCAAATTTACCAGTCGGGTTTCCTGAATCGGCTCAATTTGCTGATGAATTTGTACAACGGGTGTTTGCGGCGGCGCGCACCTACAAGCGTCGGGAAAGCGCACAAGCACTAATTCCTCAAGGAACAACCTACACTGGTTTTCAATACTCCCTAGAGCGCAAGCGGCTACTAAATGCCTCAAGACTGGTCACAAAAGAAGATAATGTGAAACAGCATTCTCACACTCACAAAGTCCTTTAATTTCAGAACATCATGTTGAAACTGTATGGCGGCTCTCGTAGTCGAGCAACGATAGTTCAGTGGTATTTAGAAGAGTTGACAGTTCCCTATGAGTTTGTGTTGTTAGATATGCAAGCCGGGGAGCATCGCCAGCCAGAATACTTAAAAATTAACCCTATTGGTAAAGTTCCAACCATTGTAGACGGGGATTTCCAGCTATGGGAATCAGGGGCGATTTTGTTGTATTTGGCTGATAAGTATGACCAAGCCACCCGCTCACCAGAGGAACGTGCCATCATTTATCAATGGGTACTATTCGCAAATTCAACTCTGGGGACTGGTATTTTTATCGAAGCCAATCGAGAACGAGAAACTCCTCGATTGCTAACTCCTCTGAATGAAATTTTTGAAAAGCAACCTTTTTTACTAGGAGATGAATTCAGCGTTGCTGATGTGGCTGTCGGATCTATGTTGGCTTATATTCCTTTGATGCTAAAGCTAGATTTAAGTGCTTACCCAGCCGTTGAAAAGTATATTCAACGCATGACTGCAAGACCAGCATATCAAAAAGCGATGACTGGACGCTCTTAGTTGATTTTTCAGGATTCAAAAAAACACGGAGGAATTATTCTCCGTGTCTTGTGATGTTATCGATAATTGGTGAATTGCAACGCTACAGGATAATCTTCTTGTTTTAAACGTTGGATTACAGTTTGCAAATCGTCTTTAGCTTTAGCAGACACTCGCACAGCATCACCTTGAATTGAGGCTTGCACTTTTTTGAATTCGTCACGAATCAGTTTGGAAATTTGCTTGGCGATATCTTGGCTAATACCTTTTTTGAGTTGGATTTCTTGGCGGACACGATTACCACTAGCTGATTCTACTTTGCCAAAATCAAAGATTTTCTGGGAAAGATTCCGCTTGGCAGCCTTTTCACGCAAAATATTGTGTACAGACTCTAGGGTGAATTCGCTATCAGTGCCGATAGTAATGTTTTGTTCACCCAACTCAACTGTAGTCTGAGTATCCTTGAGATCATAACGACTCTTGAGTTCTCGCACGACTTGATCAACGGCGTTTACCAATTCTTGCCGATCAAAATCACTCACAATGTCAAAGGAATAAGTAGCAGCCATATTTTATCTTGCACTTGAAATGTTCGATTGTTGACTGGGGACTGGAAGGGATTGGGGATTGGGAAAGAAGAATTGGGACTCTTTGCAGGGGGAAAAGGGAAAGTCCTCTCCTCTTTGCTCCCTGCTCCCTACTCCGCAAGCCTCTTTCGCCTCCTCCGCTCCCTCTGCTTTCTTGTCTCCTCAGCAATGCTATTAGCCTTATACCCCATGCCCCCTTGCTTGAATGATACTCAAGACAATGAGAGTACCACAGCTAAGAGAGCCAATGCCAAACATTAGCGATCGCAATAGCGGTATATTCAAAATATAAAACATTGAATATAGCAACCGAGCTACAACAAAGGCGATCGCAGCCCATGCTGCTGTAGAAGAATTCACACCAGTAACATAAGCCATGAGTGCAGCCGCCGCAAATACCATGAACGCTTCAAAAGAATTTTGATGCGCCCAAGTAGCTCTTTGGGCATAAGCTGGCAATTTATCAAACATAGCGCGAGGGGCAGAAACATCATAGCCAACTCGCGCACGCGCATACCCTACAACTAAAAATGGCAGGTAAATTAATATCGCAGCTGCGGCGATCGCATACAAAAAAATAATCATGAATCTATAATCTATAGCCATTAGTCTATAGTCGGTGAGTTATGGGACTATTGACTATTGACTGTGGACTAATCAAAGTAGAAAAGTGTCACCACCTTTCTTTGTTCTTCAGCTTCGCTACAAGTTTGTAGCAGAGTGCGACTGTCATGAAATGCGAAGCAAATCAGCTGCTGACAACGGGAAACAATTTCCTTATTGCACAAGTAACTAGCTTCAGCCAGAGACAAGTTATCATTACTAGGATTTTCTACCAAGTGCATAACCTGTTCTAGTTGCTGCCGTGATTCTAGGGGCTGGCGTTCCAAGCTTTGGGGCAGAATTACTGTCAACAAATTAGGATCAGCCCGCATTGCTCCTTTAATGGCAGCTGAGTTAGTACCCGTAGCACCGGATGTAATGACTCGATTACCCGCTAAAACTAGGGCATAAGTCATCATTTCAATGAGATTTTGATGCGTGATTGGCACATGGCGCGAACCCAGCAAGGCAATTCTTTTAGAACCGGTTTGCTGGATTGTCGCCAATTCTTGCGCTAACGTATCGAGGTTGATGAGGTCTATTGACTGACTCAAAGACGGAGATAATCAGATTAAACGACCAAGCTATTCTACCAAAGAGCGTGTAAATCCGAAGCGAACTTGAGTTACATACTACTAAGTTTTTTGAATTAAGATTTCCGGAAAATGGAAAATGGGCAGGGGGCAGGGGGGCAGGGCGCAGGGGAGAATGACTAATGACTAATAACTAATGACTAATGACTAATGACTAATGACGGGTGTTAAACCCAACTTTGATAAGAGGCGATCGCTATCAAAGTGTTCAGCCATTAACTGACGAATACACTCAACTTTGATTGGCTCATGTACCCGCACTTGCCCAAAGGTACGGTCAACTATTTCTACAGTGGTGAGGGTATCCAGGTCAACGGACAAAATGGGGATTTCTAACTCTTCCGCACGACTGAGAATAAACTGCTGTGGCGGCAATTGTCCGGTGAGAATCAGACATTGGGTAGAAGTTTCTAAGGCGGCTTGTTGAATTTCCACGCGATCGCCTCCTGTCACCACTGCCATATTCCGCCGTTTGCGGAAATATTTCACAGCCGCATTAACGTTCATCGCACCAATGGCTAGACTTTCCACCATTAAATCTAAGCGATCGCTACGACAAAGAACTTCGGCGTTTAGCTGTTTGACTAATTCCCCGACACTGACACTACGAAGTAAATCATTTTCGGGTAGCATTCCTAGGACTGCGATACCTTGCTTTTCTAAGTATGGGCGGAGGAAATTCTCCACGGTTTCTAACTCCTTGCTGGGAACGTCGTTGATCACAATTCCCATCAAGCGATCGCCTATGCGCTGCTTGGCTGATAATATCGACTCTACAGAGATTAGCGATTGATAGCGATTGACCAACACTACACCAGCATCTAACACTTGTGCCACCTGTAGCAAAGATAAATTAAACAGATGACCTTCCACCAGATCGCCAGGCCCTTCTAACAGCACTAAATCCCCTCTAGGAATTTGTAAATACTGCTCAATTAAAGACTGACGATAATCAGTTGAGTCTTCACCACTTAAGCGTCTTTGCACATTGGTTTCATTCAAAGCCAGCATTGTCGGCACAATCCGGTTTGCCGAGAGATTCAGACTATGAGTAATAAACTGGACATCTTCATCAACTACAGAGCCATCAGATGTACTCAAACAATTGCCTAGGGGTTTACCGTAAGCAATTTCTAATCCTTTTTGCTGTAGCTGATGAGACAAACCCAAAACTGTTGCTGACTTACCACTGTAAGCCTCAGTTGAGCCAATCAGCAAATATTTAGCAGATTTTGGCACACATGCACTCCTAATTGCAAAAGGATGTAAAACCCAGCCAGGTGTTTATTAATTTTAGTTCCTTCCGACAGAAGTCTGATGCGATCGCCAAATTAAATTTCCCTAAATATCCTTGTTTTTCTGTAACTTTATTATGATAAAATAATATATATTTATACTAAAAGTTTATCATTTTTAGGTGTATTAAGATATGATTGTTAGTTTTACTTAAAAATGATTTTGTCTGAGATTTTCTATTACCTCAAGACGAGACTTGAATCAGATCAACAAGGGTGTAAGGGCGATGAATTAGAACTTTCCCTGACACCCATAAGAATTAAATTAACTAAATTATTCGTCGATACGGAGTAATTTACGGTAGAAAGATTGTGAAAAATCAGTAATTTTATAACGTTTATAATTTTCCATTAATTCAATCAAAAAATTAATAAATTCAAAACTTGCCATCATCACTTCATAACTTAAATCAGCATTACCATCAAACTGCATCCGGCAACGGGTTAAATCGGAAGGTAGAGTAGCAACATTCCAAGAAACGACAAAGGGTACATTTTCACCAGCTTCTATTTTACGATGTCCTTCCAAAATGCCTTTTTGATAGAGACTGATAGCATAGGGCAGTAAATTGCGCTTTGTACCTTGAATGTAAGGCATATAAACGCTGGCTTGTTGTGGAGTCACAGGCTGAATGTTTTCAAAAGACATAGTTGACAACTGAGGATATAGGTGTCTCTCCATGAAGTATTCCCAAAAAGTTTATGATGCACACAGTTAAAAGCAGAAGGTAGCAATTGATTCTCCCAGTGCTTCAAAAGCAAAATTTTGGATTCTCTAGCATCCGGTGTTCCCTGTCCTAAATTTATTGATGGGATTTCTCCTCTGCTGCCTTCAACACCTCTGAATTCGCCCATAACAAGAGCAGCATCAAAAGTTACTGCTAAGAAATATTAAAATCTCAGTTACAATAGGGCTGCATTAGCTTTTTTGAAGCTGGGCGCAATAATACGGCAAATACTCCCTCCTCAAGGGGTAAATGCTGTAATTGCACTTTCTGCCAACAATAAACTGTTGCTACTTTGCCCCAATCTCAGTTCCCTATTTTGGAACGCATCTAGTTGTCTAGTAAGTTATGAGTCGTAGTTACTACCGGATTACTATCTAGTACAGCTAAAGAGGGATAAAGTTGACTCACACAGTTTAGTGTTACCTGATTCCCAGCTTCTTTTGAGGTGTAGACAAATACTGGTTTTTGTATCAAGTAACTTATGCCAGCGAATTCCTGGCCCGACAACGATTCCTACAAAGAACTTGATCCACTCAACTCCTTGTTGTCTGACCTATCAGTAACTGAGGAGTCGGTGGTAGAAACACGGGATTTGTCTTTACCATCCCGGTTTCAAGGGCGTAGAGGTAAAGCTGCTCTAGTTTTAACCATAGTCTGGAGTAGCACCCTCGCCTTACATTTAGCTTCCTGGGGTTCTCTCTTTATCCTTGGACTGACTACCCTCCTAGGGATTCATGCTTTGGTGATAGTGTTTGCTAAACCCCGCCGCTACCAAAAAGAAATACAGGGCGAATTGCCCTTGATCTCTATATTGGTAGCTGCGAAAAATGAGGAGGCTGTAATTGGTAAATTAGTCAAAAATCTTTGTAATCTGGAATATCCTAACGGGCAATACGAAGTTTGGATTATTGACGATCACAGTAGCGACAAAACCCCCGATGTGTTAGCGGAACTAGCCCAGGAGTACGGCAATCTCAAGGTAATCAGGCGTTCTGCTCAAGCCACTGGCGGTAAATCAGGGGCATTAAATCAAGTTTTGCCATTGACAAAAGGCGAAATTATCGCCGTGTTTGATGCTGATGCTCAAGTAGCATCAGACTTATTACTTCAGGTAGTGCCTTTGTTCCAACGGGAAAAGGTGGGGGCGGTGCAGGTGCGAAAAGCGATTCTGCAAGCAGAACCTGGCGCGAACGGCAACGCCAAAAAAAACTTTTGGACAAAGGGTCAAATGGCGGAAATGGCTCTCGACACTTGGTTTCAGCAGCAGCGTGCTGCTTTGGGTGGCATTGGTGAACTGCGAGGTAATGGGCAATTTGTTCGCCGTGCAGCTTTAGAAAGTTTTGGGGGATGGAATGAAGAAACCATCACGGATGACTTAGATATGACTTTCCGCCTGCATTTAGATAATTGGGATATTGAATGTGTATTCTACCCATTCGTGCAGGAAGAAGGTGTTACCAATGCGATCGCACTTTGGCATCAACGCAACCGTTGGGCAGAGGGCGGTTATCAACGCTATCTAGATTATTGGGATCTCATCCTCAAAAACCGCATGGGTACGCGCAAAACCTGGGATTTACTCATGTTCTTGCTCACCATGTATATTCTGCCTACAGCAGCCATCCCAGATTTATTAATATCCCTGGCTCGCCATCGCCTACCAATTTTAGCCCCGGTTACTACCTTGTCGGTAGCTATGTCAGTTGTAGGTATGTATGCTGGTTTGAAGCGGATACGCCAAGAGCAAAAATTTAACGTTTCCACACCTTTTGTATTACTGCTGCAAACAGTGCGCGGTACTTTGTATATGTTGCACTGGTTAGTAGTAATGAGCAGTACCACAGCACGGATGTCAGTTAGACCAAAACGCCTCAAGTGGGTGAAAACCGTGCATACAGGTAGTGGACATTAACCACTTGAGAAAATTCAAAACTCCCAATGCAAAATCCCAA
>NZ_CAWMSA010000077.1:0-765 GCF_963870205.1 Anabaena sp. CA = ATCC 33047 | reverse complement strand
TAACTAATGACTAATGACTAATGACTAATGACTAATGACTAATGACTAATGACTAATGACTAATGACTTCAATCATCATCTGGCAAGTTATCTACCAATTCTGATGTACTGATTTCGCTTAATTCTTCGCTATCCTCGCTTAATCTGACAAGTTGCCCATCAAAGAATTGTGCTAAACGTTGGGCAGCGATCGCCACTTCATCGGTTTCCCAATTTGCTAAAGGTGCTGGTTGGGGTGATGGTGTTGGCGTTTTCGCGCCTCCTGTACTTTTGACTACCGCTTCTGTTTTTGCTGGTGGGGCTGGTACTGGTGGCTGTGGTGTGGGTGTGGGTGCTGGTGGTTTTTGGTTGTGATAACTAGGTGGCGGTGGCTGCTTGACAGTCTGGGAACCGTTACCTCTAGCTGGTGGTTCTTTCCTGGCGGTGGCAGAATTTGAGGGAGTAGCTTTTTCTAGAGTTACCAACACTTCCCTTTGGAAAGTTTGTCCAAAAGCCGCAGTAATCATCGGTAAATCAGATTTAACTTTGTCATACCATGCAGGTTTGACACCAACACGGGCTGTTGCACCATCAAATTCAATTAGATGACACATTTGCCCCAGTAAAGCACGTCTGGATATTTGCTGAATATTACTCACTACCTGCTGCCAAATTTGAGCAAAATCAAATTGTGATGGCTCAACAAATGTCTCAGTAGGTTGTGGGGGAGGTGGGGGAGGTGGGGGAGATGAGAAAGATGGGGGAGATGGGGGAGATGAGGGAGAT
>NZ_CAWMSA010000076.1:0-2267 GCF_963870205.1 Anabaena sp. CA = ATCC 33047 | reverse complement strand
GTCATCTAAAATAGCTAATTGATTCATTTTATCTACCTTTATTGCTTAAATCCAAGTCAACAATTTGAGTAATTTCTAGTCCAGCTTGCCGAGCCGTATAAATTTTTCTAGCTAACTCTGTAGTATTATTAGGCAATTTTTGTGGAGTAGTAATTGCTTCCACAGTAATAGTTTTATTAAAGGCAATTCCTTCACCAGCGTTATTATTACGAGAAAAAGTAACCAAAGTTGCAATTAAATCAACTTCCCATCTGCCATCTCGAAGTTTACGAGGTTCGGAGATGAATCGGGGAATCAAAGAAACTTGTGAATTTCCATTGAACACGCCATCTGGGGTCATTTCTGCCAACTTGCGGAGAAACGCTCCCCGAAAATCTTCTTTTTCTGTAATGGCAAATGAAGCTTCATAAGCTTTAGTTGTTATTTTTTGGTTTTGATTACCATTTTTGATTTCTATGCCGATATCTTGTTTAGTTTCTACTTCTCCCCTTTCATTAAAAGTTTGCACCAAACCATCCCAGTTAAACATTCTGATGAATGTATCTGACACAAATTTTTTGATGACTTCATGAGAACGCTCTGTAGAAGAAACTGCCTTAGCACGAATAGTTTCTCCTGAAGATAGTTGAATTAGTGTGGGAACTTGTTGATTAGATAGTCTTTGAATTGCCCCATAGTTGACTAATTGAATTAATAATGATAAAACAGCAAATGCAAAAGCTGTTAAAGTAATGAGTCCAAATTTTGTGCTAACAGAATCTCCGTAACTGAGGAGGGTTAATTTTTCTTTCTGAGCTTTATTAGTTTTTAGCATTCATTTCCTGAGTTTTAAGGCTGAATTTTTTTGGCAATTGCTCCAGCACCTTTTGTCAAAACTGCACTTCCCACATTAATAGCAAGAGAGCCATAAAACTCTGCTGCCTTATTAACTTGTTGCAAGACTGCTAATCCAGCACCGGCGGCTAAACCAGTAGCTAAAAAAGGTGCAATAATTCCGATAACAAACAAAAAGAATAAGGGCTGATCTGCCCTGGATGTCACCATTAATTGAGCAGCAAATCCAGCAATCATATTGAAACTAAGCTTTGCCATACCTACACTGAAATATCCAGTTAGCCATGCGAAAATTGCTTTTCCACCATAAGGTAATAAAGACCCTCCTACCGCTAATGGGCCAATAAGTGCTGACACTAACATGGTTAACTCTATACCCCATTGGTAAGCACCATTTAGTCCTAATAGAAGGTAGGTGACAATTTCTCGAATATTATTGCCAATAATGGCAGTAAATGGAGAAAACAAAACTTGTAATGGATTAGCGTTTCCTTTGATTGCATCAATAGGAGCATTAATAATTCTATCTAGCCTTTCAATCATCCCTTTGAGTGGCCCACTTACCCCAGTAAAATATTGAGGATATTCATTTTGTAGTCTAGTCTTTGCATCTTCCAAGCAAGTAATAGCATCTTCTGGAGATAAGGAAGATGTCTGACAATTTTCAATTTCTAACTTGATTGCTTGACGGGTAGCCTCATCACCTAAAGCTCTTTGATAAGCTTCTCTTAAATCAGAACCTTTAGCTGCGTATTTTAAAACCGAGTTATTAGTATTATTAATTAAGTTACGAACTCCTAATGTTCCCTCTTTTAAAAGAGAACCATTATTTAGTAATAAAACTGCAACTATTAGCACCCAAACGAAATCAGCAATTGCACGTTGTTCTTCCCCATTAATCATTTGCTTTGTCCATTCAACTAAGAAAAATATCAGAGTTGAAACTGCAAACAGCACCCCTAAATTACACATCGCAGTGTATAAATCACCAGTAAGAGTCTCTTGCCAAAGTTCGTCAAAGCCTTTGGCAATCTCTTCAGAAGCATTAGCTGAATTTTGCAGTAAATCTCCACCACTAAAAGCAAAATAAATACTCACTACCATAATAATTATTTGTTGTCTTGATAAGTAGGGTCTAAACTTAACATTCCGATTAATTCATGATTAACCGAAATTAAACCTATTCGTTGAGTTTCTTGTTTTTGAGTTTGATTACTCAAATTCTCTGCAATCTGATTGAGCATTAAATTTGATTGTGCTGTATCTTGTCGTGATTGCAGCGAATCAGTGCGTTGCTGTGCCAGCATGGAAGCTATTTGCGCGTTTTGTGCGGCTATTGCTTTGAGAACATTCTGAGTAGCATCCATTCCTTGGGCTTGATTGGCTAAACTCTGTGCCTCTTGAGCAGTTTGAGCAGTTTTTTCAATTTGTTT
>NZ_CAWMSA010000075.1:0-421 GCF_963870205.1 Anabaena sp. CA = ATCC 33047 | reverse complement strand
GCGATCGCTTGGTGTTTCCTCTAAGAATTAACGATTAGTTTTAGCTATTTACTTTCATTTGCTATGGCTGCACCAACTATACCTAAACAACATAAACCATAATAAAGTTCTGGCTCATTACCACATTTACCGTCTTTTTGGTCTTGTCTAACAGACGCTCTCGACGCTGCGGACATACATTTACCAAAATTTCTCCCTCTACTCGCCAATGCTGGTGTTGCTAAACCAAAAGTGAAGAAAGCTGGAATAATTAAGTAAATAAACGCTCTTCGGTTCAGTAAATGTGAAGCTCTATGTTGTACATTTGCAGATACTAGATTTATGGGCTGAGTTTGTTTTTGAGCAGCTAATGTCTCTGCTGCTTCTCCACATTCATAAAAACGCTTTTGAGACAGTTTAATAGCTTGAGCCAAATCTTGTT
>NZ_CAWMSA010000074.1:0-276 GCF_963870205.1 Anabaena sp. CA = ATCC 33047 | reverse complement strand
GCTAAACCTAATCCTGTACCTTCTTGGGCATCTTTTCCGGCTTGGGCTTGCGTAAACGCATCAAATAATTTGGGTAATTCAGTGGCGGAAATCCCTACACCTGTATCACGCACCTGAAAATGGATATGAAATACATCTGTGGTTTCTTGTTCTCCTGCAAACACAAGTAGACTGACGTTGCCTTCTGAGGTAAATTTAATCGCGTTGCTGAGTAGATTGATTAACACCTGACGTAGTTTGACTGCATCTGTGCAGATATAGCGGGGAACATTGTCA
>NZ_CAWMSA010000073.1:55364-102856 GCF_963870205.1 Anabaena sp. CA = ATCC 33047 | reverse complement strand
CTACTCCCCCTGCTCCCCCTGCTCCCCCCACCCCAAGTCAGGGAAAATTAACTCAAAAGATGTGCTTTAGTCCTAAACTAAAATTATGATTTATGTTGTGTGGACAGTTTTTAGCATGATTGCGCTACATCAGCCACATCCAGAAGACATAAATTTCAGTCATAATTAGGTTGAGATTTTCAATTAGAATTGAAATATTAAATACAGAATTCCCGCATAAACTTAGCTATCCTCTGAGGTTTGATCGTGACTGTGAGCTTGCCTTCCCCGACTAGTCCCTCACAAACAGAGCAAAATAAACACTCTGCCAGTTCTACATCATCAGTTGTCACCCCGAAACGGGTAACAGGTGGTTCTGCACTACTGGATAGCCTCCTGCGCCACGGTGTTGAATATATTTTTGGCTATCCTGGTGGAGCTATACTACCAATCTATGACGACCTCTACAAAGTCGAAGCAACTGGCAGCATTAAACATATTCTAGTGAGGCACGAACAAGGGGCGGCTCATGCTGCTGATGGTTATGCCCGTGCGACTGGAAAAGTGGGTGTGTGCTTTGGTACTTCTGGCCCTGGAGCGACTAACTTGGTAACAGGTATCGCTACAGCATACATGGATTCGATTCCGATGGTGATTGTCACCGGACAAGTACCCCGGAAAATGATTGGTACAGATGCTTTCCAAGAAACAGATATTTACGGAATTACTCTACCCATAGTTAAACATTCCTATGTGGTACGTGACCCGGCTGATATGGCGCGGGTTGTGGCTGAGGCGTTCCACATTGCTAGTACAGGTCGTCCTGGGCCTGTGTTAATTGATGTGCCTAAAGATGTGGCGTTTGAAGAATTTGATTATGTGCCTGTAGAACCGGGTTCTGTGAAATTACCGGGTTATCGTCCGACTGTCAAGGGTAATCCTCGGCAAATCAACGCCGCAATTCAATTAATTCAAGAAAGCCGTCGTCCTTTACTTTACGTTGGTGGGGGTGCGATCGCATCCGGCGCACACGCTGAAATTCAAGAACTAGCAGAGTTATTCAACATCCCCGTCACTACCACCTTGATGGGTATCGGTGCATTTGATGAACACCATCCCCTGTCTGTGGGAATGTTGGGTATGCACGGTACTGCTTACGCTAACTTTGCGGTGACGGATTGTGATTTGCTGATTTGTGTCGGTGCCAGGTTTGATGACCGTGTAACTGGCAAGTTAGATGAATTCGCTTCCCGTGCTAAAGTAATTCATATCGACATCGACCCCGCAGAGGTGGGTAAAAACCGCGTCCCAGAAGTACCCATTGTTGGTGATGTGCGGAAGGTGTTAATTGACTTGTTGCGTCGCTGCAAACAAGCTAATATCAAACCCACACCTAACCAAACTACCGAATGGTTGAATTTAATTAACCGTTGGCGTGAAGAGTATCCTTTGGTAGTTCCACACCATGCTGACAGCATCTCACCGCAAGAGGTAATTGTAGAAGTCGGTAGCCAAGCACCCCAGGCTTTTTATACTACTGATGTTGGTCAACATCAAATGTGGTCGGCGCAATTCCTCAAGAATGGCCCTCGACGCTGGATTTCTAGCGCAGGTTTGGGAACTATGGGTTTTGGTTTACCTGCGGCTATTGGTGCGAAGGTGGCTTTTCCCGATGATGAAGTCGTTTGTATTAGCGGTGATGCTAGTTTTCAAATGTGTTTGCAAGAGTTGGGTACTGCTGCACAATATGGCATAAATGTCAAGACCGTAATTTTAAATAACGGTTGGCAGGGGATGGTACGCCAATGGCAACAAGCTTTCCACGGGGAACGCTATTCATGCTCAAATATGGAAGTAGGGATGCCAAATATTGAGTATTTGGCTAAAGCCTATGGAATTAAGGGGATAATAGTGACAGAGCGTGAACAGTTGAAGGATGCGATCGCCCAAATGTTAGCCCATAATGGCCCGGTAATTTTGGATGTTCACGTTACCAAAGACGAAAACTGTTATCCAATGGTAGCTCCTGGTAAGAGCAACGCTCAAATGATTGGTTTACCCAAGCAACCACCGAAAGCCAGTGTAGAACCAGTTTATTGTAGTCATTGCGGTACAAGCAACGCCTCTGACCATAAGTTCTGTTCTGAGTGCGGGACTAAGTTGTAGTTAGCGGCTGTGGTGATAATTTGAAGTCTTCAGTAGCAACCAGGAATTTGAGATAATTTCTGGTTGCTTGCTTTTTGCGGTGAAGAAACTGGATGGAATTGATATTGAACGCAGATGGACGCAGATAAACGCGGATAAAGACAGATAAATCAATCTATTTGATAATTATGAGCAACTTCACATAAAGTTGGTATTACCTATAAAGGGAATGGGGGAATTATGTAGAGACGTTGCATGCAACGTCTCTACATTTGTAGGGTTAACAGCTAGTTAGTGTTTTACTAACGAAACCTAACAAATGGTTACATTTAAGTACGATTTATGTCTACTGATTCACTGAAAAACCAGCCGCTCGCTAGACAATTTTGAGACTAGGGGAGCATAAACAGTGCTATTATTGATAGGTATTTAGGTGATAACCAAGCCTAAATACTTAATAGTAGGGTGAGATCCACCCGATCTTAAAGCCTGTAGACTGAGTAGTGCCGACACTTTCAGGATGAAGCAGGAAGAAAAAGCTACCTCGTGTTAGCATTAGTTAGCTTTTTTGGATCGGAATACGTTAATTCTCTTGTAGGATGGGCATCTTGCCCGTCCTAGCTTCGGGGCGGGCAAGATGCCCACCCCACAAGATGGATAATTTATTTGTTGGAAAGCCCTTATAGTTCTAAACTTGGGACATTAACCCAGTTACCAGTATTATGAGATTGATGAGATAAGTCCATCAATAATTGGGAGTAAACGCCTTCTTTGAGGGATGGTATGGTTTGCGTTTGGCTGTCTATTCCTTCTACCCATTGGTTAACTACTCTGAGAAATGCACAAATGCGTCCGTCTGGGTAATGTTGGGGGAATAATAATCTTTGGGGAATTTCGATTTCTTGCAGGGGTTGACCGGGCTGTGAACCCCAAACTTTAAATCCATGTATATAATCTTTTTGATTGTCGCTGCCTAAAACTAGAGTACCGCGATCGCCATACACTTCTACCCAATGGGTGCGGGAAGCATGAACTACAGAACTAATGGCAATTTGACAAGGTGTACCATTCGCTAATTCTAAAGACAGCAAACAAGTATCATCTGTCTCTACTGGTTTTATTTCACCGCTAGCAGGTTCTACCCTTGTAGAAATAGCAGTAGTTAAGTAGGCGTTTAATCTTTTGACTCCACCGAATAACCAATAGATATAATCAAAAGCATGAGAACCTAACGCACCTAATGCACCCCCTCCTTTCTCCTGAGATGAGTACCAATTCCAAGGGCGAGAACTATCGGCACGAGAAGAACCTAACCAATCTATTCTAATTAAACGTTGGTTTCCTACATAGTCGGTTGTCAATAATTCCGCGAACAGTTGCCACGCAGGAACAAAACGAAACTCAAAGTCTACAGTAGCAATCACACCTTTCGCTTTGGCTAATTCATACAATTCTTTCGCTTCAGCAAAATTTAAAGTTACGGGTTTTTCTAATAATAAATGTTTCCCGGCTTGCAATACTTGCTTTGCCATTTCATAATGGAGAAACGGCGGTGTAGAAATGCTGACTGCTTGCACTGTTGGTAAAGTGAGAATATCAGCCAGGGTATCACAAGCATGGGGAATATTATGAGCTTCTGCAATGGCTTTGGCTTTATTAATATCTCGGTGATAAATCGCAACTATTTCTGTGCGATGATGGGCTTGAAATGCGGGAATGTGGACTTTTTGACCAAATCCAGTCCCAACAATTGCTACTCCAATTTTACCCTGATTTGTTTGTATGCCAGAAACCATATATCTTATTGGTTAAATTTACTCTGTATTTCATAAGTCAGCATACAGAAAAAAGGGGCATTAGTCATTAGTCATTAGTTATTAGTCATTAGTTATTAGTTTTTCTCCCCCAGTCCCTTCCAGTCCCCATTACCTCAAGACTCGCATGGTGAAGGGATAGCGGTAATGTTGTCCATTATAGGCTTTGGTGGCTGCAAAGGTGACTAAAAATAATTGTAATAACAGTAGGGCGAATATAAAAGATATCCAAATTAATACTAGGGTGTCTAAAACTGTTGTGACTTGATTGACTTCACCGTTAGTTGTAACGGCAATACCACAACTGGTGAGAACTAATAGTAAGGATATTACTATGACAATTACTATATAAAAGGTGAGGGTGATTTGAAAATTGAGCGATTCTTTACCCTGAAAATCTACCCAAGGATATTTGACTTTTCTCAATTGCCAAATTGTGAACGGTATTAAGATATTTAAGGGCAGAAATAAAGGAATACCCCAGAAGACTAAGGTACATAAAAGTATCCATGCTAATAATGCTGAGAGATGACACAACATAGCCCAGATACGCATTTGTTGTAGGTGTGTTTCTCTCATGGCTGTTTATCTGATGTGGATTGATAAAGAATGCTTATCCACATTAACAATAAAAAAACACCACCAACAGCCTAGAATCTCAAAATTTCTCGGTCATAATTTTCGGGATGAGGTTCTATTTCCCAGACTATACCTTCGCCAGTATCTAGGGCAACTTCAACGTAGAGTTGTTCGACTGCGGTTGTGGCTATGTCTTCGTTGTTGGGAAAGGGTTGTAAGTCTTCTGTCAGCAGTCTGAGTTTAAAACCGCCGGGAATAACTGCGCCTAGGGTGGCATTTCGTAACTCAAACCGCCAGTAGGGTGCTTCTGATTCGCCTTGGGGTGAAATTAATAGTTCGTAGGTTTGTCCAGCGATCGCCAACCTCCGAGATAATGTTACTGTTGGTTGTACTGCTTCTACACTCCTAGCAGCCGCACTTAATTGTAAGTTCCATCTTCCCCAACCTATCGCCTCAGCTATTTGAGAAACTCCGTTTTCTAACCATTGCACAACTGAACGCTGTTCTGCAAGCCCTAAGCGGCGTTCATACAGGCTAGTGCGCCAACCACCATGTTCTATGAGTCCCCCCCACATCTCAAAAGGCACGGCTAACCGGGGGTTGATAACTTCGGGGTTGCCTAAACGAGTAATTAAGTTTTGGGCTTGGGTTAGGGGTATGCTGGCTAAGGGTGCAACTTGGCTACGTGTGGCTATTTGTGAACAAAATTGTAACTCTACAGGTAGCACGCTGATGTCAGTTGTCATCTGACTCGCATCTATAGTATAAGTGCGATCGCCTGCATCATATCTACCTTGATTCTTCAATACTGCATGGGTACTATAACCCCAAACCCTCACATAACCCCCATCCGCTTCTACTTGCACCGCTAAATAATAATCTCCCACCCAGCTAGGTAAATCTACCCATTCTTGCGGTACACGCAACTCACTGCAATCAATAGTTTCACTGGGAACTAAGATAAATCTAGTTCCGTCTAATGTGATGGCAGTTCCATTTACCAGTTCCCAAATGCTGGCTAGAGAATTGGTATGAGGCCAAATCTTTGCTTGGGGTGTAAAATCTTCTTGCAACCACGGCAAGACTGCACTCAAGCATTTTTCGTTTAAGTCGGCTTGATACCAAGCACTCGGATGGGAAAAAGACTGATTGACTTGATTTTCGGGATGGTTTGGAATTTCTAAAATCAAGTCGCTGGTATCAGCAAAGGTAAAAACGCTAGGGTTTGCAGTCATGGCACATAGTCCGAATCACTTCAAAATTCACAAGTTCAGATTTAGCCTAGAGTTCTAGGTTGCTAGCTTTGGAATGAGCATAATTTAGGAATGAGAGACATTATAGTGATTCTGTAACCAGTCTTCTATTAATGTACTCATATCCTTGAGTATGTCTGGTGTCAAGGAAATATGCAGGGTATCTTGACTCCAGCTTGCCAAAGTCCGCAATAAAGTTTCTTTAACTTTTGTCAATCTCCGGGATACGGTGTATTGTTTTATATCTAATTGTTGAGCGATCGCATCCTGATTCAGCTTTTGATTATAGTATAAAATTAAAATCTGTTGGACTTGAGATTCTAGTTGAGAAATCGCTGAAACTAACACTTGATTAATTGCTAATTTTTGCGAATTTCTGGCTTGTTCTTCTTCCTGGGCAATGATTTCTTGTATTAAAGATGGTTGTTCTGTACCTGGGAGATTATCCAAAACTTCCGAGGAATTATCATCACCCTTAGTTATATTTAGTGAGTCTGGGGTGGGATAAAGATACTTACGTACAGCTTTCGCCGCATTCAATAGCCATTTTTCTAGAGTTTGGGGATTGGCTGAGGGTGTGTTTTGGGCGTTGTAGGCTTGAGCGATCGCTTCCCAGGTGGTATCATCTGGACGAGCCAATTGACGGGAGTTAGCCGCTTTTGTCGGCACATACAGGGTTTTAAAACAATTCCAAGCCTGGATATATGCCCTAACTTCCGTTGGAGATAAACCAGCATTTTGCAAAGATTCCCCTAACCGCTTTTGGCTAGTTTTGCGTAACAAACCCCAATCTGTGCAGATATCAACTTCTTGACGTTGGCGTAGGGTTTCGCGGATGGCACTCCCAAAAATAATGCTGGCGTAGTTTTTCAGAGTGCTGCTGTGACTGGGATTAAAGGCTGTGAGGACTCGATCAACTTGGGCGATCGCCACTTGAAAACAGTCTGACAGCTTATACTGTGTACTGGTAAAACTAGCGGCTGTTTTTTGGGATATCCAATAACAAGATTCTTGCAGATAAGCTGTGAGATGTTGCTTGGCTAAAGATTGAGTTTCGGGAAGCTGCCAAAACTTAAACCAATACAACGTCCAAAAATATTCCGAAGTTTCCTTGGGGGTTTGCTGGAGACAAGTTTGGATACTACGACGCAAACGTGATTCTATCGCCCATCGATGGAAGCGATCGCCATCAAACTGCACAAAAGTCGAAAAAATTTCCATGATACTTTGCCGAGGTTGCATAAAAAACTCGCAGCCAACCTAATAAGACAACAGCAGGAGTTAAACAACACCTGCACAAACTTTACTACAAGGCAAAAGTATCATGTTTCGCCTCAGACTTAAATCTTTAACACTTGCTAGCATAGTTGCTGTCACCTCTGCAACTCCTGTTTTTGCCCAAGTTCCCATAGTACAAGACTTGCGATTAACGCCAACCACAAATTTTAATTGTGGCCCCCATTTGCGTACTTACATCGTCAAACCTCTGGATAATCGCCAAGGCTTTGGTATCCGTTGTGTCAAATTTAGCAGAAGTAGACGAGGAACAGCTATCCCGCGATTAGCTTGGTATGGCGAAGGTAACTGGAGGGGTGCAACCTACCGCCACGTAGGACAAGCTATATATAGAGGTAGGAATCTTGTGGGTTTTGCCTCAGATATTCACGGAAACGGCGAAGATATCAACAACAACTTCCCAGGAAATTTAAATGTACAAATTTTGGGTAGTGGTTCAACAATTCGTGTCACTGGTGCATGGAATGAACAATGGCAATTAGTCAGAACCACCAATTATAGACCTTTACCCAGACCAAAAACCTGTGGTAGATACTTTGATGAATATCAAGTATCTGATCTCGCAGGTAAACGCAGAGGTGAAGGCTTGCGTTGTGTTCTGCAAGTAGGGCCAAAAAACACTACTTGGTTTGGTAACGGTAATTGGGGAGGTTCTACCTATTCCCATCTAGGAACCCGTGCCGTTAATGGTTACGGTGCTAGTGATATTTGTGGTACTAATTTCGGTAGTATTTGTAATACCTTTGGTTGGGGTTCCTTGAAATTAACACCTGTTCCTGGTGGCGTGAATGTAACAGGGGCTTGGAGTGAAAAGTGGCGGTAATTAATGCAAAATTGAAAATTGTTTTGCTAATATCTGGCACCATCATTAATCACTGTAGGGTGGGCATTGCCCACAATGAAAAAATCAGGTTTTGAGCGAATTTTTAGCAATGCCCACCGCATAAAACCTAGGTGTTAAATTAAACCAGGGCCTTTTCCTCTAACATCATTTTGTTCTGTTAATTCGCCTTCTTTATCTTCATTCACTTCTGCTAATTCTTGCATTCGTGCGGCGGCATCTTCTTCTGCTTTTTGGGTGGCATCACCAGGAACTTCATAATACATTTCCGGTTCAATAGGATAGTTATTTAATAAACCTTCCTTGTCTACTGTGTAGCCATCTGTAGTGTGAATACTTGCAGCATTTGTTTGATCATCTGTAGGTGCGGCTGCTTCTCTTTCTTCTGTGGGGACTGTTTTATATAAATCTCCTTCTCTTTCTTTGCGGGCAGCAGTTTCAGCAGGTACAATATTTCTATCATAAGTATCTACTTCTGCTCTTGCAGACGAATCTATTGCTTTATTAACTGCTTCATTTGCCATAATCTACCTCCTCAATTAAAAATTTGTTAAAACTTCGAGAACTAGATTAGGCTTTTTCACTTATTGAATCTACTATCTTGAGAGGTGTTATAAAAATAAAATTAATAATTTTATCTATCTCAAGATATATACAGTCCTAAATATTTTCTAAAAAAAATAAATACCCAACTTCTTCCAGAAATTGAGTATCTGCGGTAGTTAATACCAGTTCTCTATAATGATGTAGAGACGTTGCATGCAACGTCTCTACAAACCAGAATAAAATGTTAACCAAAAAATTGGCTTTTCACTGAGTTAATTTCTGCTACCAATTCTTTGCGATTTGAAGCTTTGAGCAGATAACGGAAGATAAACCAAGTTGAGTAACTAAGTCCAATCACTTCAAAAATTGGCTCTAACAGAGGAATATCGTTGATGGCATCTAATAAAGCTAGTAATACTTTCAGTGTGACTAACACTGATAGGATTAATAAAACTGTGACAATGGGGCGGTTATATTCTTGATAAAAATTACCTACATAAGCAGGTAGTTTCGCCAATAAATCAGCTACTTGCTTTGCTATTTGCTGCCATTGAGAACTGGTGTCAGTGGCAGGTGGTAGCTTAGGTACATTCACATTATCTGCCTTGGGCAATGCTATTGTACCTTGTGGTAAATTGGTGTTTAAGGATTCCATTGGCTGTTGTTCTGTTTCCATAATTTTTCTACTTTGGTAATTACAAGAGTTTTGATCAGATGTAAATAAACATAATCATTTGCGTTGTCAATTGTCAATGAAACTAGGTTATTAGTTATACTGACTACTGAGAGTCAGGGTCATTAGTTATATTTATTTACATTCATCTAATTTTTTAGCAATTCAATATAATCTACTTGAACGATCGCGGTTTAAAATCGTAGTGGCAGATTGAATCAGTAAATCTCATATTCCTCCACACCACAGCGATGTAAAATTACCTCGGCTTGCGAGATTTCTGCATTTGTGCCATCTATCATCATTAAATAGTGTCCTTGTCGTACACGCCCTTCATAAACTCTGGCTCGTTCTTCTGGGATTCCTAAACTAATCAACCCACCTAGTAAACCGCCAGTTACAGCACCAATACTAGCACCAGCCAGAGTAGTTGCGATCGCTGTTGCTGTTGCACCTGCCAGGATTACCGGGCCAATACCAGGAATTGCTATTGTACCAAGACCAATTAATAAACCGCCTAAACCACCTAATACACCCCCAGAAATTACTCCCATTCTTACACCTTCGTCAACCTGTTCCTGCATTTGCAACTCAGGACTGACAAATTTACCGTCTTCATCCCGCGCAATTACAGAAACTCTATCCATTGGAAAGCCAATATTTTTCAATTCATGTAGTGCTTTTTCAAAGTCTTGATGGCGAGAAAATACACCTACAGCACGTTTACGTATATCTATAACCATTCTGCTTTCTCCTAAATATATCCAACAAATAAATATTTAATTTTAAATATTTAATTTTTTCAATTTTTATCAACACTATTTCTTATATTTAATAATTTTGTTCTGCAATTCCTCAACCTCTTGGTTGAATATATATGTCTATCATTAGTTGTAATTTAGTCGATATGAATCAATTTATTTTTGTTAAGTAATGTAAATTCATGTAAGGACTAAAGTCCTTATTACAAACCTTTAATTATTTATGATATTATCCTTGTGATTTGCGGCGATGCACTGCTGAAACTTCGCTTAAACTATGATTTTTTCTTTGTGTGCAGTGCATTGCCCTACTATGATTGAGAATGCTGTAAGTTGAAGTATAACTTTTGATATGTCAAATTACTACCTACGAAAGTGTAAGGTAACTGGAATTAATAAATAGACTGATGAATAAGTCATTTCTTGCTGAAATGAATATTTCATCTATCGGTCGTCAGAGATAAAATACTATGTTTCAAATTTGGGAAAAGCTATGGCTATCTCTTGGTATAGTACCTGCAACGAGATGGCCGGATTTTATCGCACCTGTAGAACCTGTTGCTGTTTTTTCTGGTTCTAAATTTTTAGTGGCTTTTTTAGCTGGTACTTTAATGGCGGTGGCATTTCATTTATTATTAACTAACCTCTCTGTCGCTGCTAGAATATCTACTTTAGGTACTGATGTTTATCCTGAGTCAGATTCAGAAACTTTTGGCGGTAAAATTCGCAAAGTTGAGGCTAAAGTCGGTACTTGGAGCATTATAAGTGCCAGTATAGCTTTATTTGCTGCTTGTTTTTTAGCAGTCAAACTGACTTTAATTGAAAGTGCTTTGTTAGGAGCTATTATTGGTGTGGTGATTTGGTCTACCTATTTCTTATTGGTAGCATGGTTGAGTTCATCGGCAGTAGGCTCTTTACTAGGTTCTATCATTAGCACTGTTAATTCTGGTTTACAGTCGTTAATGGGAACAGCAACTACAGTTATTGGTGCTGGTGCTGCACAAAGACAAGCTGTGTCTACTGCTGAAGAAATTACAGCCGCAGTGCGACGAGAATTAACTGCTGGTTTGGATGCGGAAAGTATTACTAATACTTTGAAAAATTCTTTGTCGGCGTTACCCACACCAAAATTAGATTTAGGAGAAGTTCGCAGTCAGTTTGATAAAATCTTGAGTGATGTAGATTGGCGTTCGCTACAGGCGGGGCGTAGCCCATCGCTTGCTGAGGGTGACGTACTCAAAAATGTTAATCGCCAAACTTTTGTAGATTTAATTAGCGATCGCACCAATTTATCTAAGTCAGATATTAACAACATCGCTGACCAATTAAACGCCGCTTGGCAACAAACTTTTTCACGCCGCAACCCTACAGAACAAGTCATTAATTTACTACAATCTGCTACCCCCGAAGAGTTAAAATCAGAAAATTTAGGCGCAAGATTACAGCAGTTAGTGACTGTCGGTAAAGGCGGTAATGGTCGTAATGGTGTCCTCAAGCAAGCTATGCAGTTTGGGGTAGGTGCTGCTATTCCTGCTGTTTTAGACCGAGTGGATATTTCTGATATTGATGTCGATAGAATCAGCCACCAATTACAACAGTTAAAAGATAAGGTTCAAGATATCGACGTTGATAGAATTACTCACCAACTACAAGAACTCAGAGATAAAACCACTGAGCAAATAACGTCACGATTTACAGCACCAACTGACAACACCATCAAAACAGATGTTAAAGACTACATCTTAAATTCTTTTCCTTGGCATTTCAACCGCATCACCATTAGAAATGAGTTTCCAGAAGTCATTTATGACCCCGAAGCAGACCCAACAAATGTGCGTCAGCAACTAGAAAAAATCCAACCAGATGATTTTGTGACCTGGTTGCAACAACGAGGCGACCTCAACGAAACTAAAATTACAGAAATTTCACAGCAGATGGACAGCATCCGCCAAGAAATTCTAGAAACTGTACATCATTCTGAAATAGCGGAAAAAGGTCAAGAAATTCGTCTTCGCATTGAAAATTATCTGCGTGCAACTGGTAAAGACCAACTGAAACCAGAGGCGATTCAACGAGATTTTACGAATTTATTAAGAGAATTCGAGGATGAATTCGCCGATTTTAGCACTCGCTTACAGGGTTTTGACCGGGAAGCTTTTGTACAGCTACTTTTGCAACGTCAAGACTTTAGCGAGGAGGAAGCTAATAATATTGTTAGTCAATTGGAAGGTATCCGCGATGATTTCTTAAATCAAGCCAGAGAAAGACAAGAACAAGCCACAGCTAGAGTTAATCAACTATGGCAAAGAGTAGAAGACTATCTCCGAAATACTAACAAAGATGAGTTAAATCCTGAAGGTATCAGACGCGATTTTCAAGCGTTGTTGCAAGATCCCCAAGTAGGAATTAGACAAATCAGATCACGTTTATCTGAGGTTGATCGTGATACGTTTGTAAAATTGCTCAGTCAGCGTCAAGATTTGAGCGAGGAGCAAATTAATCAAATTATTGATCAGTTAGAATCTGTGAGGGATAATGTTTTACAAGCACCACAAGCGGCTTTAGAACAAGCTAGAGAACAATATGACCGCACGATCACAGCTATTGGTGACTATCTCCGCAATACTAATTTAGAGGAACTCAACCCCGAAGGTATTAGACGCGATTTAGAAACTTTATTCAATCAGCCGCGAGAAGGTGCGGAAGCATTACGCAACAGGTTGGCGCAAGTTGACCGCGAAACTTTGGTTAAACTCCTCAGTCAACGCCGAGATTTGAGCGAAGAGCAAGTTAATCAGACAATTGACCAAGTACAAGATGCGATTCGCAACATTATCAGAACTCCCCGCAGTTTAGCACAACGCGCTACCCAACGGGTGGGGAATTTTGCCGCTAGTTTGGAAGACTATCTACGTCACACCAACAAAGAAGAACTCAACCCTGAAGGTATTAAACGCGATTTAAGATTACTGTTGCAAGACCCGCGCTTTGGCATAGAAAATTTAAGCGATCGCCTGGCTAAATTTGACCGTTCTACAATGGTGGCATTATTGTCGCAACGTGAGGACATTTCCCAAGAGGAAGCTAACCGCATTGTTGAACAAATCGAGTCAACTCGTCATACTATTGTCGAGCAAATCCAGCAACTCCAGCAACGGGTACAGTCAGCCATTGACCAAATTTTTGCCAGGATACGCAACTATCTAGATTCTTTAGAACGTCCCGAACTCAGCTATGAGGGTATTAGGCAAGATTTTACTAAATTGTTTGATGATCCACAAGTGGGATTTGAGGCTTTGCGCGATCGCCTGAGTCATTTTAACCGTGATACCCTAGTAGCTATCTTAAGCTCTCGTGAGGATATTTCCCCAGAAGACGCTAACCGTATTATCAACCAAATCGAAGCCGCACGGGATAGCGTACTGCACCGCACCCAACGCATTCAGGAAGAAACCCAAAAACGCCTGAAAGCTGTACAACAGCAAATGAGAAAGCAAGCCGAAGAAACTAAAAGAACCGTTGCGAGTGCGGCTTGGTGGCTATTTGGTACGGCGTTGACTTCGCTGGTTGCCAGTGTAATTGCTGGTATCGTAGCCGTGACTGGTTTACCTTTACCTGGCTGATACAACAGTTTTCGACTAATTAAATCATTTGTAGAGACGTTGCATGCAACGTCTCTACATTTTTTTGTGGTTTATTGACGTGCAAATTTCTGTATATTTCTGCTGACGCACCCTACAGCAAACTGATTTGTTTGCATAATTCTTGGTGGTGCTGGCGATATATATCACAAATATGTTGTAATCGCCTGATGGATATTACTGATATGATATCAGCGATCGCCTATTTTTAAAAAATATAAATTATACCTAGTATTTTGTATAAGTATCAGTTATGATTGTCTTGTGGTGGGGAGTGTAAATTATGCTAGAGAAACTGTTTTTAGCAGCCATCCTAACATTGACTTTCTGTTTATTTACACAAGTGTATGGCTGGCCTGCGATAGAGATGACTGAACAAATAAATATATACTACAACCAGGTGATGACTCTGAACGAAATTGATCAATAACTTAGGTCTTTACGGAGGGCAATCAGTTCAGGTAACACCTATCATAAACTTGGGTATAAATTTGTATGGGTTAATTTGAATACAGAGCAGATAATCACCTAAGAGATTATGAAAAACCTAATTTTGACCACCTCCGTATTTTTAACTACTATTAGTCTGACAGCCACTGCTCAAGCCGCTAACCCCGAACATCTCCGACAGTTATTGTCTACAAAACAATGTCAAAATTGTGACTTAACTGGCGCAGGTTTAGTCATGGCTGACTTATCAGGAGCGAATTTAAGCGGCGCAAACCTGGCAGGTGCTAATTTAAGTCGCGCCAACTTAAGCGGTGCTGATTTGCGGGGAGCTAACTTAGGTGGTGCGGGTTTATTTGGTGCAAACTTGAGCAATGCTAAACTAGGCGGTGCAAATCTCGCTAGTGCTGACTTGAGAAGTAGTTATCTCGCAAATACAGAATTTACTGGTGCTTATTTAGAAGGGACAAACTTTCAAGGTGCGCTAGGTATCCCGTTACAAATTGCCACAGCAGAACAGTTTTATGCTTGGGGTGTCGCGGAAGCACAAAAAGGCAATCAAAAGCAAGCTATCGATTATTTTAATCAGGCGATCGCCTCTCAACCAGAATACGCAGGTGCATACTTAGCCCGTGGTATTGCTAAATTTCAAATATTTGACCGTCAAGGCGCATTCCAAGATGCACAAACGGCGGAAAAACTGTTTACCACTCAGCAAAACGCCACCGGAACACAAACCGCCCAAGCTTTTATCAAAGAACTGCAAACCCCCTACACAGAAAAAATCAGCGCAGGTAAACCTAGTTTCTTTGACTTTGTAGGTAGTCTCGGTTCGGTGTTACTGCAATTTCTGCCTTTTTAAACGCGGAGTGGCGCGGAGGTAACGCGGAGGAACGCGGAGAGGATGAGGGAAGGGAGGGAAGGGAGGAAGAAAGACTAATGACTAATGACTAATGACTAATGACTCTATCTACTGACTTGTGGACAGCAAACCAAGACTTGGCCGCAGCTTGCTTAAAGCATCCTTTTGTGCAAGGCATTGGTAACGGTACTCTAGAACAGAGCAAATTTGCTTATTATGTAGGACAAGATGCTTTTTTCCTAGAAGCCTTTGCTCGCGCCTATAGTGTTGCTGCGGCTAAAGCTCCTGACTGGGCAGGTTTCACCACTTTTCACGCTTTAGCTGGGGGAGTTTTACAAGAATTGCGACTGCATGAAAGCTATGCGGCTCAGTGGGGGGTGAATTTAAAGTCTGTAGAACCGGGAATGGCTACCCGTCGTTACACTGATTTTTTATTAGCTACTGCTTGGGGTGGGGATGTCGGTTTAACTGCGGCGGCGATGTCTCCCTGTATGCGTCTGTATGCTTTTTTGGGGGAACAGTTAGCTAGTCATGGCATTCCTGAGCATCAATATGCTGACTGGATTCGTACTTATAGTAGTGCTGATTTTTTGCCGTTGACACAGCAATTAGATTCTTTGGTGGAGAATTACGCTACAGTTACAGCGTCAACTCACTCAACTTATCGTTATGCGATGTCATGCGAACTGGAATTTTTTCAGGCTGCATGGATGGTTGTTTGAATTTTTTAAACGCGGAGGAGCGCGGAGGTAACGCGGAGGAACGCGGAGAGGATGAGGGAGGGGAGGGAAGCTCTTAAGGGCAGGTTTTTAATAAAGTAATGAGTGAGGACTGTAAGGTTCACGAAATAATCAGAATTTCATCCACCCGTACACCCTTACACCCCTACACCCCTACACCCTAAAACCAGTATTTTTGGGCGCAGTGTAAAAAACCTGCCCTTGAAAGGGGGAGGGAAGGGAGGCAGAAAAATTTTTACCCAGTCCCTTCCAGTCCCCAATCCCCCATAAGCGTGAGAAAATTTGATATACAATCGCAACACAAGCGGTTACGGTACGGAAGGAAAAACGATGTCGGATAATTTTAGAAGTAAGGTTGTCACTCAAGGGGTGCAGCGATCGCCAAATCGCGCTATGCTTCGTGCGGTGGGTTTTCAAGATGAAGACTTTACCAAAGCAATTGTCGGTATTTCTAATGCTTACAGCACTATCACCCCTTGTAATATGGGGATTAATAAGTTAGCACTTAGAGCCGAAGCTGGTATTAGACAGGCTGGTGCGATGCCGCAAATGTTCGGCACAATTACTATTAGTGACGGTATTTCAATGGGAACTGAGGGGATGAAATACTCCCTGGTGTCACGCGAAGTTATTGCTGACTCTATTGAAACCGCTTGTAATGGTCAAAGTATGGATGGTGTAATTGCCATCGGTGGCTGTGATAAAAATATGCCAGGGGCAATGATTGCTATGGCGCGGATGAATATCCCTGCTATCTTTGTCTATGGTGGTACGATTAAACCTGGACATTACAACGGTAAAGACTTAACTGTTGTGAGTTCTTTTGAAGCTGTGGGTGAATACAGTGCCGGTAAGATTGACGATGATGAACTGTTAGCAGTTGAACGTCAAGCTTGTCCTGGTGCTGGTTCTTGTGGTGGGATGTACACCGCCAATACCATGTCCTCAGCCTTTGAAGCTATGGGGATGAGCTTACCTTATTCTTCCACTATGTCGGCGGAAGATGATGAGAAAGCTGATAGTACCGAAGAATCAGGTAAGGTATTAGTAGAAGCGATTCGCAAGCAACTTTTACCCCGGCAAATTATCACCCGTAAATCTATAGAAAATGCTATTTCTGTCATTATGGCGGTGGGTGGTTCTACCAATGCAGTATTACATTTTCTGGCGATCGCTCGCGCTGCTGGTGTAGAATTAAATCTAGATGACTTTGAAACTATCCGTGGTCGTGTCCCCGTTTTGTGTGATTTGAAACCAAGCGGTCGTTATGTCGCCACAGATTTACATCGAGTTGGTGGTATTCCCCAAGTCATGAAAATGTTGCTGGTGCATGGTTTACTCCACGGTGACTGTATCACTATCACCGGGAAAACCATCGCCGAAGTCTTAGCAGACATACCCGACGAACCACCCGCTAACCAAGATGTGATTCGTCCTTGGGATAACCCCATGTATCCCCAAGGTCATTTAGCCATCCTCAAGGGTAATCTGGCATCAGAGGGAGCAGTAGCAAAAATTACAGGTGTTAAAAAGCCCAGCATTACCGGGCCAGCACGGGTATTTGATTCTGAAGAAGAATCTTTAGATGCCATCCTCGCAGGTAAAATTAAAGCAGGTGATGTAATTATCATCCGCTACGAAGGCCCCAAAGGCGGCCCCGGTATGCGGGAAATGCTAGCCCCTACCTCAGCAATTATCGGTGCTGGTTTAGGCGACGCTGTAGGTTTAATTACCGATGGGCGTTTCTCTGGCGGTACTTACGGGATGGTAGTCGGACACGTTGCACCAGAAGCAGCCGTTGGCGGTAATATTGCCCTAGTAGAAGAAGGTGATAGCATTACCATTGATGCACATTCCCGCCTCTTGCAAATTAACGTTTCTGATGAAGAATTAGCCCGTCGTCGCGCTAACTGGAAACCCCGTCCACCCCGTTACACCAAAGGTATCTTAGGCAAATATGCCAAATTGGTAGCGTCTAGCAGCGTCGGCGCAGTCACGGATTTAGACTTATTTAATGAATAGTCTATAATTCTTGACTAAAAGATGAGCCGTGTCTTTGGTAACACCTGAAAATAGAGTTTTCCAAGTCTCGGACTCATCTTTTTTTGTCAGGACTTACGCAACTGCCATATTAGTAGGGTGCGTCAGATATCAAACATAAATTTATTGACAACATTTAACCAGTCCGACGCACCCTACAAGACATATTGAATGTCACACTTACGTAAGTCCTAATTATGTACTTTCAAATCACTTGATAGATGAAAAACAATCAAATTCCTCCCGGAAGTTTTGGTTTACCAATATTAGGTGAATCGGTTTCATTTCTGTTTGACTATAAATTTATTGAAAAGCGATATCATCGCTATGGCGATATTTTTAAAACTCATCTTTTTGGCAGACCTACTGTGGTGATGGCTGGCCCAAAAGCTGTAGAATTTGTGCTTTCTAGCCATATTGAGCATTTTTCTTGGCGTGAAGGATGGCCGGAAAACTTTAAAATCTTGCTGGGCGAATCATTATTTTTACAAGATGGTGAAGAACACCGCAGAAATCGCCGTTTAATGATGCCAGCTTTGCATGGGCCAGCCTTAGCTAATTATGTGTCTACAATGGCAGATATTACACAAAACTATCTCAAAAAATGGGAAAAAAAACAAGAATTTACTTGGTTTGATGAATATAAACAATTAACATTTGATATTGCTAGTCAATTATTATTGGGTACTAAACCTGGTGCAGAATGTGTCCGTCTGAGTCAGTTATTTAACACACTGAGCAATGGACTATTTGCTATTAATCTTTTACCCTTACCATTTACCAAATTTAACAAAGCTCTAGCCGCACGTAATCAGATTTTAGAGCATTTAACGCAGGTAGTCAGGGAACGTCAGCAAAAACCTACAAAAGATGCTTTGAGTTTATTAGTACAAGCTCAAGATGAAGATGGTAACAGTTTACGTGAGAAAGAATTAATCGCCCAAGCTGTGCTTTTATTGTTTGCAGGACATGAAACTACAACTTCGATGTTGACTTGGTTATGTGTAGAATTAGCCCGTCATCCAGAAGTTATGCAACGCGCTAGAGAGGAACAATTACAGCTTGCTAGTCAAGGTGAATTAAGCTTAGAACAGTTAGGGAAAATGCCCTATTTAGAGCAAATTTTATTAGAAATTGAAAGATTACATCAACCTGTAGGGGGCGGTTTTCGTGGTGTAATTAAAGACTTTGAATTTAATGGGTTTCATGTACCTGCTGGTTGGCAACTCTTGTACTCAATTTTGATGACTCACAACCTAGAGGAAATTTACCCAGAACCAGAACGTTTTGATCCAGAACGTTTCAGTCCCCAGCGTCAAGAACATAAACAGTATCCTTTTAGTTTAATTGGTTTTGGGGGCGGGCCACGCATTTGTATTGGTCTAGCTTTTGCCAAAATGGAAATGAAAATTGTTGCAGCCCATCTTTTACGCAGTTATGATTGGGAAATATTGCCTAATCAAAGTTTAGATACAGCGCGAATTCCCACAAATCGCCCTAAAGATGGGTTGCGGGTTCGGTTTCAGCCTTTGTAAAATATGAAAAACTTCCCATAGACACCAATATGTCCACAGAAGTATTGCAAAGTTGGCAAACAGTTGTCAACTCTGCACAGCAATTCGGGGAATCTTTACAAGAAACTGCTACGAAAACCATTGATCATGCTAAAGGTTATGTAGACCAAAATTTGCAAGTGGCTGATCAATTTAAAGCGACAACATCCACAGCTATTCAAACAGCAATATCAGCTTCTATTCATGACTGGCTAGTACAACACCCAGGATTTTTAAGGCTAGTACAAATTCTAGCTTGGGGAACTAATCACCCAATTATCAGTTTAATAATTTTGCTGTTTGGGCTAACACTCATCTGGAGTATAATTAAAGCAATTATGCGCTTGATTGAGACTGCTAGTTGGTCAATTCTGCAAGTACCATTAAAATTTATTGTCGCTTTCATTAAAGTTAGTTTTTTCTCTTTAAGCAAACTCGGCATTTTTGCTTTTAAAAACTTTACTCATAACCAGACAATAGATAACACACCTGATTTATTATCTCCTAATTATCAAACATTTACCCCAGATAAACAGCAAAGACTAGCTGAAATTTCCCGTCGTTTAGACGAAATTCAGCAAGAACAAAAAGAACTGTTACAAGAAGCCGCTAGTTTAATTGCTGATGATACCATAGATATCAAAATCGCAGAAGTCAATTTAACCAGTAGTAGAGACGTTGCATGCAACGTCTCTACTTAAGCGCGAAAAGGACAATACCCTACTTCCTACTGGACTGACACAAATTCTCTATGAAGTTGTATCAAATAAATCATGTAGAGACGTTGCATGCAACGTCTCTACAGTGCAGAATAAAGTGCATATTCATCAAGACGTAGTGGACTACAATTTAATTAGGTGATAATTGGGTAATTATCTCATCTTGATTACCTGTTAAATATTGAGCAAATCTCTGTGCTAACGGTGGTACAAAAACTAGAGGGTTGCTAAATCCAGAGAAAATATGCACCCCTGGAAATCCTGGGATGCTACCAATTAAAGGGAGACTATTACTACTAAATGCTACTAAACAATGATGCCATGTTCCCGGCAAGTTACCTAACGCTGGTAAAACTTTCTTAATACTTTGTCTTAACCAATATTCACTTTCTTGTGCATTGACTTGAGCATCAGCATCTGTGAGAATACGACTGATTTGACCCAGACGTAAACTACCATCGAGAAATTGAACTGCACCAGCATCTAATATCGGTGATACTGGTTGATGACTCGGTTGATTCCACAATTGATCATCTTGAGTTGATGCAGATTCTAATTGAAATCTTTGCAGATGCGCTGGCATAATTAAGCTGCGTAGCTGTAAATCAACGGGTGCAGTGGCGATAATTTCTGCATGGGTAAAATACAGCTTGATGGGAATACCTGCGGCTTTTAGTAACTGTCGGCTGAGTCCACCAGCACATACTACCACATTCGCGCTGTGATAAGTTCCGTTAGTTGTGTTTACGCCATTTGCTAAGATTTGCACGACTTCGGCTATTTCTAGCTTACCACCATGACGGATAAAGGCTTGAATATAGGCTTGTGCGGTTTTTTCTGGATGAATATGTCCGTGTTTGACAGTTAAAGCACCGGCGATCGCCTCTCGATTTAACAGTGGTTCTAATTCACAAGCTTCTGATATACTCAGTAAATGCGGAGGTACTGCACACTGAGCATACAATTTCGCTGTTGCTTGCGGGTCACTGTCTGCGCTGATGGTGAGTAATAAGTCTAATTCTCGTAACTCAATATCAGCGTTTAATTCTGAAGACAAAACTTGATAACGCGCGATCGCTTCCTGGCATAATTGACGAGTAAGTGGTGTAGTTCCAGACCAATAAGCTAAACCACCATAACTGTAACGGGTTGCATTTTCTGGTTTTGCGTCTTTTTCCAGTAACAATACGCTAAATCCTGTTTTGACTAATTCATAAGCAAGTGCAGCACCCGTAATACCACTACCAATTACAATCAAGTCATAGGTTTTCATTTAGTATACCTGTTGTATAAATATTTTTTTTGTTTCGCGCAAAGGCGCATTCGCCGCAAGGCGTTCTCGCAGAGTAGACGCAAAGAATAAGGTGACAAGAAGGACTTTTGCAAGCAGTCTAGTATGTTGCTTGTAGACGACTTAAGAGATATTCTCCCGCAAGGATAGGAGGATAAATTGCTGGTTGTTGTTTTGTGCAAGTTTCCAAACAAGTAATTTCTGTGTCATCATTTGGATGACAGAAAAACGCTAGAGAATAACGCGACTGTTTGATTCTTTCATCATTGGGAATCATGACTCTATGCTTAGTTGAACAAAATACATGATTTGTCCATCGCTGCATTAAATCACCCGTATTTACTAACACTGTACCAGGTATTACGGGTGCTGCAATCCATTCTCCCTGAGTTGTCTGCACTTCTAACCCGCCGATGTTATCTTGAAATAATAAAGTAATACTCCCATAATCGGAATGTTCCCCAGCACGCACTTGTCCCGCTTGGGGTGATGTTTGCAATGGTGGATAATGTAGCAGTCGCAATGTATGATGATGTTGATTGTGTCTGGTGGTGAAAAAGTCTGCTGGTAATTTTAAGGCTAAAGCAAAAGCTTGGAGTACAGTATTCGCTAATTCTGTACAAGCTTGATAAAATGCAAGAATTACCGGATTTTGTGCTGGTGAAACAGAAGATAACCCAGGTTTAAATAATTCTTGATTGTTGATATTAAACGCTTCTTTTAAATCTCCTGGTTGTTCAGGGTTAAGGCGTTCTCTTTCTACACCAACATAACCTATATTACTAAATTCATCACTCCAGGCTAACTGTTGCTTGATAGCTAAAGGTGAGTTAAAGAAAGATTGACTCAGTGAGAAAACTTCTTTTAATAAGTCTGGAGAAATTCCGGTATTTTGTAAATACATGAAACCAATTTCATGACAAGCTTGATAAATTTGTTTAACTACGGTTTGCTGGTTGGCTGTATGATTATGTTTAAACTCTGCTAAATCAATTAGTGGAATTATCATACTTTTAATCAGTAAGTCGGTGGGAATAAATATAATTATGTTAAGTAATGTAAACTTATGGAAATCGCTTTCGTAGTAAGGACTTTAGTCCTTAAATAAGGACTGAAGTCCTTACTACAAACTTTAATTATTTACACTGTGTTACTTAACATTGCTTTTAAACCTATGATTATTCGCCGTGAAATACAATGGAATCGGAGGGTTCAGAGGAAGAAAAACTAATGACTAATGACTAATAACTAATGACTAATGACTAATAACTAATGACCAATGACTATTAACTATTAACTTTATTCTTAGCTTTTAATTGTGGGTAAGCAATGCGTTTATGATGGAATTGTTGCCAAACTTCTACGAAGATTTCAGCGATTTGTGTCATTTCTTCCCTTGTTAATCCTGAATCTCTCAGTTGATTATCTTGCCATCTAGCACGGAAAATATTATTGAGCATGGTGAAAGCTTGCTCAGGATTCACATCTTTGAGCGATCGCAGTGCAGCTTCACAAGCATCCGCTAACATCACAATCCCGGTTTCCCGTGATTGGGGAATCGGGCCATCATACCGAAAATCAACTTCATTTACCTCAATGCTGGGGTCTGCTTGCGCCATTTGTTGCGCTTGATGATAAAAATACGCTATCAGCATTGTACCCTGATGTTCGGGAATAAACGCTTGAATCGCTGTTGGTAAGCGGTGTTTCCGCGCCATGACTAAGCCTTCGCTAACGTGCTTTTTGATGATTTCTGCACTTTTCCAAGGATCTTGTATCTCTGTTTCGTGTTTGTTCGGCCCGCCCATTTGATTCTCAATAAATCCTAAAGGGTCGTGCATTTTGCCGATATCATGATATAATGTCCCAGCCCTGACTAATTCCACATTACATCCTAATTTTTTCGCTGCCGCTTCCGCTAGGGTGGCTACTGATAATGTGTGTTGAAAAGTTCCTGGTGTTTCTGTGGCTAGGCGTTTGAGTAAGGGACGATTGGGATTTGCTAATTCTGCTAACCGAATCGGGGTAACTACATCAAATAACTTTTCTAGATAGGGACTCAAGCCTAAAGCCACAATACTCCAAGCCAAACCAGATAAAACTAATAATCCTGCTGCTTGCAGCACAATATACCAAGCTGAACCAAAGGCGGCACCAATCAGGAGTTTCATAATTAAGTAAACACCACCTTGAGTCAAGGCGATCGCTACACCCAACAGCGCGAATTCTTCCCGCGATCGCAATCTTTGAGCAATACAACTACCCAAAATTCCGCCCACAGCACCAGCTAAGAGTGTAATTGCACTCACTTCTAAGCTTACTGGTAACAACAGCAACAGTAATACTATGACTGTCACCCCCAAGCTACGCCCATAAAAGCTACCCAACAGCAACCCTACACCCCCCCAAGTAGTGTAAGGTAAACCCATCGCCAGCACTCCAGGGGTACTCAGGGTTAATAGTAAAACTAATAAGTGATCCCGTTGTCGCAAGTGGTATTTAATATTTCTTTCTACCAACACAAAAGTACCAATTGCTCCCGTCACTAAAGTTGCTAATTGCAGCAACCCTAGCCAGTTATTTTCTCGGCGAATCAGTTGATAATGCTCTAGTATTTCAAAATGCTGTTGTGTAATCCTGTCTCCCTTATTGACAATGATCTGACCTCGCTTGACATTAATTAACACAGGTGTAACATCAGCTGCGGCTTGTTGCGCTTGTTTTATGCTTTGTTCTTCGTCTTTTTTTAAATTAGGCTCTAAGACGGCTAGCAACACTTTGCTGGCTAAAGCTTCCGCATTTTTAGGTACAAAAGCTTGTACTTGTAAGCTGACGGCATTTCTTAAAATACTATCTGGTAATCCCCAAGGAATACCTTGGGTAAGAATGCGTTCTGCACTTTGATGAATTCCTGCTTGTGTTTTTGTCCACTCATGATCTGGCAATTGCAGCAGGACTGTTTGATTGTAGACTGTTTGTGTGGTAATCGTATTCAGTCTGAGTAGTTGAGCATGGGCTTGGCTGTATGCTTGACGAGCTTGAGTAATCCGAGCTAAAAGTGTGGATAAGTTCTGCTCGCTAGTGGTGATGCGATAAGCTACTAATTCGGCTAATGCTTGCGTCAACTCACTTTTGCTAGCAATATTAACGGTTTGATTGCCCTGATTTTGACTGTTTTGACTGCTGGTAAATTTATTGTTCCTAGCAGGTTGATTGATTGTATTTTGTCTTTGGATAGCAGTATTTTCAATAGAGGTTAATAACGCCTGCCATTCCGACTCAGAGCAAGAGCGTAGATAATGCTGGGTAGGTATAGACAACACCGAAGCATCGTAAAACGGAAAAGAACCAGCTATGTTACGAATGGTGTTACCTTCATCTAGGATTTTTTGTAACTGTTGATTGATATTTTCAGTAATTTCCGCATCAATCATTAATACTGGTGTGGAAGCTTTACTGGCATTTTTGCGTTTATCTGCGGTTCGCGTCTTATCTTCAATCGTGTCAGCATAAGGCGCGTTAATTGTCTGCGGTGCAATAGTTCCTACTTTTAATTGGGGTTGGTTGTATAATTTATTTCCTATTACACCAGTCAGTGATACAACTGCGATCGCTAAAATCAACGAAGAACGCTTTTCGTGTGCCCAGGCTAGACCTACTGCATCAATCCTACTTTGATTTTTGCCCAATTTTGTCATTGCTCTGAGGTCTATTTTGCGTTTTTGGTGTTCGCTATTGTAACTATTTTTTAATAAATTGAAGAGTATATTTTTGAGGACAAATTTTGGGGATGCGTTCCTAGAGGTTTGACGTTTTTCATGTACACTCACAAGAAATCTACCTTTACGGCTAATTAATTTATACCTTCGCCGCCAATGGCTCAATTGCTGATTTAAAGACTGAAAAAATAGCTGTCTTTTCATTACCTCTAGCCGTAAACAAGAAGCAGGGGAGCGGAGGGAGCAGGGGAGATGTTTCCCCACAATTCTCTAATTTTGTAGGCGTAAGCCTAGCCGTAGGCTATGGGTGAATGTTCAGTGACTCTCACCCATGCTCAACGCGCCCGGATGACGCGAGGAGCTGCATAAACGCAAGGTGAAGCTTGTCCATCAGACATAACACATTCTTCTGCTTGAGATTCTAGAGCATTGAGAGCAGGATCATACACTCCCGACCAAACAGCCGCCAGTGCATCAGCCAATTCTAGCATTGGCGAAATTTGGCTCAGTTCGTCGGTGGTTGCATCTGCTGATACCAGTGCAACTCTCCAATTGACAGGAATACTGACACTGCTGTTATAAGTTCCAGATAAAACACCAGTGATAGCACTGATAGTTGGGGAATGTAAAATCCTCGGTTTTTGTCGCCAGCTACCATGCTCAGGATTAGCCCGTGAAACCGCTAACCGAAAGTCTTCTAAGGTACTGAGAAAGTAGTAAAAAGCCAGAGAAACGCTCAGAATTAGCTTGTCTTCTCTATCCAACTCGGCTTGTACTCTTTCTAACCCTGCTGAGGCTGCTAACAAATTATGTAATTTAATTAAGTTTTGTGGGATTGAGGTAGGAGTCTCGCCAATAAAGGTAATGATTTGTGGGATTAAGGTTTGGGGTTGTAGTTTTTCTGTGAGTGATTGCGCGATCGCATACCCTATAGCTAGAATACTATCCCTCACCACTAGATTGTCATGCCATTTTGACAGTCTCAGTAAATTTTGGTGTAGTTTTACTGGATTGTCATGAAAAAACAATGATATGGGAATTGAGGCGAAAATTACTGTTTTCGGCTTTAAATCCGTAAATTTATGTGGATAAAGCTCTAACCAATTATCTATATCTAATTTGCCCAGTTTAATTAAACTCGTAGCACCGGGAACTACTGCTTGAGCCAAGTCAGAATGAATCTGCTGGTTTGCCTGGTGCATCTGCGCTAAGGTTTCCCCTAGTAATCCGCCCAGTAAAGCACCTCGGAACCGATTTACAAGTGAATAACGCATAGTCTCCAGAAGTAAAAAGTTAAAAGTTAGTTATTTTACCTTTTTACTTTTAACTTTTTACTGAGTTACATGATGCACCAAAGCTTGTAAACCTAACAGGTAACTTTGTACACCAAACCCACTGATTTGACCAATGACTACCGGGGCTATGTAGGAATGATGGCGGAACTCTTCTCTGCGGTAAATGTTACTGAGATGCACTTCTACCGTCGGTATATTTACAGCAGCGATCGCATCTCTTAACGCCACACTCGTATGAGTATAAGCCCCGGCATTTATCAGAATTCCTTGATGTTTTCCTAATGCCTCATGAATTGCATCCACCAACACGCCTTCATGATTTGACTGCACAGGAAAAACCTGTGCTTGTAAATTTTTTCCTGCTGCTTCTAACAGACAGTTAATTTCTGCCAAGGTAGTAGAACCATAAACTCCTGGTTCTCGTTGTCCCAGCAAATTTAGGTTTGGCCCATGCAGCACCAAAATACTTAAATGTTTTCCTGTCAATTATTACACCTGCGGCCTCTTATCTACGACGCGATCGCTCATCTACAGGGATCGGAATCAGTTCTGGTTCCGGCTCTACTTCAGGCCCTAGTAGGGCTTCAATCAGCTTACGCGCCAATTCTTTTAGCTTTTCCAGTACCTTATCTATATAGTCCATTAAACTGACTGCTCCTGAGAGACTACCTCAATTTTAATTAACAGCTACGCAGAAACTGGCGTAATGTTGCACCTCTGGCTGGCAACCAGGCTGATACACACTTTTGTATTTTGGGCATAAACCAATTTTAAAAATTTAGTGTTGTGATCTGCCTTACTTTTTAGAGTATCACATTCGCCACTGATTGAACTGTATTATTCAATGGACAATGGGCAGGGGGCATGAGGAATTGGACATTAGCCAATAGTTAAAAGCCATCACATCAAAATATATGCAGTGACTAATGACTAATGACTAATGACTAATGACTCATAACTAAGCCTTTGCCGTTTTTTTCTTGCTGGTTGTCGTGGACTTGGATTTAGTCGTGGTGGATTTAGTTGACTTGCGGGTTTTGCTAGTCGAGGCTTTAGCGGCTAGCAATTCCAAGGCTTGAGATAAGGTGACATCTTCCACAGATACACCTTCTGGTATCCCCACGTTAGTCTTGCCGTGCTTAATGTAAGGGCCATAGGGGCCGTCGTAGATATTCACTGGTGCATCATCATCGGGATGAGTACCCAATTCCCGTAAAGCCGCTTTCGACTTACTACTGCTAGCACCACGGGTTTTTTTCTGTTCTGATAACAATTCCAAAGCCCTGGCTAGGGAAATTGTCAAGACATCATCACCAGCTTTTAACGAACGGTAATCTTTACCGGCTTTTCCTTGGTCATGGACAACATAGGGGCCAAAACGTCCTAAACTAGCTTGGATTTTACAACCTGTTTCTGGATGTACTCCCAAAGTCCGGGGGAGTGACAACAAACCAATGGCTGTTTCTAGGGTAATGGTTTCGGGAGTCACACCCTTGGGCAAAGATGCTTGCTTAGGTTTGGGGTTTTCCTCTGTCTTGTCCCCTAACTGCACATAAGGGCCATAAGCTCCAATTTTCACGTAAATCGGTTCACCCGTTTCCGGATGACGACCTAGTTGATCTGGGCCGGCGGTTTTTTGTCTTAGCAAGACTTCTACCTGTTTAGGGTTGAGGTCGGCTGGTGTTAAATCTTTGGGAATGGAAGCGGTAACTACACCGTCACCATTTTCGACTTCAATGTAAGGCCCATATTTACCAATACGGATTTTAGCGGCTAAATTTTCTAGTTCTACAGTTCTGGCTGTATTCGGATCAATTTGGCTTTCTTGTTCTTTAACCAGGGTTTCCAAACCTTGCTCCCCTAAATAAAAATCCCGTAGGTAGGGTAGCCAGTTAGCTTCACCTTCGGCGATATCATCCAAAGTTTGTTCCATTTTCGAGGTGAAACTAGGGTCAACGATATCGGGGAAATGTTTTTCTAACAAGTCGGTGACGGCGAAGGCGGTAAAGGTAGGAATTAGGGCATTATTCACCAGTTGGGCGTAACCTTTATCGAGGATAGTGCCGATAATGCTAGCGTAGGTACTAGGACGACCGATACCTTCACTTTCTAGGGTTTTAACTAGGGTAGCTTCGGTGTATCTGGCTGGGGGTTGGGTTTCGTGACCGATAGCTTCTAAATCTTGACAATTGGGGTGATTACCAACTTTCAAGTTAGGTAGAATTACTTCCTGGTCTTCTAATGCGGCTTCTGGGTCATCAGAACCTTCCACGTAGGCGCGGAGATAGCCAGGAAAGTCGATCCGCTTCCCGGAAGCGCGGAAACCAGCATCTTCAACTTTTAACTGGACGGTGATTTGGGTTTGGCGGGAGTCAGCCATTTGACAGGCGACGGTACGCTTCCAAATCAAGTCATACAGGGCTAATTCCCGACCACTTAAGCCGGTTTCTTGGGGGGTGCGGAAACTGCTGCCGGCGGGACGAATGGCTTCGTGGGCTTCCTGCGCGCCTTTAGATTTGGTGGTGTATTGTCGGGGTTGGGGACTGAGGTATTCTTTGCCATAGCGTTGTTCGACACAGCTACGGGCAGCTGCGATCGCCTGTTCTGACAAATGCACCGAGTCTGTACGCATATAGGTAATATACCCTTGCTCATACAAGTTTTGAGCAATTCGCATAGTATCCCGTGCAGACAGACGCAGTTTGCGGTTTGATTCTTGCTGCAAGGTGGAAGTGGTAAACGGGGGCGCAGGTTTGCGGGTTACGGGGCGTTCTTCCACTTCGGCAACTGTCCAGGGTTTATCGGTCAGTCGTTCCTTGAGGGCGATCGCCTGCTCCTCAGACAACAGCACCACATTGCGCCCGGCGGCGATTTGCCCGGTGGATGGGTCAAAATCCGCCCCCGTTGCCACTTTCGTGCCTCCTAGGGTGACTAACTGGGCGGTAAATGGGCTTTTATTGTGCTGTAGGTAGGCTTTTAAATCCCAGTATGTGCCTTCTCGGAAAGCCCGACGCTGACGTTCTTTGTTGACTAACAACCGCACAGCCACAGACTGCACCCGTCCGGCAGATAATCCCCAAGCGATTTTTTTCCACAAGAGGGGGGAGAGGGTATAGCCTACTAAGCGGTCTAAAATCCGGCGAGTTTCCTGGGCGCGGACTAGCTGCTCATCGATATTCCGGCAATTTTTCAAAGCCTTGGCGATCGCGTCTTGGGTGATCTCATGGAACACCATCCGCTTAGTTGGCACTTTCGGCTTGAGCAACTGGTATAAATGCCAACTAATGCTTTCACCTTCCCGGTCTTCGTCAGTTGCCAGGATCAGTTCATTTGCTTCCTTTAAAGCATCTTTAAGCTGGGTGACAACTTTCTTTTTGTCTTTAGGTACAACATATACAGGTTCAAAGTCTGCGTCCACATTTACCCCAAGCTGCGCCCATGCTTCCCCTTTGACAGCAGCAGGAATTTCACTCGCCGACTGGGGTAGGTCACGCACATGACCCATCGACGCTTCTACCCGATAGTTTTTTGGCAGGTAGTTGCGAATGGTACGAGCTTTAGTTGGAGATTCGACAATGACGAGAGTTGACATGGAGATTTCAAAAAAAGAGTAGCTGCGAAGCTAAACAGTCAAATTGATGTAATTTTGGCGAAATGTCAAGATGAAAATCGTACTTACTGTAGTTTAAGCCTCATGAAACCTTGACTCATAAGGCGAAAATCCTGCCAATGTTGGGTGCAGTCCTTGATAGAGGTTAAGGTAGAACATCGCTGGATGTGAATTTTTCAGCTATTTCTAATCTTTAACTTATCAGAGGCAGAATTGGCGACTACTGTTTTCACGATACCCCACCAGTCAAATACAGGAATAAGTTTTGTCAGCATCTGGGGGTGTAGGGGGGCAGGGGAGGCAGGGCGAGAAGACTTTCCCCAAAATTCATTAATTTTTTAGGCGCAAGCCCAGCCGCAGGCTATGCGTGAATTTTAAATTGTGAATTGATTTGTCCCCAATCCTTGTTTCCTCAGTCTGTGCCAAAATTAAATCAAATTTGCCAGAAAAAGCGTAGTGGTGTTTTTACTTATCCCCAACCTTAGCATTAGCGTAGCCAGAATCCCCCAATTCTCATTCAGGGAGTGCTAACGAATACAGCAAAGTCCACCCCAAAACCATCGCCATCTCAATGGTCAAGAACATAGACAAAGGCCGCACCGCAACGGGTGTTAATTCAGGGTATTAACTGCACCCGCATCTGTGAACAATTACCAGCAAGTGAATTTAGATAGTTGGGTAGAATATACCCTTTTACAGATTGACAATCCCATTGATATCGAGGCAATTTACTTATTAAAAATAACTGCTTTGCCGCACGGGAGCGAGTCACCTTTTGCTGATTCCTCCTGCTACTAATTCAGCATGGGAGGCTATTTGCAGGGTGAATAGGAGTCTTGACACAGATGATTTAGCTGTGCCAAATTGATTTATCTATAGTCATAAAACCCCGTATTCTACCATACATGAAACCAAATATTTAAAATGAGACTTTACGAACCATGAAGTTGTGCTAAAATATAATAGGAGAAGTTAAGTTCGGCGATACGTATCTTGTTGTTAGTCATAATTGCAAGCGGCTCTCCGGATCAACATCTCTGCCCCAATGGATTCTGGAGAGTTTCATGTCAATCTACGTAGGGAACCTATCCTACAGCGTCACTCAAGACGACCTCACTAAAGTATTTTCCGAGTACGGAGAAGTTAAGCGTGTTCAGTTACCTACAGACAGGGAAACTGGACGCGCTCGTGGCTTTGGTTTCGTTGAAATGGAAACTTCAGCTGCTGAAGATGCTGCTATCCAAGCTTTGGACGGTGCTGAATGGATGGGTCGTGTAATGAAAGTTAATAAAGCTCGTCCACGGGAAGAGAAAGGCACTCGTGCAGGCGGTGGTGGTTGGGGAAAAAATAATGGTGGATACTCACGACAATATTAAGTCTTGAGAAAATTCAACCTTTAACAAAAATAACTTATCCCATAACTGGCGGTTCGGTCATTTACTGAACCGCTTTTTGGATTTGTCGGTAAAATACTTGATGATTTCTAAATACCAAATTCTTAACAGGTATTGTAAAACTTATTGAGAATTGTGACCGTCAACTCTATGAAGACGATACATATCTGATCAGAAGTTACGATGAAATCGAGAAATCAAAGATTGCCTTTGGTGAGTAAGAAAGGCTGGGTTTTTGGTCTGGCATTCACAAGTCTAGTATTATCTGGGTTTGATGTGGCTGGCAAAAATACAGCGATGGCATCTCCTACACCAGAAATTATACAATTAGCGCAACGCTCCCAGAATCGCTTACCGCGCAACATTGCCAATGCTATAGTTAGGGACGCATCACAGCGTTCAGGGGTAGCAATTAGCAATATTACCATTTCTCAAGCTACAGGCAAAACCTTTGCTAATTCTTGTATATTTAACTTTGGCGAGGTTTGCACTAGGGAATATCGACCGATTGAAGGCTGGGAAGTGATTGTACAGGTACGGAATCAATCATGGACATATCATGTCAATCAATCTGGTTCCCAAATCCTGTTAGATCCTCAAGTGAGTGTAGAGGGAAATACCCTACCCGAAGCGATCGCCAATAATGTTGTGAGGGATGCTAGTAGACGTTCTGGTGTCTCAAGACGAGAAGTAGAAATGATCTCAGCCAAACCCAGAACTTTTAGTAATTCCTGTGAGTTGAACTTTGAGGAAATTTGCCCACAAATATATAACCCCATTTTAGGCTGGGAAGTAGAGGTTAGGGTGCGGAATCGTGTCTGGGTTTATTACGTAGACCGCTTCGGTTCTAAAATCGTTCTAGATCCCAAAGTCAGTCAACAGGGAAATCATACACTACCTAGAACGATCGCTAGTAATATTCTCGTTGATGCAGCTAGGCGTTTTGATGTCACCATACCTGAAGTAGAAATCACTGGCGTTAGCCGCAACACCTTTGCTAATTCCTGTGTATTTGCATTTGGAGAAGTGTGTACTGAGGAATATCAACCCATTGAAGGCTGGGAAGTCACAGTCAGGGTGCGGAATCAATTTTGGACTTATCACGCTAGTGAAACTGCTTCTCGACTGGTTTTAGATCCCAAAGCGATGACAGAGGGAAAAAATACACTACCCAAAGCGATCGCTAATAATATTTTGGATGATGCCATCAAACGTTCTGGCTTATCTCAACGACAAGTAGAAATTACCAACATCACAGCCAAAACTTTCGGTAATCCTTGTGAGTTCAACTTTGGGGAAATTTGCACCAAGGAATACAACCCCATCTCAGGCTGGGAAGTCATTGTCAGAGTGCAGAATCAATTTTGGACTTATCATATCAATCAAATAGGTGATCGAATTGTCTTAGATCCCAGATTTGTAGGTTAAGTTTAGCAGTCCATTGCGTTTAGCTTTTAGTTTCAAACTTGTTTGATTAGTATATAATGAGGGATTGTGTCGAATTAAAGTCAATCCATGCCTAAACTGAAAACACGCAAAGCCGCCGCGAAACGGTTCCGCGCCACTGGTAGCGGTAAAATCGTCCGTCGCAAAGCTTTCAAAAACCACCTTTTAGAACACAAAACCACCAACAAAAAGCGTGGCTTGTCTAAAATGGCAGTCGTGAACGAACGCGACGAAGAAAATGTCCGCTTGATGCTGCCTTATTTGTAAAATAGTAGACTCTTTAGGAATAGAATATGACCCGTGTAAAACGCGGTAACGTTGCTCGTAAACGCCGCAATAAAATCCTTAAACTAGCTAAAGGTTTCCGTGGTTCTCACTCGACTCTGTTTAGAACCGCCAACCAACAGGTAATGAAAGCACTACGCAGTGCTTACCGCGATCGCAAAAAGAAAAAGCGCGATTTTCGCCGCCTGTGGATTACCCGCATCAACGCTGCTGCTAGACAACATGGTTTAAGCTACAGTCAGTTGATGGGCAGTCTGAAAAAAGCTAACATTCAACTCAACCGTAAAATGTTGGCACAGTTAGCAGTTCTCGATCCGGCTGGCTTCAGCAAAGTTGCTGAAATGGCAATACAAGCTAAAGGTTAAAGGTGAACAAGGATGAATAACAGATGTAACAGATGGCAAAAAATTAGTCGGTTACATCTGGTATTGTCCGTTACCATAATTTGCCTTTTCTGCGTGTTTTTCCCAACAGGCTTGACTGCATCTGCCGCAGAAATGCCAGAAATTCAACGACGGGGTTATATAATTGTTGCAGTTAAAGATAACTTGCCGCCTTTGGGATTTCAGGATGCAAGCGGCAAACTGCAAGGCTTAGAGATTGACTTGGCACAGCGTTTAGCGGCGGATTTGTTGGGGAAAGCCGATGCTGTAAAATTGCAACCAGTGAAGAATCGCGATCGCTTACCCTTAGTTTACAATCATCAAGTAGATATGGCGATCGCCAGAGTCACAGCCACCGAATCACGCTCACGCTTAGTGAGTTTTAGTGTTCCCTATTATTATGATGGTACTGTCATAGTCACCAACAACGACTCAATCAAACAGTTGAGTGATTTGAAACGTCAGAAAATAGCTATCTTAAACCATTCTAGTACAATTGCTGATATTCGTTATTACATCCCCGAAGCGAAATTAGTAGGGGTGAGTTCTTACGCAGAAGCGCAAGATAAGATAGAAAACCAAGCTGTAGTAGGGTTTGCCGCAGATGCTAGCGTATTGAGTGGTTGGGTGAGAGAAAATAACCAGTATCGGATATTACCGACAAAATTATCAACAGCACCCTTATCTGTAGTCATGCCCAAAGGATTACAGTACGATGAGATGAGGCGGAAAGTCAACGAAGCGATCGCCAGCTATATCGCCAAAGGCTGGTTAAAAGAACGGATCGAATATTGGGGGTTAGTCGCGTCGCTACGCTCCTAATTCAAAATTCAAAATTCAAAATTCATTATCCCCAGTCAACAGTCAACAATCAACAGTCAACAGTCAACAGTCAACAGTCAACAATCAACAGTCAACAAAAAACAGATAATAGATATAGAAGCAAGTTTAATATTTTGATTTGAAGGCAATGGATAACAGTCTAGCGGTTGTTTATCTCTCTGTGTTGGTGGGTTTACTAGCATTTACAGTTGTGACTGTTTTTCGCCAACTGTTCAAAACTCGCAAACGTGAGAGTGCTTTATCGCGCTTACGCAACAAATTGACTAAAGAGAAGGGTACAGTACAAGAATACTACGAACTAGCTTGTATTTATTCTGAGAAAAAAGTGTTTAGCCAGGCTTTACCGTTGTTTCAAAAAGCCCTGAAAGCTGCCGAAGAAGAAGGAGAAGAAAATACTGCTCCTATTTACAATGGTTTAGGTTACGCTTATTTTGCTCAAGAGCAATATGATTTAGCGATTCGTCAGTACAAAGAAGCTCTAAAATTGAAACCAGATTATGTAGTAGCACTCAATAATCTGGGTCATGCTTACGAGCGTAAAAAATTGAATGCTCAGGCGTTACAAATGTACGAAGAAGCCCTAAAATTTCAACCGAATAACGCCACAGCAAAACGTCGTGCTGAGTCTTTGCGGCGTTTGGTAGTTGCTTAACATCAAAGTTTGTAGTGTACCCCTCCGGGGAAGCAAGCTACGCGTAGCGTCCGCACCAGAGGACTTTAGTCCTCTCCAAGCGATACTACGCTAACAAGATAACGTAGAAATTGTTTGTAGTAAGGACTTTAGTCCTCTCCAAGCGATACTACGCTAACAAGATAACGTAGAAATTGTTTGTAGTGAGGACTTTAGTCCTCTCCAAGCGATACTACGCTAACAAGATAACGTAGAAATTGTTTGTAGTAAGGACTTTAGTCCTCTCCAAACTAACAAGATATAGCAGATTGAACCGAATAAAACACATTATTATCTGCGTTTATCTGCGTTTATCTGCGTTTAATTATTTTTCTGCTCACTCTCGTTCAACACCACTGTAAGGACTAAAGTCCTTACTACGAACAGAATACTTGAACGCTTCACTCTCGTTCAACACCACTGTAAGGACTAAAGTCCTTACTACGAACAGAATACTTGAACGCTGATACATCCCCGATTTTTTGAAAAAGTCGGGGATTTAATTGTGCTTTAATGCGGTTTTTTGTCTGATTTTTGGAAATAAATAACAATCAATTTCCAAACTGCTGAAACATGAATAAGCGAATTAGGCTATTTTGTTGTTTAGCCATTAGTATTATTGTCGGGTTTGTTCTCTCACTGAAATTAATGGGGACAGTTACCGCACAACAGCCAAAAATAACACATCCCCTTACAGCATTAACAGAGGCGGAAATTAAAACGGCTGTAGCGGTAATTAGAAAAGAAAAGCCTTTGAGTGATGTGGCTGGTTTTCCCCTAATTGCGTTAGCCGAACCAGATAAAAACGAGGTGTTAAAATTTACACCTGGGCAACCATATCAGCGTCAAGCTTTTTTGGTAGTGTATGAGCGATCGCAAAATAAAACCTATGAAGGTGTTGTTGACCTGAAAACGCAACAAATCACATCTTGGCAGGAAATCCCCAAAGTACAACCTGCAATCATGGCTTCAGAATACGAGATAGCAAGGCAGGTTGTCAAGTCTGATCCTCGATGGCAAGCAGCGATGAAAAAGCGGGGAATTACAGATTTTAACCAAGTGCAGATTAGTTGCTGGGCGGCAGGAATTTTAAGCCAAGAAGAAGCCGCAGCAGGTAGCCGCATTTGTCGGACTTTATTATTTTATAGAGGCGGCTGGAATTATTACGGCAGTCCCATAGAGGGTGTATTAGCCACAGTTAATTTAAATACAAACACAGTCAGCAGTTTTATGGATAACGGCATAGTTCCCATATCTAAAACGAATTGGAACTATGATTTACAGTCGTTAGGTAAACTGTTGTCACCACCAAAACTGTTAAAAATTCTGCAACCGAATGGTAAGACTTTCCAAATTAAAGGTAATGAGATAACTTGGCAAGGTTGGAAATTTCGCTATATGATGCACCCCCGTAGCGGGTTGGTGTTATATCAAGTCAGCTATCAAGACGGTGAAAAACAGCGTCCTGTATTATACCGTGCCAGTTTATCGGAGATGGTAGTACCTTATGGTGATCCTAACCCCACTTGGTCATTTAGAAACGCCTTTGATGTCGGGGAATATAATCTAGGGTTACTAGCCAACACAATGGAATTAGGGAAAGAAGTTCCTGAAAATGGCGTATTACTTGATGCTGTGTTTGCCAATGAAGAAGGCGAACCTTATACAATGCCGGGAGTAGTGGGTATTTACGAGCGCGATCGCGGTATACTCTGGAAGCACTACGAATATAACACCCAACGTAATGATGTCCGCCGTAACCGAGAATTAGTCATCACCATGACTGCGGCAATAGACAACTATGATTACACCACTAATTGGATATTTCATCAAGACGGGACAATAGAAGTAGAAAACGACTTAACGGGGATTGTTTTAGCACAAGGAACGACTGAGGAACAAGAGACATTTAACAATTCCTATGGACGGATGATAGCAAAAAACACCTTTGGCGTAAATCATCAACACTTTTTCAACTACCGCTTAGATTTTGATGTTGATGGACAAGCTAATTCTGTCATGGAAATGAACGTAAACAGCTTACCAATGGGTAAAAATAACCCTGTAGGAAATGCCATTATCGTAGAAGATACCCCCTTAAAAACAGAAAAAGCGGCAGTAAGGGATGCAGATATCAAACATAGTCGAGAATGGATGATAACGAGTGCAGACAAAAAAAATAATTTAGGTGCTGCACCTGCATATATGTTAATGCCTGGAAGTAATACAATATTGTTTCCAGTAGAAGGCGCAAAAATTCGCCAGAAAGCTGGTTTTGCAACTCATCATTTTTGGGTGACAAAATATCAACCTAATGAATTATATGCAGGTGGTAACTATCCCAATCAAACCGCACCGGGAGAAGGTTTACCAAAATATACTGCTGACAATGAATCATTGACTAATGAGGATATTGTGGTATGGTACACAATGGGTATTACTCATGTCCCTAAACCAGAAGACTGGCCAGTAATGCCAGTTCATAAACTAGGATTTAAACTAAGTCCGAGAGGATTTTTTAGTCGTAACCCTGCGCTGAATTTACCAGAATAGCTGAGAGATAAATATAGCTATATCTGGCATCATTCTCAATTAGTGAAAGGTGGGCATTGCCAACAATGTAAAACTAAGGTTGCGAGTAAATTGCCAGCAATGCCCACCCTACAAAAACTCGCATCCAGTTAAAATTAAATTAAATTCTGATTAAGATGACAATTTTAGCGATTTTCTTCTGAAAATTTGGGAAAAATAAATCAGCAGCATTTCCTGAAAGTATGAGAATCAAATCCTTAAACCAAACCCATCTACTTCTGATAATCTCCATCCTGCTGGCTATTTTCTCAGTGTCATCTGTCGTCAGAGATATCTTTACAGAAAGACAGAGACAACAAGCGAAACAGCGACTAGAAGATAACTTAAAACAAGGTGAATTACTCGTCAAACAAGATAAACAAAAAACAGCAGAATTTACCCAAGTAAACACCAAACTCAAAGAATGCAACGTAAAACTCAAACAACTAGGACTTGAGAAATTTCCAGAAGAATGTAATAACACATTAACCCAAGCCCAAACATTAATTAAAGACATCGAAACAAATAAACAAAAATACGAACAACTTCTGGAACAAATCAAACAAGATTATTGCCTAGCTTACCCAGACACAGAAAATCAAGATTGCAAAAAACCTTAACACCCAAAAAAACCTCCGCGCCCCTTTGCGTTTACCTCCGCGCCCCTTTGCGTTTAAAAATCTTATAAAAGTAATTAATACCTACAAAAACAGATAACAAAAAATTGCAGAACTTTAAGAATCATGTAAATTAAAAACCATCAACTGGTTTTAAAGACAAAATCAATCAAAATCAAAGAAGTAATCAAGCCCTTATAGACCAGTTATTTAAAATAACGCGGGAGAATATTAATGAAACTAGCTTACTGGATGTATGCAGGCCCAGCCCATATTGGTACACTGCGAATTGCTAGCTCATTCAAAAACGTTCATGCAATAATGCACGCACCCCTGGGCGATGATTACTTTAACGTCATGCGCTCCATGCTATCGCGAGAAAGGGACTTTACGCCAGTTACAGCTAGTGTAGTTGACCGCAACGTTTTAGCGCGTGGTTCTCAAGAAAAAGTAGTTGATAACATCACCCGCAAAGACGCAGAAGAACACCCAGACTTAATTGTATTAACACCCACCTGCACCTCTAGCATTTTGCAAGAAGACTTGCACAACTTTGTCGAAAGGGCGCAGTTAGAAGCGAAAGGTGACGTAATGCTGGCGGATGTTAACCATTATCGGGTTAACGAATTGCAAGCAGGCGATCGCACCCTACACCAAATTGTACAATTCTACATTGAGAAAGCCCGTAAAAAAGGCGAACTCCCCACCAACAAAACCGAAAAGCCCTCAGTTAACATCATCGGTATTTCTACCCTTGGTTTCCACAACAACCACGACTGTACTGAACTCAAAAGGTTGATGGCTGACTTAGGAATTGAAGTCAACGCCGTTATTCCTGAAGGTGCGTCAGTTCACGAATTGAAAAATTTACCCAAAGCTTGGTTTAACCTTGTACCGTACCGGGAACTAGGCTTAATGGCGGCTAATTATCTACAAGCAGAATTCGGTACACCTTACGTAGACATTGCCCCAATGGGTGTTGTAGAAACTGCCAGATGTATCCGCAAAATTCAGGAGATAATCAACGCCCAAGGTGCTAACGTTGATTACGAAGAGTATATCAACGAGCAAACCCTGTATGTATCTCAGGCTGCTTGGTTCTCCCGTTCCATTGACTGTCAAAACTTAACTGGTAAAAAAGCGGTGGTATTTGGCGATAATACCCACGCCGCCGCCATGACTAAGATTTTATCACGGGAAATGGGGATTCATGTAGTGTGGGCAGGAACATACTGTAAATATGATGCTGACTGGTTTCGGGAACAGGTAAGCGAATACTGCGACGAAGTGCTGATTAGTGATGATCATGGTACGATTGGGGATGCGATCGCTCGCGTAGAACCTGCGGCTATTTTCGGTACGCAAATGGAACGCCACATCGGCAAGCGGTTGAATATACCTTGTGGTGTCATAGCTGCACCTATCCATGTGCAGAATTTCCCTATTGGTTATAAACCATTTTTAGGTTATGAAGGTACAAATCAAATTACAGATTTAATCTACAATTCCTTTACTTTAGGAATGGAAGATCATTTGTTAGAAATCTTTGGCGGACATGATACCAAAGAAGTAATTACTAAGGGAATATCTGCCGAATCTGATTTAAATTGGACAAAAGATGGTTTAGCAGAATTAAATAAAATTCCTGGTTTTGTGCGTGGGAAAGTGAAGCGAAACACCGAAAAATTTGCACGCGATCGCGGTATTAAAGATATCAGTGCTGAGGTACTTTATGCAGCGAAGGAAGCTGTGGGTGCTTAGAGGATAAAACCTAACCCCAAGGGGGAATTGTAGAGACGTTTCATGAAACGTCTCTACATTAATTTTTTGTTTCGCGCATACCGCTAAAGCGGAACCGCAGGGAAGGCGCATACCGCAAGCGGATCTCGCAGAGTAGGCGCAAAGAAGAGCGTAAGAAGGGTTTGTAGTGAGGACTTTAGTCCTCTCCTAAAGACGCTACGCCCAAAAAATCAGGACTAAAGTCCTTACTACGAGCTTAAAATACTATGGCAGTTGGGTAAGTCCCGTATAACTTGAAATCTTTATCAATCTCAGTTTATATTTTTCTGTTTTTTAAAGGCTGAAGTCGATTTGATTGTCTATTCTAGGATCTAGGGTAGATCAAGCAGCAACCGCGCTTTTATCTATCTATTCAATAAAAAATTTGTATGTAAAACACACATACCTGTGTGGTATGTCTGCTGAAAATCTTTAGGTTCAGGGCGTTGTAATGCAAACAAATTGGAAAATCGGGTCTTTATTTGGTATTCCGCTATTTTTAGACCCTTTATGGTTTTTAATTTTGGGATTAGCGACTCTCAATTTTGGCGTAGCTTACCAAGAATTGGGAACTGTCACAGCTTGGAGTGCAGGGTTAATCATGGCACTGTTGCTGTTTGCCTCGGTATTATTGCATGAATTGGGTCATAGTTTAGCGGCGCGATCGCAAGGAATTAAAGTTAATTCGATTACCCTATTTTTGTTTGGTGGTATCGCAGCCATAGAAGAAGAATCAAAAACACCGGGTAAAGCGTTTCAAGTCGCCATTGCGGGGCCGTTGGTGAGTATTGGGTTGTTTTTGTTACTGCGATTAGGGAATAATGTAGTTCCTGATAGTAGCCCAATTAGTATGATGGTGGGAGACTTGGCGAGAATTAACTTAGTTGTTGCCTTGTTTAACTTGATACCAGGGCTACCTTTAGATGGAGGACAAGTTTTAAAAGCTGCACTCTGGCAAATTACCGGAAATCGCTTTCAAGCGGTACACTGGGCGGCAAAGGCAGGACAACTTTTAGGATATGGTGCGATCGCCTTGGGATTTGCGGTAGACTACTTTACTAGAGAGTTAGTCACTGGATTGTGGATAGCATTGTTAGGTTGGTTTGCAATTCGTAACGCCAACAGCTACGACCGTGTTACCACATTACAAGAAACCTTACTCAAAGTCACAGCCACCGATGTAATGACTCGTGATTTTCGCGTCATCGATGCAGACCAAACCTTACGTAGTTTTGCGGATGCTTACCTGTTAGAGACAACAGCCCCAGAAGTTTATTTTGCAGCTTCCGATGGACGTTATCGGGGAATGGTAGCCATTGAAGATTTACGCTTAGTCGAAAGAAGCGAATGGGAAACGCAAACACTCCACAGTATAGTGCATCCCCTGACAGAGATACCCACAGTAGCAGAATCAACATCCATAGCAGAAGTCATCAACCAGTTAGAAAATGACAACTTACCACGTATTACCGTACTCACACCTGCGGGTGCTGTGGCTGGGGTAATTGACAGAGGAGATATAGTTAAAGGATTAGCGCAGAAGTTAGGCTTGCGGATGACCGAGGACGAAATTAAGCGCATCAAAGAAGAAGGTAGTTATCCGCCTGGGTTGCAATTGGGCGTAATTGCTAAGTCTACTGTGAATTGATTTTGATGGGAATTTTTCAACGCCGATGCACGCAGATAAACGCAGATAATTAGCCAGTGTTATCAGTGTTTATCAGCGTGTATTTTAACATTTTGCACTAGGGTGGGCATTGCTTGCAAGTTGCTAAGACCCTGAGTTTTATGTTGCTGGCAGTGCATCGCCTTATGCTTATTGAGAATAGTGTAGAACACCCACCGTAGTAGTTTTAGAATAACTGCATCAAAATAGTAAATAAGACTTGTAAACAACCATAAATTTGATGTTAGACAAATGCTAGAAATCAGCAAAAATTACGTCATGGATGAAAATCAGCAACCTATTGCTGTACAAATTTCTATAGCTGACTTTGAAAAAATTGAAGAAATTCTAGAAAACTACGGTTTGAGCAAGCTAATGGAAGAGTCAGACAATGAGGAACGCCTTGATAAAGATGAAGCATGGAAGTATTACCAATCTTTAAAGAAAAAGAATGTGGCAAGTTGAATACACTAAAAAGTTTTTGAAGGAATTAGCAGATTTACCAGAAGATGTTCAAGCCAGAATTGAACCTATTGTCTTTCAAGAACTAGAGTCAGAGAATCCCTTTGATTTGGGCTATTTGCAAAAAATGAAGGGCTACGAAGATAAATATAAAATTCGTGTAGGCGATTACAGAATAGGTATTGCTGTTGACAAGGAAACACAAACCTTGATTTGTCAACGAGTCGCACATCGTAAAGATATTTATAGAATTTTCCCTTGATCAGCTGTGCTAAGTTGAATTTTTATCGTCTAGAATAGCTAGCAATAAAACCAAGTTCTGCTTATGCGAAAATAGATACCAAGGAAACTACGGTTTTTATTTATGGTGTGGAATCCAGGGCAGCAGTTATTTGGCGATCGCTACATAATTGAGAAAAAGCTAGGTGAAGGAGGAATTGGTATTACTTACCTGGCGAAAAATCGACAGGGTAAATTGCGGGTAATTAAAACCCTGCGTGAAGCAATACTTAATCATCCTGCTTGGATAGGGCATCAAAGTAAACTCAAGCAAGACTTTAAAGAAGAAGCATTACGCCTAGCCTTATGTCGCCATCCCCACATCGTAGAAGTCGAAAACGTTTTTGATGAGGGTGACTTACCATGTATGGCGATGGAGTACATTGCAGGAGAAGATTTAGGTAAGCAGATCACCGAAAAAGGAGCATTATCAGAAGCAGAAGCACTCGGATATATTAGGCAAATTGGCGATGCTTTGACACTGGTTCACGAAAAAGGCTTGCTGCATCGGGATTTAAAGCCAAGTAACATCATGATGCGTGCAGGTAAACCAGAAGCCGTACTGATTGATTTTGGTCTTGCTAGACAATTTATATCTGGTGCAGTTTTACAGCATACACAAAGTTTTACTCCCGGTTACGCGCCACCAGAACAGTATGCACCAGTAGAAGAACGGGGAGAATATATAGATGTTTACGCCTTAGCCGCCACCTTATATTCTTTGCTGACTGGAGAGTTACCAATGCCAGCACCAGCCAGACTACAAAATTTTACCCTGCAACCACCAAAAGATTTTAATCCCAGTGTGAGCAACAGGGTGAATGAGGCGATTATGAAGGGGATGGCACTAAATTACAAGTTTCGTCCCCAGTCGGTGCAAGAGTGGTTAGATTTGCTGGGTGTAAGCTTCATACCGCCAACAAAACCAGTTACACCTCCTGTTTACACACCTGTATCTTGGGAATGCGTCCAAATTGTTCCAGGTATTTCTGGAATCATAGCTTTTGATTCCAAAAAAGAAATATTAGCAAGTGCGGCTGGTAGGGTTATTCACTTGTTTTCATCAACTACAGGTAAACTTATCCGCACCCTGAGTGGTCATTCTAACTCGGTTTATTCCCTAGCTATCAGTAGTGATGGGCAAATTCTCGCCAGTGGTAGTGAAGACCCAATTATCAAACTCTGGTCAATAGCCACAGGAAAAAAAATTCGTATCCTGACTGGTCATTTTAGCTCGGTTCATTCCCTAGCCATCAGTAGTGATGGGCAAATTCTCGCTAGTGGTAGTGAGGACACAACTATCAAACTCTGGTCAATAGCTACAGGACAAGAAATTCGCACCCTGAGTGGTCATTCTGGCTCGGTTTATTCCCTAGTCATCAGTAGTGATGGGCAAATTCTCGCTAGTGGTAGTGACGACACAACTATCAAACTGTGGTCAATGGCTACAGGACAAGAAATTCGCACCCTGAGTGGTCATTCTGGCTCGGTTTATTCCCTAGTCATCAGTAGTGATGGGCAAATTCTCGCCAGTGGTAGTGACGACAGCACTATCAAACTGTGGTCAATAGCCACAGGACAAGAAATTCGCACCCTGAGTGGTCATTCTGGCTCGGTTTATTCCCTAGTCATCAGTAGTGATGGGCAAATTCTCGCCAGTGGTAGTGACGACAGCACTATCAAACTGTGGTCAATGGCAACAGGACAAGAAATTCGCACTCTGGCTGGTAATTCTGACTCGATTTCTTCCCTAGCCATCAGTAGTGATGACCAAATTCTCGCTAGTGGTAGTTGGGACGACACTATCAAACTGTGGTCAATGGCAACAGGAGAAGATATTTGCACTCTGGCTGGTAATTCTGACTCGATTGATTCCCTAGCCATCAGTAGCGATGGGCAAATTTTCGCTAGTTGTAGTTACAGTTACGACCCAATTATCAAACTGTGGTCAATAACCACAGGAAAAGAAATTTGCACCTTGACTGGTCATTCTAGCAGGGTTGATTGCCTAGCCATCAGTAGTAATGGGCAAATTCTCGCTAGTGGTAGTTGGGATAAAACTATCAAACTGTGGTCAATGGCAACAGGAGAAGAAATTTGGACCCTGGCTGGTCATTCTGGCTCGATTTATTCCCTAGCCATCAGTAGTGATGGGCAAATTCTCGCTAGTGGTAGCTGGGACGATACTATCAAACTGTGGTCAATGGCAACAGGGGAAGAAATTTGCACCCTGGTTGGTCATTCTGACTCGGTTAATTCCCTAGCTATCAGTAGTGATGGGCAAATCTTGGCTAGTGGTAGTGGCGACAAAAGTATCAAACTGTGGTCAATGGCAACAGGGGAAGAAATTTGCACCCTGACTGGTCATTCTGGCTCGGTTAATTCCCTAGCTATCAGTAGTGATGGTCAAATTCTCGCTAGTGGTAGTTGGGACGATACTATCAAACTGTGGTCAATGGCAACGGGAAAAGAAATTCGCACCCTGACTGGTCATTCTAGCAGGGTTAATTGCCTAGCTATCAGTAGTGATGAGCAAATTCTCGCTAGTGGTAGTTGGGACAACACTATCAAACTGTGGTCAATGGCAACAGGGGAAGAAATTCGCACCCTCAGTCATTTTGATTCAGTTCAATCCCTCGCCTTTAGCCCTGTTGGTGGTTGGCTTGCTGCTGGAGACTATAGCGGAAATATCAAAATTTGGCGACGCAGCTAATAGTGCAATCACAGCGTCAAAATAGTAAGTAGGACTGGCAAACAATTCTCAAACATAAAACTTTAAATAAAGTGTCATGAGTAGGAAGTAGCTTATGAACACGCGATTGCTTGATTCACTGGTACAGATAATCGAATCCCTTACCCCAGAAGAGCGTATCTTTTTACAAGAACAACTCAGTAACAAGCCAATTCAAATTACATCTGGTGTCTGCGGTGGACAGCCACGCATTCGCAATACGCGCATCCCTGTATGGACGCTGGTGGCTTTTCGCCAACAGGGAGCAGATGAGGAAGAGTTACTGCGAAACTATCCTACTCTCACAAGTGATGAACTCACAGCCGCATGGACTTATTATGAACAGCACCGGGAAGTATTAGACCGAGCAATTATCAAGTTCACTAAGGATGAGGATGATTAAGCTCTACTCTAATGAGAACTTTCCAATGGATATAGTCAGAGAACTGCGCCAGTTAGGTTACGATGTCCTGACTTCCTATGAAGCAGGACAAGCAAATCAAGGTATCCCTGATGAGGAAGTTCTTACCTTTGCGATGCAAAACGAGCGAGTTGTCATCACCCTCAATCGTGACGACTTTATCGCCCTACATCGTAGCGGTATTTCTCACAACGGCATCATTATCTGTAAAACTGATAGAGACTATATAGGGCAAACTCAAACTCTGCACGCCTACCTGCAAAATCTAAAGTCACAAGGTCATGCTTCTGCGGTGACACTGCAAAATCGCCTGATTCGTGTCAAAAAGCAGAACCAGCCTAAATCCAGCAAACAAGTTTTTATTATTCAAGAATACCCAAAATAAGCATCAAGGTTTTAATTTTATTTGGTTGACTTACTTAACACTGGCGAAACCGTTAAGCTGAGTAAAGTAATTCTTGTAAAATCCCCGTGTCCATTAACCGCCTGACTCAACAAATCCAATTCATCATCGAAATTGACCGCCTGAAGCTAATACTGCGCCAAACCTTACTAACAGACGGTTCGCGTCAAGAAAATAGCGCGGAACATTCTTGGCATTTGGCAATTATGGCATTTACTCTGTCAGAATATGCTCCAGATGGGGTTGATATCTTCCGCGCTATCAAGATGCTATTGATTCATGACTTGGTAGAAATTGATGCCGGGGATACCTTCTGTTACGATGTGCAGGGTAACGAAAGTAAAGCACATAAGGAAGCACAAGCCGCATTGCGTCTGTTTGGACTGTTACCACCAGAACAGGGGGAAGAATTTCATCAACTGTGGAATGAGTTTGAAGCGGGAGAAACACCCACAGCTAAATTCGCCGCCGCTTTAGACCGCATCCAACCTTTACTGCATAATCAACAAACGCAGGGAGGTACTTGGCGCATTCACGGAATTAGGCGAGATCAGGTGATGAAACGGGTAGCACCAGTAGAAACAGGTGCGCCGGAACTTTGGCCGTTTGTGTTGCAATTGATTGATGACTGTGTGGCGGCTGGTTATTTGCAGGAAACACCTGTTCTGAAGGCTGAAGATTAGGCGTGGTTTGGTAATGCACAGTTTTGTGGTGTTGATTTAAGGGATGAATTATGGTCACGCAGAGGCGCAGAGGGACTTTTATATTTGATTTTGATATTGCCCACTAGCTTACAGATTGAAAAACCCCTCTCCAAACCTCTCCCCTACAAGGAGAGAGGCTTTAAAAGCCGGATTATTTGTCGAAACCGAAGATATTTAAGCCCCTCTCCGCGTCGGAGAGGGGTTGGGGAGAGGTCATCAAACTTACTATTAACTTAAAATATCATCCCACTCTGATAGACATAGGGGTTGTATTTCCATCTCTATGTCAAAACAATCCCTCGCCGCAGCTGTCAAAGCTGTGATAATCTGGTCTACAGTCAAATTTGGCGGTAACTGCACAGGTTGAAAAGTCTCCCCACCAAATACTTGAGTAAATAATTCTGCATCTGGTTGCAATCGCATAGAACCATGTTGCAAAATTGCGCCACCTCGTCTTAATTGTGCGCTACCTATTAATTTAGCTCCATTTGGTAAGACTAAATCTGCACCTGTAGCTGTCCCGAAGCAGTTGGGGTTATGAATGTAGCCACGTCCGGCTGTACCATAATCTAATTTTACGCCGATCGCTCGCCATCCTTGCAGCAAAAATTCACAAATCTTTTGATAAGTTTGCAACCGATTTCCCATTAATCCAGAGGTAACAACAGTATAAGTTAAATCTCCTTGGTGTAACACTGCCCTACCACCTGTAGGACGACGCACTAAATCTAATGTGTGATTTTTCCAGGTGAGGTTTTCCCAATGTTGCGGATGTTGTCGTTGATGATAACCTAGAGAAATCGCAGGTGGCGACCAAGTGTAAAATCTTAGTGTTGAAGGTTGTTTTCCTGATAGGTGCTGTGTTAGCAACCATTGGTCAATTGCCATCTGCACACTACCAGACGCTGCTAATAAAGGAATTAGTCGCCAAACCTGCTTGTTAGCCATTGAGAATTGGGAATTACTTAAGAGAATATTTGAAAAGTATGATTGTTAACTTCAAAGTCTCTCAAACCTAACCCCCCCAGCCCCCA
>NZ_CAWMSA010000073.1:22035-55319 GCF_963870205.1 Anabaena sp. CA = ATCC 33047 | reverse complement strand
TCCCTACAAGGGAATGGGGGTGTGAAAGCCTCTCTCCTTGTAGGGGAGAGGTTTGGAGAGGGGTTTTTAGTATGCTTCTTGACTTGACAAACATCCTTTAAGCTGCTCCAAATTCTGATTGTAAGGCTTCATCATTGTCATCTGCGATGGTAGCCACAATAGTAATTAATCGGGAAACTTCCCCTGGAGACAATTCTGCTAAGGTGCGTGTAGAGATGACTACTACTCGATTCTCAATAATACCAAATCTCGCTTCAAAGGTGCTGGAGCAGTTCATTTCCAACAGGTGACGCATTAGCTTCGGTTCATCTTTCGCCGGAAGTTGGAGAACCGCCGACCAAACTGTGATTGTGTCTTCATCCGTTGTTCCTGTAAGCTGGACGAATACTTCTACGCTGCCATATTTGAATTTCCACAAATAACCACCTTCTGCGGGGTGGCTCACCATTGCACTATCATCTTGTTCCAAGGAGTCAATGACGTTTTCAATCACTTCCAAATGGTTAATGCTGGTTGTCTCCACCATTTCATCTAAAGATTCTGGGTTAGTTAGGGTTTCTTGGTAGCTTGTCATACAGATTTTTCTCTCGATATATTCACTGTTTTATCTACACATTAATTTATAGCCTGTGAGCAAAATTAGGTTGAGTTCCTTAAGTAATAGTCTAGACTTTACTTTGCTGTGGTTTAACTATGAAATTTCAGTAAGAAATATTACATTTTCTTTTGTTAGGATTCTTTGTAATATATATCTTACACCAGCTAAAGCCAGTAAATGGTGTAGCAATCTTTCATTCTAACGCCGCAAAGGATGTATAAATCTATGTCCTCTATGTCTCAAATTGTGTCTCGCCGTGATGTCCGTCAATTGGGGATTAACCCGAATCATTGGTATGTGGTAGCACGTAGCGATGAGGTGACAAATAAACCATTAGGTGTGATAATTTGGCATCAGGCGATCGCACTCTATCGAGACAGTCAAGGACAAATCCACGCCCTAGAAGACCGTTGTCCCCACCGTCAAGTTAAACTCAGTCATGGGCAAGTCATCAATGATGAATTAGAATGCGCCTATCACGGTTGGCGTTTCAATCATCAAGGTGAATGTGCAACTGTTCCTTACTTAGCTGCTAATCAAAAACTACCTAATTGCAAAATCCGACGTTACCCAGTCAAAGAACAAGACGGTTTTATTTGGTTATATCCTGGTGATGCAGAACCATCTGTAGAACCTTTAGGTTTACCAGAGTGGGAACATCTAAATTATATCGCCACAGTTTCAGTTATTAACTGCAAAGCTCATTATTCTTATTTAATTGAAAACCTGATGGATATGTATCATGGACATTTGCATCAGGATTTACAAGCATGGGCAGAAGCCACACTTCAAGATATTGATGAAGATGAACACCGTGTTGATGCTCATTACCAAGCCCAGAGTTATTATAAAATAGATAAAATTTGGTCTATCTCTCAGTTATTTTTCCCCGCATTACGCCGCTTACATCCTGAACCTTTGGATGTGAGTTATATTTATCCTCACTGGATGTCTACATTAGGCAAAGATTTTAAAATTTATTGTTTATTGTGTCCAGTGAATGAAACAGAAACCAAAGCGTATTTAATTCATTTCACATCATTAAATTCTTTTTGGCGATTACATAAATTACCCGTCTGGTTTCGACGGTTTATTAAAAATAGTTTATTTGGTGCGGCGCAAAAGTTACTCGATGGTTTAGTGGTGCAAGATGTGCAGATGATTGAGGAAGAACAACAGGCGTATTTACAAAATTCTCAAATCCGAAATTATGAGTTAAATCGAGCTTTAGTTAGTGTACAAAGGTTGATGAAAAATCAAGTAGAGAAATAAGAATTGGGTGTTGCTGAGATAAATTTACATTTTTGCTCACCAACACCGCTATTATGACTACATCTATGCCTAAATATTTTTTTTGAACTCCTCTGATACAAATTTTATATGAGGTTGCACCACATAAATGATGTAGAGACGTTGCATGCAACGTCTCTACAGTAAACCTTAAATTGTAGGGTGGTTTAAAGCAGCGTGTAACGCACCAATAAATACGGTACGTTACGGCTAATTCCTAGTTTCTCAAACGCTCAAATCCTTAGCACAAAGCAATTCACCCCAAGCTTTATTAGAGCAAGTGGCGACGGCTGTCGATATGATTGAAGAAACAGACGAGCGACAGAATATATCAGCTTGTGTGCAGGTTTTAGCCGGGTTGCGGTTTGAAAAAGATTTGATTAGACAGCTATTTCGAGAGGAAATTATGCAAGAGTCTGTAATTTACCAGGATATTTTGCAAAAAGGATTGCAACAGGGAGAGCAACGAGGGAAGAAACAAGAGGCGTTAGAACTTATTCTACGTCAATTGACTCGTCGCTTTGGTGCAATTGAGCCAGAAATACAACAGCAGATTAGTGCTTTATCGAAAATTTGGGTTGAAAACCCCGTCGTTCTACGACGGCTTTCTGGTATACTAGCAGTAGGTTGTAGACCGTGAGAACGATGTTCGCGTAGCGTCCCGCAGGGAGGAAACAGGTAAAACGTCCTACTCCGTGATCTCAAAATGCCTAACAGTCAATGGTGTAAAAATAAGTCCAAACTGTAAGGTCGAAAAGCAATTAAATAGGGTAGGGCATACCCAAATTTACGCTTGGGGAGTAGTCCTTAAGTGGGGTATATCGAGAGATATGTTTCGGACTAGACATGAAACTGTAAGACCAAAATCAACATCGTTGGTGGAGGCAGGATTCAGCCCAAGAATCTCCGCACTTTTAGGGCGGAGAGTGTCAACAGTCACTCAATTAGAGGAGTTAGCTGAGGCTTTGTTAGATTTTACTAGCCAAAGTGATTTAATTAATTACTTGGCGAATATCTCCCCGTCTTCAAGCAATACCATTTGAAGATACAAATACCTGGGTGGGGGTTTAGCAATGCTCAACCCTTACTAAACGCTTCTGAGTGCCACAATTGGATCGAGTTTAGCAGCACGACGGGCAGGAACGACACCGAAAAATAAACCAATGCCACCGGAAACACCTACAGCCGTCATAATGGCTACGGGAGAAATTGCTGCTTCTAGGGGTGTTATAGCTCCTACTAACATAATGCCACTGACACCAACGGCAGTTCCAACTAAGCCACCAATGGCAGAGACAATTACAGATTCAATGATAAATTGCAGTAATATATCTTGTTCTGTCGCGCCAATGGCTTTGCGTAGTCCAATTTCTTGGGTGCGTTCGGTGACGGAAACTAGCATAATATTCATGATACCAATACCACCGACAAACAGAGATATGCCAGCGATCGCAGCTAGCATGATTGTCAATGCACCAGAAATCTGTCCGACTGTTTGCAAAGCATCTTTTTGAGTACGAATAGTAAAATCATCTTCACCGACGAGTTTATGGCGTTGTCGCAGTAAATTGGTGATTTGAAATACGGCTGCATCTACGCTATCGGCATTTTTGGCGGAAGCTACAATATAACTTAACTCCAACCCATAGGGAGATGTGCGCCCCACAATGCGGTTAGCCATTGTGAACACGGGTATCAAGGCTGCATCATCATAATCAACGCCTAAGCTTGAGCCTTTGGTTTCTAATACTCCAATCACCTGAAAGCTAGCATTCTTAATTCTCAGTTGTTGACCTACGGGGTTACTATTACCAAAGAGTCTATTAGCTAATTTTCCCCCTAATACGGCAACTTGATTACTGCGCTTCATGTCTACGTCGCCAAAAAACCGCCCTTGGGCGACTTCAAAATCCCGCACGATTAAAAAGTTGGGGGTTGTGCCAATAATGTTGACATCTGTGTTGCGATTACTGTAGGTGACAACCTGCCTACTGTTTAACTCCGCAGTCACGTCGGCGATGGTTGGTACTTGGGTAGCGATCGCGTTAGCATCTTCATATACCAAAGTCTTTGGTACTTCTCTAGAAATCCGTTGAGTTGCCTGATTACCTGGAATAATAAACAGTACGTTCGGCCCTAAAGATTCTAACTGTTGTTGTACGAATCTTTGTCCGCCTTCACCAATTCCGATCATCGCTATCACCGAAGCGTTACCGATGACAATACCCAACATAGTGAGGGCGGTACGTAGTTTATTAGACAGCAGGGTTTTACCTGCCATTTGCATACTTTCTAGCAGGTTCATTAATTACCCTCTTTTTTCTCCTTCTCCAGTTTGTAATCTTTTGGCAAATCCACAAACACGCGATCGCCTGTTTTTATACCTGATAAAATTTGGGTTTGGTCTTGGATTTGTGCGCCAATGGTGACTTCCTGAAACTGGGGTTTATTCTTCGCATCCGGTATAAGTACGCCAGTTTTGCCATTTTCTGTCAAAATTGACACCGTTGGCACTAGCACAGCATCATTGACGCGATCGCCCAAAAAGGTAAGATCGACATTTAAGCCAGAACGTAATTTTTCTGTACCTGTTTTCAGAGCTACCCGCACCTGAAAGGATGTCACACCTTGTTCTACAACCGCTTCTGGTGCAATCAAACGCACCTCACCTTTAAACACTTCATCAGGGTAAGCATCAGCCACAATTTCCACCTGCTGTCCCTGTTGAATTCTACCAATATCTGCTTCGGGAATTTGCGCTAAAACTTCCAAATCCTTGGCTACAGCCACAATTGAACTCGAAGTAGCTGATGCACTGGTAGAAGCTGAAGTTGTGGGTGTGACAAAAGCCCCAATGTTGGCGTATTTCTGAGTCACAACCCCAGAGAAGGGCGCGCGAATCATTGTATCTTGTAGTCTGACTTCTGCTGCTGCTAACTGGGCTTGAGCCGCTTTGACTGCGGCTTGACGTTGGGCGATTTCTTCAACACGGCTACCTTCTTCCAATAGTACCAAGGCGGCGCGGGCTTCGATGACAGCTGCTTCTCTAGCTGTGATTACCTCGCTACGAGTCCCAGTTTCCAGCAGCGACAATCGTTTTTGTGCTTCTGCCAAATTCGCTTTTGCGCTTTTATCTTCGCTAATCGCTTGATCGAGTAATTGTTTTCTCTCTGCTCCCTGTTGGTAAAGATACTGATAACGCTTTACTTGTTCAGATGTATAGTTTACCCTAGCGCGTGCCGCATCTACTTGGGCTTGGACTTGGGCAATTTCTTGGGGACGATTACCGGCACGGGCTTCGGCTAACTGGGCTTGTGCCTGTGCCAAACGCGCTCTAGCTTGGGCGATTTCTTGGGGACGATTACCTGCTTGGGCTTGGGCTAGCTGGGCTTGTGCTTGTGCTAAATTAGCGCGGTATTGAGCAATTTGGGCGGGGATATCACCTACATCCATTCTGGCGATAATTTGTCCTTGCTCCACGCGATCGCCTTGTTCTACATATAATTGTGCTAGTACGCCTGGGTTTTTCGGACTAATATTTACACTTTGAACTGGAACTACTTTCCCACTGGCAGTAATCCGCAAAGTTACATTTTTGGCTTCTACAGGTACGGTTAGTTGCGTTACGTCTTGTTTGTTAGCTCTTTGATTGACAATGGTGTAGCTCGTTGTACCCACAACCAAAGCTCCCGCCGCTAACAATCCCACTAGCCACCGGGTTGGGTATTTAACTTTGCCAATAATGGGAACTTCTATGTACGCAATCATCAGTAGTTGCCTATGAAAATTTTTGGTGGTCTTAATTAACAGGTAAGAACAGTTATCTCAAGATTTTAAAACTCTGGGGGGGAAAATAAATTTTTATTGCCAATTAAACATTTAGACGCATAATCATGATAAAAGTTGCTGATTCTACACTATCCTAGCCTTTATCAGTTGTTTATGCCTTTAATTTTCCGGTGAAGTGTTCAAACATTTCAGAAAAAGTCATGATTGTTGGTTGTTGACTGTTGATGGTTGATGGTTGATAGTTGGGTAAAAGTCGTCTCCCTCCGCTCCTCCGCTCCTCCAGTGCTAACGACTGTAAAATTGGCCTGCCACCTCAAGCGGATATCGTTTAAGCTAGCTGAAAGATTATTGATATATGGTTTAAGAGGCGGTAGTGTGCCTAAATACTTTCGGTTAATTTCTCTTTTACTCGTCTGTGGTTTGTGGAGTGTGCCAAAAACTGCTCAAGCCCAGGCTTTGATACCTCATACTGTGCAACTAGATACGGATAAGCTAGAAAAGCAAGGGTTAAGTTTAGCACAAGAAGCAGCCCAATTAGGGCAGTTTCAGCAGTATGAGTTGGCTATACCACGAGCGCGACTAGCTAGCCAACTAGCTCCTAAAAATGATAAAGTTTGGTTTCTCTTGGGTGGCTTGTATTTGCAAACCAAAGATTATGATGGCGCGATCGCAGCCTTAACTCAAGCCCATACTCTCAATCCGAAAAATGCCGATATTTTATTTGCTTTGGGTTCGGCTAATTTTCAACAAAAAAAATATACCACAGCAATTGACAATTACCAAGCTGGCTTGAGGTTAAAACCCAATCACCCAGAAGGTTTGTTTGATTTGGGTAATGCCTACTATATGGTGGGCAGACTGACAGATGCGATCGCCGAATATAATAAAGCTGTGGCACAAGACAATAAATTTTGGCCCGCAGTTAATAACATCGGCTTAATCCAATATGAACAGGGTAATGTGCAAGCAGCCATTCAGCAATGGCAAACGGCTGTTTCTCTAGATAAACAAGCAGCCGAACCATTATTAGCAATGGCTGTGGCAATATACACTAAAGGCGATCGCCAACAAGGTTTGACTTTAGGTGAAAATGCACTTCGCATCGATCAACGCTATGCTGATTTGGATTTTCTCAAAGAAAATCTGTGGGGCGATCGCTTACTTGCTGATGCGAAACAATTCTTGGAATTACCCCGGATTCAAGCCGCCTTAGATTCCCGCTAAAACTTACTTGATAACTTATAAGCGGAGCATTTACAGCTCCGCTTTTTTTACCAGATGATTTTCCTAGTTGCCAATTACACTATACTGTAGTACATATATACTAACAGAGGAAAATGTTCGCCAATAACACCAACTGGTGAATATTCCGCAGAGAATGTCTAAAGTTTTCAGCTGTTGTCTGTGGGGAGAAGTGCCATGATTTGGTCAACGAACTGTTGATGGTCTACAACAGGTTTAGAGATGTAGTCATCAGCACCACTTTGTTTGAGAAAGTTCTCGCGATCGCCTTCCATCGCGTGTGCTGTGACTAAAATTACAGGTAAATTTGCTGTTTGTGGATCAGCCTTTAACATCTGGGTAATCTTAATACCATCAACAGACTTACCTTGATAAACACTTCTAGAGAGAGAAACATCCATTAAAATCAAGTCTGCTTCTCCTGACTGGGCGATTTGAATTACTTCTTCCACATTTTCAGTATGTTTAACACCTAAACCACCCCGCTTAGTCAAAATCTTAGAAAAAACACGAGCGTTAATCAAATCATCTTCGACAATCAAAACAGTCTTCATGAGAATTTTATTTACAAACGTGAGGGGGAAACACCAATTCTAAATTTCAAATCAAATTATGGTTACACAACTATAGGCAACCTAGAGCAGCAAGGGTTGATTACCAGTCGATGACACACTAAACTGTCTCCTTTTTAATAATCTATATACATCGGAGTCATCAAGGATAATACTACGGCTTTTACTTCGGTGATAATCAAGATTGTGTAAGGAATCCCATTTCATCCGTTATGCTGTGTTTGCTGCAATGTTTAGCACCAGCAACTTTTGTGTAGTTAAATCTCAGGGAAAAAACTCATGGCAAAACAGTTAAACCTTCTCGCAACGGGACAGGTAATCACAACGGCCCTGCATACCGAGATGCAACGGTCTTACCTAGAATATGCCATGAGTGTGATTGTCGGACGAGCATTACCAGATGTTCGTGACGGTTTAAAGCCAGTGCATCGGCGGATTTTATACGCGATGCACGAATTAGGTTTGACACCGGATAGACCCTACCGCAAATGCGCCCGTGTGGTGGGGGATGTCTTAGGTAAATATCACCCTCATGGCGACCAAGCGGTTTATGATGCTTTAGTCAGACTGGTGCAAGATTTTTCCAGTCGTTATCCCTTACTAGCTGGACATGGTAACTTTGGCAGCGTGGATAATGACCCCCCGGCGGCGATGCGCTACACAGAAACCCGTCTTGCACCGATTAGCCATGAGGGGATGCTGACAGAAATCGGCGAAGAAACAGTAGAATTTGTCGGTAATTTCGATAATTCGCAGCAAGAACCCACAGTTTTACCGGCTCAATTACCCTTTCTGTTGCTGAATGGCTGTGCAGGAATTGCGGTGGGCATGGCGACGAATATCCCTCCCCATAATTTAGGGGAAATTGTGGATGGCTTAATTGCACTAATTGATCAGCCAGATTTACCAGATGAGAAGTTATTAGAGTTAATACCAGGGCCAGATTTTCCCACGGGTGGGGAAATAGTCGGGGATGCGGGGATTCGAGACGCATACATTACCGGCAAGGGTGGGATTATGTTACGGGGAGTCGCCACAGTTGAAGAAATTCCCGGCGGTAAAGGTAGCAAGCGGCGGACGGCGATTGTGGTGACTGAGTTACCTTATCAAGTTAATAAAGCCGGCTGGATTGAAAAAGTGGCTGATTTGGTAAATCAAGGTCGTTTGCAAGGTATTTCTGACATTCGGGATGAAAGCGATCGCGAAGGGATGCGAGTTGTGATCGAACTCAAACGCGATACCAACCCCCAAGAAGTGCTACAGCATTTGTATCACCAAACCGCTTTACAATCTAATTTTGGGGCAATTCTTTTAGCTTTAGTCGATGGGCAACCGCGCCAGTTAAGTTTACGCCAACTTTTACTAGAGTTTTTAAATTTCCGAGAACAAACACTTAACCGTCGTTACAGTTATGAATTAGGTAAAGCAGAAAGTCGGCTACATACAGTCGAAGGATTACTCACCGCTTTGTCTGATGTCGATGAGGTAATTACAATTTTGCGACAAGCCGCCGATGGTAGCACGGCGAAAATCAGTTTGTGTAGTCGCTTGGATTTAAGCGAAAATCAGGCTGATGCTATTTTAGCGATGCCATTACGTCGCCTCACCAGTTTAGAACAGCAAAATTTACAGCGTGAGTTTGAGGAACTGCGGCAACAAATCGCTTTACTGCAAAAATTGTTGAGCGATCGCAAAGAATTATTGAAAGCTTTGAAAAAAGACCTGCGATCGCTCAAGCGCAAGTACGGCGATTCGCGTCGTACCAAGATAGGGACGAATATTCCAGAGGAGTTACCCAAAAGCGAAACCACCAGCAGACAAAAAAAACCCACCTTAGCTGAAGTCGAACCGGAAGTTACTACACCGGCGGAAGATGTCACCTTAGAATTGACTCAACGGGGGTATGTACGTCGTCTTCCCCTCTCCGGGAGAAAGTCAAAACTAGAAAATGGTTTAAATGATCATGACTTCATCATTCAAACCGAATTGACCGACACCAATAAAGATTTACTTGTACTCACCAGTGGTGGTAAACTCTACCCGGTGAAAATAGGCGATATTCCCCCCACTACTACACGTTCACCACGGGGAACACCATTAATTACCATGTTGACAAGTACCGCCCAAGGTACACAAGAAGCGGTAGTCAGTCGGTTTGTACTGCCAGAAGATTTAGAAACTCAGCAGATAGTTCTGTTGACGAAGCAGGGAAGAATTAAGCGTCTGTCTTTGAGTGAACTAACTAACCTGACAAGACGGGGAATTACAATTATCAAACTCAAAGATGATGATGAGTTGTTATTAACTCAGTTGACTCAGCCAGGAGAACATTTGATTTTAGCTAGTTCTGGTGGGCGGTTGTTACGCTTCCCAGTGAATGAGGCACAATTACCCATTATGGGTAGAACAGCGATGGGTTTACAAGCATTACGTGTACTGAAACATCAACCAATGGTAGGGTGTGTGAGTTCGGCGGAAGCTGATCATTTATTGCTAGTCACAGAAGAAGGTTACGCCAAACGCTTACCTATTAATCAGCTAAAAACAGCGAATCGTGGTGATTTAGGGACGCAAGGCTTAAAATTTGCTAGCCAAACAGATAATCTAGCGGGTATGGTAGGAGCGATCGCAGCTTCCGAAGTGGCTCTAGTGACCAATAAAGAGCGAGTGGTGCGAATCCCCACAGATAGTATACCTATTTTGACCAGAGACAATAAAGGTGAAAGCATCCTGCAACTCAACCGTGATGAAAAAGTGATGAATGTCGTCCCTGTGCGCTCATCGTGAGCATCCACTCAGCTAGAAGTTAACAGATTGACTGTTAGTCGGGTGCGTCAGAATGAATATTTTCTTGGTATAGCTAGGGTGACTCGTACTGACGCACCCGACATTTTGGATGTTTTTTGCTCTGGAAGTCCCTAATTACGCAATATATCCCCGACTTCTTTGAGAAGTCGGGGATCTGATTGTTACATGGTTAATGCTAATTATTCCTAATACAATTTGTCAGGTGGGCATTGCTTACAAGTTTCTCAGACCCTGATTTTGATGTTTTTGGCTGTGCATCGCCTTACTTTAATTGAGAATACAGCCAGCTATGAGCAAATTTTGTGCTAAAATAATTGATAAATAATAGCAATATCTATATTTATTCATACAACTATCTATTTCTGGGTGGTCGCTTTTATCTGACATCCTTCTGCCAAAAGATAGATGTATGAGCCTGTTTATCAATTTTCCCTAACAATAGCATTGAGTTTATGGCAACCAGAATATAAATAAATGTTGCAATTTAGAAAAATATTGTTATATTAGTTTACATAAGACAACAATCCTTAGAAAATTCAGTTTGGAGTGGCAACCATGACAGACACAACCAAAGTTACAGCTCCAGTCATCGAAGACCGTAACGCTTGGCGTTGGGGCTTTACCCCCCAAGCAGAAATTTGGAATGGTCGCTTGGCAATGATTGGCTTTTTAGCAGCTGTATTGATTGAACTGTTTTCCGGTCAAGGATTCCTACATTTTTGGGGTATTCTGTAATTTTTAAGTGTCAGATTGCCTAGGCATACTAAAGAGTTAAACAAAAAAACCTGGGAGTTTATCTATATCCCAGGTTCTTATTGTTTTTTAGACGCGATTCATCACGTCTCTAGATGAATTTTGGCTTTTGACTAGCGAATGTATTCTTTAAGTACGCTGTTGCGATTGGGATGGCGTAACTTCCGCAGTGCTTTTGCCTCTATTTGACGAATTCTTTCGCGGGTGACGTTGAAAATTTGTCCGATTTCCTCTAAAGTTTTCATACGGCCGTCATCTAAACCATAGCGTAGTCTGAGGACATCGCGTTCACGGGGGCTGAGGCTGTCGAGGACTTTTTCTAAGTCTTCCCGGAGCAGATTTTTAGAAACTTGGTCTTCTGGGGTTTCGCCGTCAGATTCAATAAAATCACCCAAGCGAGAATCTTCTTCTTTACCAATGGGTGTTTCTAGGGAAATGGGCAACTGAGCAGATTTAGCGATGAACCGCAATTTCTCGATAGTCATTTCCATACGAGTTGCGATTTCTTCTTCTGTGGGTTTGCGTCCCATTTCTTGAGACAGCAATTTGGTAGTTTTCTTGATGCGGGAGATGGTTTCGTAGAGATGGACTGGTAGGCGGATAGTCCGGGATTGATCGGCGATCGCTCTGGTGATAGCCTGACGAATCCACCATGTAGCGTAGGTGGAGAATTTATAACCTTTCTCGTGATCGAATTTTTCAGCCGCACGAATCAAACCCAGACTACCTTCTTGAATCAAGTCTTGGAATGATAAACCACGGTTCATGTACTTCTTAGCAATAGAAACCACTAGCCGTAGGTTCGACTGCACCATTTTATCTTTCGCTCTGCGACCTAGATGCAAGCGATAACGGAAAGCTGGCAATGGCAATTGTACTGCTTCTGCCCATTCACTATCACGCGGATCACGTTCTAACTGTTCTGAGAGTCTTTCCCGTATCCTTTCTAATTCGAGTAAGTCAGCAATTTTTCTGGCTAATTCAATTTCTTCATCTGCCCGTAACAGGCGAATTCGACCAATTTCTTGCAAGTACAGGCGAATCGAATCTTCGGTATAATGCTTCTTCTTGCTTTGTGTCCGACGACGCGATTTAGCGGCTTTTCCAGACTTTGCGTCGTCCTCATCAGTCTGAGGCTCTAAAAACTCATCAATTTCGCCGTCATCGGTAAGCAGTAAGTCCTCCTCGTCTTCAATTAAGAGGTCTTCTAACTCGATCTCAGGCTGATTCATCATTTCTAGGTCAGGCTGATAAATGCTATCGAGTACGTTGTTAGCCTGGTTCATGCCGCGTTCCTCATGCTCCTTGCAGAATCAATTACTCAAAATTTGTTGACTGCTCTTTTTAAACTGAGCTAGTGAACAAATAAAAATAGGGTTTTAGATGGATTTCCCTGGTGTGTTTGGGAAGTTCCCGCCAATGGAGAAATTTCTTACTCCTCGTGAAAAGTCGCAGTTAATGCTGACTTACTTACTCATTCCATACCAGCCAAAAGTGTTGCTGTGGCAGACACTTTTATTTGGTTTGTCTCTAACAAGACTTGTCTTGATAAAAAAATTTACCACTTCATCACATATTAATTATGACTGTTGGCATATTTTCTTATAAAGACTCTTCCGATTGTAGCCTGTTTCACAAAAATTGCACTCTTTTTGTGTATTAATCATTAACTCATGAAGCAAGGTAAAGCCACTACTATCAAAAAGTCTTGAAAAATGGTAGTGATACCCTTAAATTTTCTCTAAAGCTTTTTGCAATTGCTGTGGGTTGTCTTCACATTCTCAGGATTTTAAAGCCTCCTTTACACAATTTCTGGTATTTTCTAAGACATGAATTACCTAAAAACTGTGTATTTTATATCAACTGAGTCCAGAAGCATTAACGCACCCATTTTTACATTTCCTTCATAAATAACTCAGTCCGGAGAATTGGGGCTTGATTTCCCAAGAAATAAAGACACCAACAGAAATAGTTCTTGCCTTGAGAAACTTAAGTTTCTACGTGCAGAACTCCTTTACTAGCTAGTAAAGGCTGGGGGAAACTTGCCGGGTGGCAGTTGGCGATTTGAATTTAGTCTTATTCACACATTAACGCACTGCTGAGATTTCTACCCTCTAATTCTTGACAAACTTTGATTGTTGTATCCAACGATATTTTAATCAATTCAAAAGGCATTTGACAGGTGTAATGAAAGATATTTGCTTAGTTATAGCAAAACTTTATCGAATACACACTAAATTCTGCCTGTGAAAAGATGAAATAGAATACATGAGCAAGTTAGAAGCAGGTTATGACTACTGCTTGTGCAGGAGAAGTATAGTTTAGGTGTTCATGTTTGAGCTTAACCTAATTTTCAATGTGGCTGTTGAGCAAAAAAATTTGAAATCCAATCCCGTGTTTTCCTGGGAAATGTTTTTGTCTAGTGATCTGGGATTTTGAAGATACCGAGATGATGTGACTGAGCAGATTCATCTAGAACTTTTTTTCCCAGCTTAACAAATAAGTTATGAGGCTGGCAGCAAAAGCATCAACCAGCTTTTTTATCCGTTCCGGTGTACCCAGTTGATAACGGTTACTTATTGCTTGAGATTGTCGGAATAATTGACCTCAATGTTAGAATTTGAGGCTTTTGTGACTTAATCCCAGCCAATAACGGATAAATTTTAATTATACTGTCACCCTGTTGACAAAATATGGTTTTTGTGCATTCAGATGAATTGAAAAAAACTGATAATTTAATTAATCAATGATTATGTATATTAACAAACATTTTTATCAGCAACAATTTTAATCAGCGAAAATGTTTCTTTGGGTGGATTGGCAATTTTGTAAAGATATCAAGAAGATGCTGAGAGTCACAGAAAATAAACTGTCAAGTTTTGCTGATGAGACACGGAATTGACCGCAAATCAATGTAGCGCAGAGTAAGCGGATTTATCCGTGGGAATAAGTAGGAGCAGGTTCAGAAAGATGAATATTTATGAAGAAAAATGTCGTTTAATCCGTACCTACTCAGATGAAATCAGTAGGTCAACATAATTAAAGATGATGATGGGATAGATCCCCGACTTCTCAAAGAAGTCGGGGATCTGAGTTAGTAGGGTGCGTCAGAATGAATAATTTCTTGGTATGGCTAGGGTTTCTCGTACTGACGCACCCTACATTTTAGAGATTTTTTGATCTCTTTAAATGTTCGGTGGGCATTGCCAACAAGGTAAAACTCAGGTTATAAGATACTGAGATTAGATATCTAGGTCAGTGAGATTCAATTTAGAACCATAGGTTTCGATAAATTCGCGTCTGGGGGCAACGCGATCGCCCATTAAAATGGTAAATATCCGATCAGCTTCGGCAGCATCCTCAATTTCCACTTGCTTGAGGGTGCGGGTTTGGGGGTTCATTGTGGTATCCCAAAGTTGCCCAGGCATCATTTCACCCAAACCTTTGAAGCGTTGGATGGTATAGTTAGCGTTAGCGGGGAACTTAGCGAGGATGTCTTGCAGTTCGCGATCGCTATAACAATACTCATGATTGCGTCCCCGTTCGACTTTATATAATGGGGGACAAGCAATATAGATAAAGCCTTGTTCGATGAGCGATCGCTGATATCTATAAAAGAAAGTTAACAGTAGGGTGCGGATGTGTGCGCCGTCTACGTCAGCATCAGTCATAATCACGATGCGGTGATAACGTAGTTGGGAAGCGTCGAATTCTTCACCTTTGACACCTAAACCCAAAGCGGTGATTAAGGCTTGAACTTCATTATTTTTATAGATTTTCGAGTCGTCAGTTTTCTCGATATTCAGGATTTTACCACGTAGAGGGAGGATGGCTTGAGTGCGGCGATCGCGTCCTTGTTTAGCACTACCACCTGCGGAGTCACCTTCCACGATAAAGATTTCTGACTCGCTAGGGTCGCGGGAACTGCAATCTGCTAACTTACCAGGTAGTGGGGAAGATTCTAATACAGATTTGCGGCGGACTAACTCCCGTGCGTGACGGGCTGCTTCTGCGGCTTTAAAAGCTTGAATAGCTTTATCTAGAACAGAGTCAGCGACACCGGGATGAAATTCTAAGTATTCAGTCAGGACTTCACCGACTAAAGAATCAACAATACCTCTAACTTCAGTATTACCTAGTTTAGTTTTAGTTTGTCCTTCAAATTCTGGGTCAGGGACTTTGACAGAAATTACCGCCGTCAAACCTTCGCGGACGTGTTCACCACTGAGGTTAGACTCATTTTCTTTGATTTTATTCCGCTTGCGAGCGATCGCATTCAAAGTTCTGGTCAAAACCGCCTTTAAACCTTCCAGGTGCGTACCACCGTCAACGGTGCGGATATTATTGGCAAAGCCTAACACGTTGTCAGTATAAGCATCGGTACACCATTGTAAAGCCACCTCCACCTGAACGTTATTCCGTTCACCCTGCACATAAATAACTTCCTCATGGAGTGGCTGCTTTTCGCGGTTCATGTAAGCGATATATTCCCGAATTCCACCCTTATACTCGTAGGTTTCAACTTTCGGCGTATCGCTTTTCAGCAATTCTAGACGGTTATCGGTAAAGGTAATTTTTACCCCTGCATTTAAATATGCCAACTCCCGCAGACGACTGGCGAGGGTAACATAATCAAATTCAGTTCCAGTGGTAAAAATTTGAGCATCTGGCTTAAAACTGACAGAAGTTCCCGTTCTCGGTTCTTTATAAGACTTGGCGACGAGTTCCGTCACCGGAACACCCCGTTCATATCGCTGAGTGTGAACCTTTTTGTCTCGCCAAACCGTGACTTCTACAACTTCTGACAAGGCGTTTACTACAGAAATACCAACCCCGTGCAAACCTCCAGAAACTTTATAACCGCCACCGCCAAACTTACCCCCAGCGTGTAGTACAGTTAATACAGTTTCTAAAGCTGATTTTCCCGTCCGCGAGTGAGTATCGGTAGGAATACCCCGACCATCATCGGTGACAGACACGGAACCATCAGCATTGAGATCGACCTCTATGTGAGTACAGTAACCTGCTAATGCCTCATCAATAGAGTTATCTACCACCTCATAAACTAAATGGTGGAGTCCTCGCGGCCCGGTAGAACCAATGTACATCCCCGGTCGTTTGCGGACGGCTTCCAGACCTTCCAGAACTTGAATCTGATCGGCACTGTAACTGCTCGTCATGAAATTTCTCCTGATGCGTGGGGTTGAAAGTGCCTAAAGGCTAAAAATTCAAAAACACACCAAGATTTTAACACAAAAGCCTTAAAGACGGTTGTAGGGCAATTTTATGAGAAGTTTATAGAGGGGATGTAACCCCATAAGTTTTTTAGATTATTGCCTGGAATATTTCCAATTTGACTAATTTTGAGATAAGAGACATTAAGAGCTTGTAGCATTAAGTCTCACAAGAGCAAAATGCCTCAAGATTTTAGCACAAAAGGGATTGGGGATTGGGGATTGGGGATTGGGGGGGATGAGGGGGATTTTTTCCCAAGTCTCTTTAATTTTGAATTTTGAATTTTGAATTGTTATGGCTAATGACTAAATTAATTGTGATTTGTGGTGCTACGGCGACGGGTAAATCTGGGTTAGCTGTGAATTTGGCGATGCGGTTGGGTTCGGTGATTTTAAGTGCTGATTCCCGTCAGGTTTATCGTGAGTTTAATATCGGTACGGCGAAGCCAACTTTAGCAGAACAGAAATTAGTTCCCCATTATTTGATAGATATCTGCGAGCCAACAGATACAATGACGGTGGCAGACTATCAAGAACAAGCACAAGCTTTAATTAATTCTGTTGCTGTATCTCCACTGTTATTGGTGGGAGGTACTGGGTTGTATATTCGCTCAATTGTGCAAGGGATGAAAATTCCCAGAGTTGCACCTGATTATGAATTGCGATCGCAGTTAGAATCTCTCGGTCAATCTACACTTTACGGCATCTTACAACAAGTTGATTCCACTGCTGCCCAAAAAATTCATCCCAATGATCCCGTGCGAACTTTACGCGCATTAGAAGTATTTTATGTGACGGGTATTCCCATTTCTGCCCAACAAGGCGAAAATCCCCCAAATTATCCCATTTTGCAGATAGGTTTAGATTCTCAGGTAGAGAAATTAGACAAGCGCATTCACAAACGCACTGAGCAAATGATTACAGATGGTTTAGTGAATGAAGTCGAATATCTTTGTAAAAAATATGGTACTGATTTACCTTTGTTGAATACTTTAGGCTATCAAGAAATCAAGCAATATTTGAACGGTGATATTTCTTTAGAAACAGCCAAAGAATTAACAGTTTTGCATACTCGGCAATTTGCGAAACGTCAACGTACTTGGTTTAGAGCATATCCTCAAATTGAATGGTTTGATGCGGATGATACTGATTTGTTGGAAAAGGTTTGGCAGCGTGTGGAAGAATTTATCAATAATTGACTTTTTGTGTCAGTATTTTTTTGTCTCACGCAGAGGCGCAGAGGCGCGGAGAGAATGAGGAGGTTGAGATTTAAATATATCAAGTTTTGTCCCATTATTAAGCAAGGTTAATTAACAATATGTAGAGACGTTTCATGAAACGTCTCTCTACTGGTTTTCTGCATGAAAGATTTTTATAGGCTATCAGGATCAATTCCCATAGCCCTGAGTCTTTCTGCTAGTAATTGGGCGCGTTGTTCTGCTTGTTCCGCACGTTGTCGTTCTTGTTCTGCAATTTCATCTCCAGTCAGTAAAACCGTACCATCTTGATAACACCAACGTAACCAAGTATCCTGTCTTCCTTCAAATTCACCTTCCCAGAGAGTAACACCTAAACCTACTTGTTCTAACCAAGTTTCGGATGTCTCAAAATAACGTCTTCCTCTCAGCTCATAAACTCGTAGTTTTTTTTCTCCTAGTTGCTGAGTGGAATCATAAACAATGTAGTAACTAACCCGCATTTGTTCATAAATTTGCAGCTTTTTACCGAGTTCGTCACCTTCTTTATTAGAGACAATTTCAATCACAACTTCTGGAGGTTTTCCAAACCGCCAAACCATGTAACAACGGTTTTGTTTCTCCCACCAATTTGCAGGAGTTTGGACATCTAAGTTGAGGAAAACATCGGGAACAATTGCTGGCTGTTCATCTGTATGATAAATACCAACGTTAGCTTCAGCTAAGAAAGTCTGATTTTTTAAAGCACTGTAAAGAGAACCTACTAATAGACGTTGTTGTTTGGCGGATGCAAAATTGTCCACAGGTGTATCATCTTCAGTAACTAGCTGGTTGGCATCTGGTACATAGAAATCATCATTATTTATCAGAAGTTGCTCAACCATGATTTTATCCATTGATTTAAGAGCCTTATTTCTAGGTTAATGGATTCGAGATATAGGAGCGCAGTTAAATAGATATACTGTATTAATTAAACGTAATACCCAGATACCCGACTTCTCAAAGAAGTCGGGTATCTATCCCATCAGAAATCCCCCTAAACTGCTATTCTGGCAACAATAGTCATTAAACTTACCCACCCAGCCAGCAATATAAAAATCTATGCTTACCCAAGATAAAAAACAACGTAACTGGAAACCCATTATCAAAGCGTTTGAGGCTGTTCTTGGTGCAAATGGCGTAGTACAACGCCGGGAAGAACTCATCACTTATGAGTGTGATGGTTTAACTAGCTACCGTGAACGTCCGGCGGTGGCAGTGTTACCACGCACTACAGAACAAGTGGCGGCGGTCGTCAAAATATGCAACCAGTATGCTGTACCATTTATCGCACGCGGTTCTGGTACTGGTTTATCCGGTGGTGCGTTACCCACACAAGACTCTGTTTTAATTGTCACTTCCTTAATGCGGCAAATCCTGAGCGTAGATTTAGACAACCAGCGTATTGTTGTACAGCCAGGAGTAATTAATAGTTGGGTGACACAGACAGTCAGTGGTGCTGGATTTTACTACGCTCCTGACCCCTCTAGCCAAATTATCTGCTCAATTGGCGGAAATGTGGCGGAAAACTCTGGCGGTGTGCATTGCTTAAAGTATGGTGTCACAACTAACCATGTTTTAGGTTTAAAAATTGTCACGCCAGAAGGGGAAATTGTTGATTTAGGGGGACAAATTCCCGAAACTCCTGGTTATGATTTAACAGGTATCTTTGTCGGTTCAGAAGGAACTTTGGGTATTGCCACAGAAATCACTTTACGAATTCTCAAAAGTGCTGAATCCATTTGTGTGCTATTAGCAGATTTTACCAGCGTGGAAGCTGCGGGGGCGACTGTTTCGGATATTATCAGCGCGGGGATAATTCCTGGCGGGATGGAAATGATGGATAACCTCAGCATTAATGCTGTGGAAGATGTGGTTGCTACTAATTGTTATCCCCGTGATGCTACAGCTATTCTGTTAGTGGAAATTGATGGTTTAGAAATTGAAGTTGCAGAAAATAAACAGCGTGTAATTGACATTTGTAAAAAGAATGGGGCGCGTAATGTCACTTCTGCGAGTGACCCAGAAACTAGGTTAAAGTTGTGGAAAGGACGTAAAGCTGCGTTTGCTGCTGCTGGACATTTAAGCCCAGATTATTATGTACAAGATGGGGTAATTCCTCGGACACAGTTACCCTATGTGTTACAAGAAATTGAGGCGTTAAGTAAAAAATTTGGTTATCCAGTTGCCAATGTATTTCATGCTGGTGATGGCAATTTACACCCATTAGTGCTGTATGATAATGCTGTCCCTGGCGCATTAGAAAAAGTCGAAGAATTAGGCGGAGAAATTCTTAAACTTTGTGTCAGAGTTGGCGGTAGCATTTCCGGGGAACATGGTATTGGTGCTGATAAAAAGTGCTATATGCCAGATATGTTTAGCAATGCTGATTTAGAAACGATGCAGTGGGTAAGAGAAGTATTTAACCCCCAAGGTTTAGCAAATCCTGGTAAAATATTCCCTACACCTCGCACTTGTGGGGAAGCGGCAAATAAAACCAGTAATCAACAGTTTGCAGGAGTCGAAAGATTTTAATCTAGTTTGTAGTAAGGACTTTAGTCCTTAGAAGATTGGAAAGCCATCAAGGATACTAAAAACCCCTCTCCAAATCTCTCCCCTACAAGGAGAGAGGCTTTGAAACGCCCATTCCCTGCCTTGCGGCACGCTGCGCGAATGTAGGGAAGGGGGGCTGGGGGGTTAGGTTTGACAGACTTTGGTGTTAATAATAATACTTTTTAAAGAACCTCTTAGAAGTTTGGAAAAGAAAGGGCTGAAGCCCTGACTACGAACAACGTTCACTAATAACTATCTCATCACTAAATTCTAGCCAAGATATCAAGTTACCAGTTTTTCTTGATATCTTGGTATATTTTGATGTTATTTCTACATTATCCAGAACAATAATGATTTATTCTGTATTGATACATATCTCGACCTAACGAAGTCAAAACCACAGATGAATCGGTTGGCTAAACTTTGTTTGTTTTATTTAGTGTGTGTGCAATTAGTATTGTGCTTAACAATATTTTCCTCTCCTTCCCTCTCAGATTATCAACCAAAAGATAATCTACCGACGACAACAGAAATTCGTGGAGTTTGGCTAACTAATGTTGCTAGTGGTGTATTATTCGTTCCTTGGGGAATTGATCGGGCTGTCAATCAACTATCTGCACTCAATTTTAATACAATTTATCCTGTGGTTTGGAATCGCGGACATACTTTTTATAAAAGTAAGACGGCGAAATTGTTCACAGGTAGCGATGTTCAACCTTTGGTGAATTTTGTACATGGTGGTCAAGATTTTTTGAGAAAATTATTGAGACTTGCGAAACCTAAAGGTTTAACTGTGATTCCCTGGTTTGAATACGGGTTTATGGCACCACCTGATTCCGAATTAGCTAGGCGTTATCCTTATTGGTTGACAACTGGGCAGGGAGGAGTCAAAAGTATTAGTGAAATTTTACCAGAAGAAATTAACAATAACCCTACCAATAAGTTAGTCTGGCTGAATCCTTTGCATCCTGAAGTGCAAGATTTTATTTTGTCGTTAATTTTAGAAGTTGTGACTAATTATGATATAGACGGCATTCAGGTTGATGATCATTTTGGTATGCCTGTACAGTTTGGTTATGACAGATTTACGCTTGAAGTTTATCAAAAAGAACATGAAGGTAAAAGCCCTCCTATTGACCCATTTGAAACAGAATGGATGCGGTGGCGGGCTGATAAAATTACTGAGTTCATGACGAAAATATCTCAAGTGGTTAAGGATATAAAACCTCATCTTAAAATATCTTTATCTCCTAACTCACAAGCTTTTGCCTATAGAAATTATCTCCAAGATTGGGAGAATTGGGTAAAAAATGGTTTAATAGATGAGTTGATTTTGCAGGTTTATACTCATGACAAAAGTGGTTTTATTAGAGAATTAGAACAACCTGCGGTGAAGTTTGCGCGAACTAAAATCCCGGTGGCGATTGGGATTACTACAGGGACTTTACGTAGTCCTGTGAAGATTGCACAGGTTCAAGAACAAGTTCAAGCAGTGCGCGATCGCTCTTTTTTTGGTATATCTTTTTTCTACTGGGAAAGTCTGTGGGGTTACATCACTCCTGAATCACCAAAACAGCGTCGCACGGTTTTTAGTGAATTGTTTGCAGCTAAAGCTGAACGACCTTTAACAATAGCTAAAAAACAGTCAGAATAAACGCAATTGAACTTATCTTCAAAAAACTTAGGGAACACGGTTAGTAGGGTGCGTCAGAATGAATATTTTCTTGGTATATAGGAATCCGATTTGATTAATAAAATTATTTGTGTAGGTAGGGAACAGGGAACAGGGAACAGAGGTGTACTGAGTTTTTTTCAGAAATCAAATATGATTCCTATAGCTAGGGTTACTCGTACTGACGCACCCTACATTTTGGATGTTTTTTTTATCTGGAAGTCCCTTAATACCCAGATTCCTGACTTCTTTGAGAAGTCGGGTATCTATCCCATCATCATTTTATTTAGTCTGTTCTCAACGCCAAAATCTGCTGTGCGACTGCTTCAGACACCGGAATTACTGATAAGCGATTTCCTTGTCTGACTATCATTAATTCTTCAGGGTTAAATTTCTCTTTGAGTGTTGATAGCAAAATGGGCTGAGAAAAATCTTCCACGAATTCCACTACAACTGTTTGCCAGCGAGGAGATTCTATACTTGATTTTGGGTCATAGTAATCACTCTTTGGGTCAAATTGGGTGGGGTCAGCAATACCCGTTTTGACTACACGCATTAACCCAGCAATACCCGGTGGATTTGTGTTGGAATGATAGAAAAAAGCTAAGTCTCCAGGTAGCATTTGACGCAGATAATTGCGCGCTTGATAATTGCGAACACCGTCCCAGATAGTTTGGTGTTGCTGTTTTAGGTCAGCTATGCTAAAAACTTCTGGTTCTGACTTCATGAGCCAATAATTCATTAATTTACAGCACTTTGCAGATAAATGAGGTACACATTTAATATCATAAATCTTGTGGGGGAGCCACTGCGTTGGGCGGCTGTGCCGACTTGTAGCAAGTGGCGTTGGGCATCCTGCCCGCCCTGATGTACTTCACTCAGATGAAATTTGCTGTATTTACTAAGTGGTTATGTCAATTTTAAATGCAGATAAACGCAGATGAACGCAGATAAATTTGTACGTTATTAGACTAGAAATTGCTATATTCAGCAATGAGATGAGAGAGGACTAAAGTCCTTACTACAAACTATTTTCTAGCTGTATCCGTCCCAGGCGACGGGGAAGGTGTAATCTGAAAATAGGGAAAAATTGGCGGTGTCGCTGCGGGTTTCTTCGTCTAAAACTTTGACGACTTTGTTATAAATGTCTTCTGCTTGTTGGGGTGAATCACCTATGCTGGTTAGTCCTAATTTACCAAACTGGGACAAGCAACCCATGAGGTGGAATACTGTTCCGGTTTCTGTGCAGCTATCAAAGTGTAATCTGTGGTGGGCGATGATGTCCATGAGGTCGTTTGGTAATAATCCCCGATAGCGGTCTTTTTGCAGGTTGTCTGTGGCTATGTAATATTTAGGGCGACCTTGTAGACTATAAAATAATCCGGTGGATAGGTCATAACGTCCGTTTGTTAATAATTTTAAGGTCATAAATGGGTGGGTTGTACCGCCTTTACGAAGGTTAATTTCTATTGCTTGGATTTCCCATTCACCGTTACCTTGATCAACTGTGATAAAGTCTACTCCAAATCTTTCTAAGGCACCTTTTTCTGCTAGCTTTTTACCAACTTTTAATCCTAAATTCTGTAATTGTAAACGGTAGCTTTCATCGGCTGGGAATCGACAACCAAGATAAATTTGTCCATCGGGGCCGCCCAGAATTTGGTCATGGGTGGAGAGGATTTCTACTTCGCCTGTGGGGGTAATGCGTCCTTGCACACTGGGCGATCGCTTGTTTTCTCCTTCTACAAATGCCTCGACAATTGCGCCTAATTCCGGTATTTTTTGCGAAAAACTCCCCCAGTTTTCTTGTTTGGCTTGAAAGCGCATCACAGCAAAGCGATCGCTAATGGCTGCTATTCTCTGAGTCTGTGTACCTTCTCCCGGTGCTAAGTCCATAATCGGACGCAAATCTAGGAGTGCGTTTCCTTCTCCTGAAATCCCTTCATTTAATTTAACTACCATCCTTTGTAATGTCGGTTGACGTTCCCACAACTCACTCGCTGCTATGGCTAATTCTTCAACCTTCCAGACTAATTCACTACCATCAGGGTGGGGAACTCCACTTTCTGCAAAGATTTGGCGACTACCACTCTTTGTCCCCCAAATTTGTAACTCTGGTGCAGCCGCATACAATGGTACGTTTAATTTTAACGATAATTCTGCTTCTAAATTGGTAGAATTATAGCAAGCAATTAATGATTTTTCTAGCCGGATTGCTTGGCGAATTCTTTCTATTAATCGGGGACGTTCTAAAATTTTTTGAGTTAGGGGTTTGGGTGAAGCATCGTAAGTTGATAATAATAGTAAGCGATTGCGAGCATGAGAAAAGGGAATTCCAGGTAATAATTGTAGATAGTAATCAATGATGCTGGGATGTAATGGCATTGAGGTTACATAAATTAACCTAGTGCGGGGATTTCTTAACCGCATTAAGGCAAAAAGTAATCTTTCTTCATAATGTTCTGAACCTTCTATCTTTTGGATTTCGCGCTGATCAATACTCAGGGAAGGTATGATGATAATGTCTGCCTCACCAGTGTCAAATAACTCGATGGTTTTCCAGCGATCGCGCAAAGTTAATTGCAGATGATGAAACTGATCTATCTTCTCGAATTGCGAAACATTTAATGTCATCATAAGCCTTACCCTGTGATGATCCCCAACGCTGCTTATTATTCTGGTATATCTCAAAGCAACAGCCTTAACGTTAATATGCAATACTTCTTTGACTAAACTTTGCTTAATCTCTAGCATTAAATCCCCGACTTCTTTGAGAAGTCGGGAATCCATGCCAACAAAACTTAAAATAAACACAACAATATAGTTAATTCGTCAAAATACAGTCAACTGATAATTTATGGTGTGGCAAATATGGGGAATTTGACGATGAAAGTAGTCTCTCCTGCGCCACTTTCTACATGAATTGTTCCCCCTAAATGTTTAACCATTTTTTTGACTAATGCCATTTCTAAGCCGGTGCCGCTATACTTCCAGGGGTCGTCTTTGCAAATGTGGTAAAATGGCTCGAAAATGCGCGATCGCTCATCGGCAGCAATTTCTAATCCAGAATTATTGATGCTGATTTCTAGTGTCTCTACATTTGTATAAACAGACACCGTAATTGATTCCCCTGGCGGAGTATACTTACACGTATAACTGAGTAGTTCGGTAATAATTCGCTCTAGCTCGGTGATTTCCGTTGCTAGCGGTGGCAATGCAGTTTCTAGATTCAGGTGTAATTTTTGACTCTGGAAACTACTCAGTTCAGAAAAATCTGCCACAATCGGAGGTAGCCAAGTTTGTAAGTCGATAGTAATTAAAGTTGACGCTTCCGGTTGTGCTTCTAGATGGATGAGTGTGAGTAAATCGTTAATCAGTTTGTTTTCCCTACCACACTCATGATGTAGGATGTGTAAAAGCTGGGGTACGACTTCATCTAGTGTGCCATCAGGTAACAACACACCTTCCAAAGTTTGCGCCGCTAAACTAATACTTGTGATTGGTGTTCGCAGTTCGTGAGCCAGATTTTTGAGAAATTCCTGAGTTAGACGTTGTTTTTCTGCTAATTTTCTCATTTTGGCTTGCTTGGTGGCATAAAGTTGAGCCTGTCGAATCGCGATCGCGCATTCATTGGCTAAGGTTTGCACCAGGTTAATTTCCCATTCATTAAACATCTGTTGTATTGGTCTAATCAACCACAGATTCCCCAGCATGCCTTCCTGGTCAAAAATCGGACAGGCTAACTGAGTAATTACCAGTAACTTGGGATGCCATCCAGGGACAATTTCCACCGATTGGAAGTGTTGTTTTTGCAATAGCGGCTGATAAATTTCGCTGAATTCTGGCGGTTGTCTAGTCAATCCCTCGTATACGGGTTGGGTTGCTGCATACTCACAAACAACATTGACTTGTGAACAGTCTTGGTTGTAAAGTTCAATATAACAAGACTCAAGCTGGAGTAAATCAGCTAACTCCTGGGTAATACTTGCCCAAATTTGACACTCATCTCTTGTATCACGAACTTGTTCGGTGATGCGTCTGACTAACGCCTGAAATTGATCTATTTGGCGTAATTGGGCTTGATGTTCTTTGTTTTGCAACTCTAGTTGCTGTTGTAGTTTTGATTGTTGGACAGCAATTCCCAGTAGGGTGGCTAGTTGCTGGAGTAAGTCAATTTCTATTTGTTGCCATTGGTGGGGTTCTTCGCAATACTGGGCAATTAACAGCCCCCACAAATTATGTTGGCACGAAATTGGCATGACTAAATGCCCTCTCACTTGCAACCTAGCTAAAAATTCTTGTTGACAAGAATTGATGTGAGTTGCATAGATATCGTCTACAATTTCCTGACAACATCGCTGTGAGTGTTTGTGATGTTTCGCCACGAAACAAGGATCATGGAAACTTTTTCCCAACAGTGACAGCGCAGGGCTAACTGTAGCTTCGGCAATGACTACACCATGATCATGAGTCTGCATCTGATAAATTAGGATGCGATCGCAATTTAAACACTGTCGCAAATCTTTTGCTGTCTCATGCACAATTGTCTTTAAATCTAAAGACGAATGAATGCGTTGCGCCACGACTGCCAACAATTGCTCTCTTTGGGCTTGAATTTCCTGCGCCTGTGTTAGCTGTTTAGCGGCAGTAATATTACTACTGCTACCAATGAGCCGATAAATTCTAGAGTCTGTATCCCGCAATGGTGTGAGAGTTGTATTCCACCAAGTCAGAACCCCCTGGAATTGTAAACACTGTTCGTAAGAAATAGTTCTACCCAAACGTACACAGTCTGCATAGTGCTGACGCACCTTAGCCGCATCCACTGGATTGAGAATATCCTCTGGTTTTTTGCCCCGAAAATCCTCAGTGCGGATACCTAACCATCGCTCATGGGCAGGATTGAGTGCTACATAACAAAAATCACCATTTTCTAAAACATCTACTACAAATATAGATGTCTGCACAGAGTCATACATACTCAGTAGAAACTGTTGACTACTGCTGGTTTCGTCTACTGCTGTGCCGAATAGAAGATGAGAATGAGATTTTGCCTTCAACTTGATAGTCGAGTCTACAGAATTGATATTCATGGGAGAGTCCCTGGTTGCTATTACTGACTCTTTTTAAGATGCTTTGTCTGGAAATTTTGAGGTATACAAGGCTTTGAGCATCTAAACTCAATGCTTTCTAGCTTTCCCTGATGATATTTACCCCTATCTCTAATTCTTACCAAAAATCTAGGCTAGTTAATCGCAATAAGCTGAATAACCCTGCTTTTGGAATCTCAAAACGCATTTGCAGGCCAATATAATTTTATGGAAATTTAGTTTAAGATTTTATTAAGATTTTTGCATATATTTAAACAAATACAAGATATAAATTAATTTTATTTACATTTCTTAATATAATAGCGAGTGTAAGAGTTTAGCAATGCTAAACCCCTACTAGCTACCAACTTTGATACAGTAATTTATAAGCATAGATGCCTGTGGAGATAGCGACTACCAGCCAAGTGATAGCTAACCCGACAACTTCGCCTAAGAATAAGCGCGTGAGTTGATGTAATATCATGCCGACAACAGAACCGAGAGGTACGGCTATAGCCCAACTGACAGCATTAGCTAATATCCATTGCCAAGCCCAAGATGCTGGCTGACGAATTGCTAACCATTGCGCCATACCTATACTAAAGCCAGCGAATGCGCCATAAACCATCCCCAAGTAGAGACGTAGGGGTAGCACCTCAGAAGCTAGTACCATCCAACCGACTGCACCCACGCCGGTAGCGGTGAGGAAAACCCAAGCGGCTAAGGTTAAGACAATCCACTTGCCTGTAAAGATAGTATGGTTGAGGATGAGACTTTGCGGTAATGCGATCGCTAATCCTCCTACAGCCGCCTGTACCACCCCAATATCTGGACGTTCACCAATTTCAATCCAGAACAAACTTCCCACAAAACCGCCAAAAGTTCCAACAGTCCACAGCAATGTAAATTCTAATGGGCTTTTAGCAGCAACTTTCGGCATCAAACTTTAATGTAACTAGAAGGCTGAAGACTCCAAGACAGAAGAACAAAAACTTTTTTTATGCGTCGTCTTAGTGTACACAGAAATTCTCTCTAACAGCAAATTAATTGTTGTTTGATCAGCCATCAAACTTTTAACGGTAATCAAAGGGCTAAAGCCGCTTACTCTCCCCAATTCCCAATCCCTACTCCCCAATCCCCAAGAGGCGTTAAAATCAAGTCAGCCTTTGTATTGTAGCGATTGTGTCCCACATCAGTAAAAGTGCGGTTCACTGCATAAATCCTGATTGTCAACGTCCCTATCCCCAACCTTGGGGTAACAAGTTTTGTAACAGTTGTGGCGCGGTGCTGCATCTGTTAGATCGTTATGTGCCGATGCAACGCTTAGGCGCGGGGGGATTCGCGCAAATTTACACAGTTTGGGATGAAAGGACGCAAACAGAAAAAGTGCTGAAGGTGTTGGTAGAAGATTCACCCAAGGCGTTGGAATTATTCGCCCAAGAGGCGGAGGTTTTGGTGAGTTTGCGTCATCCGGGTGTGCCGAAGGTGGAAACTGATGGACATTTTCAGGTAAATTTATCTAATCCTAAACCGCGCCAGCTTGCTTGTTTGGTGATGGAAAAAATCAACGGCCCGACTTTAGCGGATATGTTCGATAAATATCCGCAAGGATGCCCAGAAGAATTGATTTTAAGCTGGTTAACCCAAGCTTTGAAAATTTTACAGGAATTGCATAAACGCCAAATTATTCACCGTGATATTAAACCCTCAAATTTGATGTTGCGGACTCCTGTATCAACGGTGCTGCCGTCTCAGGGTGGGAGTGGTTGGGAACAATTGGTGTTAATTGACTTTGGCGGCGCAAAACAAGTTAAATTGGCAAGGCAGCATCCTAGTTCTACCCGGTTATTTTCTTCTGGTTATAGCCCACCAGAACAGGTGAGAGGCGGACAGGTTGGCCCGGAGGCTGATTTTTATGCCCTCGGTCGGACTATGATTGAATTGCTCACAGGTAGGTATCCTTCAGACTTGGAAGATCCCAATACAGGGGTTTTGCAGTGGCGTAATCTGGTAAATGTGCGTCGTCAGTTGGCGGATTTATTAGATGAGATGGTGTTGGAAGATCCGCGATCGCGTCCTGCTAATGCTGCTATTATTCAAAAACGATTAAACAAAATTACTCAACCACCCCCACAGACAAACCGTTTACAGCAACTTTTAACCCAAACTCAACAAAAATTCCAAACCTGGCGACAAAACACAAAGCAAGCTGTAAAAAAGTTGGCTAAAACAGTCCGCAAAATCTTTCTGTGGATAGTTAAAACGATATGGCAAATTTTAAAAGCTTGTTTGTTGACAATTTGGGCAATGTTGTTAACTGGTGTGGGTGCTGGTGTGGGTACAATTAGCGGATATAGTTTAGCCTATCACACCAATTTAGGCGATTTAGGCGATCGCTTAGTCGAATTCATCTTCACTCAGCTACCCGAATTAATTGATGACACACAATATAACCTTGGTTTAGCAAGTATAGTTTTTACAGCCGCAGGTTTAGGTACAGCCTGGGGAATTACCGCTAGCGGTTGTTTTGGTCAACGACGACGATTTTTAGCAGCGTCGTTTATGGGTATTATTAGCTACCTATTAGGTTGGATATTGTGGGCAGTGTTCACATCAAGTAGCTATCTTGCTGACGGTTTAGTAGTAGCAATAGCCATTGCTGTTTTTTTGTTGGCGTTAAGTATTGGTTTTCGTAGTCATCGCATCGTTTATGCGGTATTTGCGGCGGCTGGTATGGCTCTCGGTTGTGCCGCACTGCTATTTTTTGGATTTCCACCCACCGTCTTACTCTTTTATCCTAGTTCTGTCTGGACAGAATTATCTTTACCTGTGGCTTTTTTCAGTTTTGTCGGTGTCTCTACTAGCTTTTGGTTTGGAGTGAGTTACTACCTGATTGTTCCCACATTGCGCTGGCTAGGATGGCGATAAATTGAGGGACTAGGGATTGGGGACAAATTAATTCAAAAGTCACGCAGTGAAGAATTTGAGGTCAAAATCTCCCCTGTTCCGAAAGCTCCCCAAAATTAACACCCCCTGATGGTGTTCTTTTGCCAATCAGGGGGTTGGTATATGTGGTAGACTATAATTCTTTCCGTATAGTTAGTTACGACTCGATTATAAATCTTAAATTACTATTTGACCACTCTTATAAGTAGATTTTATAGTATTTTCACAGGTTCTTTATCACTGCTTCATTCCCGTATTCACTGACAAAAATTCAGTCTAAGTGTGTGACAATAAGATAAATTATAAATTGTCAACACCAATATTACGTAAATTATGAAATTTCACTTGGTGGCTGCCATATCTTTGTTAACTGCGCTAGGCTTAACACAGTCAGCGTTTGCCTTCAATCAACAAGACCTAGAACAGTTAAAAGCGTCTGGTATTTGTCCACGATGCGATTTGAGTGGCGCAAATTTATCTCAAATGAATTTGGTGGGTGCAGATTTGCGACAGGCTAACTTGAAGGAGGCGAATTTAACTCAAGCGAATCTCACTAATGCCAACCTCACCTCGGCTAATTTAGAAGGCGCAGTCTTGGATGAAGCAAATCTGACTCGTGCTTCGTTAATCGGAACAAATTTACAATTGGCATCACTGCTCAAGGCTAACTTATCTTCTGCCGGGTTAATTGGTGCTAATGTAGCAGCAGCTAACTTTAAGGATGCTAATCTAAATTATACTAACTTCCGGGGTGCAAACTTCCAGCTAACAACCTTGACTAATGGTGTTGTCACCTACGATAAACCCTATCTTTGGTCATTACAGGAAGGTAAAAATCGTCAACGGAGAAAATAGGTAGTTGATTTTTCCATGACTAATCCTAAATGTTTGCTTATATTGCAAGCAATAACATAATGAGCATGGCAGGCCGTAGACTGACATCTAGATTGCATTATCAAATAGATTATGTCATTAACTTCCATGCCCTCGCTACGTGAGCAACAACATCCCTTAATTCGCCAACTGGCTGATTGTATTGAAGCAGCTTGGCATCAATATCTGGATTTGTCGCCTTATCATTTACCTGCTGAGTTGGGGTATGTGGAAGGAAGGCTAGAGGGTGAGAAACTGATCATTGAAAATCGCTGCTATCAAACCCCTCAGTTTCGTAAAATGCACTTGGAATTAGCCAGGGTAGGAAATATCTTAGACATTTTGCATTGTGTGATGTTTCCTCGCCCAGAATATGACTTACCGATGTTTGGGTGTGATTTAGTCGGGGGTAGGGGACAAATTAGTGCAGCGATCGCAGATTTATCTCCTGTTCACCTAGACCGGAGTTTACCAGTATCTTATCACTCTCAACTGTCATCTCTCCCATCTTTGGTATTTTCCCAACCGCGTGAATTACCGGAATGGGGACATATTTTCTCAGATTTTTGTGTATTTGTGCGTCCGAGTTCTCCCGCCGAAGAAACCATGTTTTTAGAACGGGTGCGGGAGTTTTTAGCTATTCATTGTCAAGCGGCGATCGCATCTCACCCTGTCGCGCCAGAACAGATACAGCACATTATCGCCGGACAACACAATTACTGCACCAAACAGCAACAAAATGATAAAACTCGCCGGGTGCTAGAAAAAGCCTTTGGTGCAGAATGGGCTGATAATTACATGACTACGGTATTGTTTGATTTACCAGAGTAGGAAAGCATCAGCAGAGACTAAGTATGCTTAGTCTCTACATTTCCTTGTACAGCAACGGCTTGAAAGCTGTGAAGAGAGGGAGAGGGGTTAATCAACAGTGTGGGATGAATGAGAGAATGGCTAGTAAATACTTTTATCACCTTGGCTTTAGCTTAGATGATTTAGGTGCGTCGCCTCCGAGTATGACTTTATTATCCGGTGATCCTGAACGTGCGCGTCTGATTGCTCACACTTATTTACAGGATGTTCGTCTGCTGTCAGAAAATCGGGGACTTAATAGCTATTTGGGATTCTTACCGAATGGTTGCCCAATTTTATCGGCTACCAGTGGCATGGGCGCGCCTTCTTTAAGTATTGTGGTAAATGAGTTAGTACAGGTAGGTATTAAACAAATTATTCGCGTTGGGACTTGTGGCTCTATTCAACCACATATACCAGTCGGTAGCATAGTTATTAGTAGTGCTGCATTATGTCGTCAAGGTGCAGCTAATGATATTGCTCCTCTAGAATATCCTGCCGTTGCCGATCCGTTTTTGACTGTGGCTTTGGTGCAAGCTGCACAAGCATTACAGATTGATTATTACATGGGGATTACGGCTTCTGTCGATACTTTTTATGAAGGACAAGAGCGTACTGATTCAGCTAACCCTTATTTACTGCGATCGCTACAGGGTATGACTACAGAATATCAGCATTTGAACATTTTGAACTATGAAATGGAATGCGGCACACTGTTTAAAATGGCTGGAGTCTATGGATTTGCGGCGGCGGCTGTTTGTGCTGTAGTCGCTCAACGCACTCTCACCGAACAAGTTATCTTATCTCAAAAGGATCAGGCAGTAAACAATGCGATCGCTACTGCTATCCATGCTGCCACCAACTATCATTAGAATCCAGCATTTATCAGATTTGTCAAATTTTTATATTGTCTCAGTAGTTTTATTTTCTCTTTACCTAAACTTTAATTTATTCACTAGCCAATTTATGTATTATAAAAATTAAATAAAATGCGTTTTCTATTAATTTAATTCAATAAATCGAGAAATTTATGTAAACAATTTAGTAATTTTGCCTGAAATATTACAGAGAAGAGCGAAGTAATAATTACAGGCAATCAATGATGCAATTTGATTCTAGTTTGTCTCTAGAATCAACAATTGCATCATCAAAGATTATGAGTAAATATTGGAGAATAAAATAATATGAAAAATCTGGTAAAGCCGAGAATTAGCAGCATCAATTTAGCTGTAATTTTCATCATGCAAATGGTGATGATTTTAGCATTTGCCCAACGTGTAACGGCTGGATATACAGGCTATTGTTTTATGATCACCGCCTCTGGGAGAATTATTAAATTAGATAAACTTTGTAATCAAACCAGCAATATCAAAGTATTTCAACAACCAAGAAAAAAAGTATTTCAACAACCACAAAAAAAAGTGTTTCGAGTGCCAATTAAGCGTAGACTAGGGAGAACCCCAGTCATTGATGTCACCTTTAATAACAATAAAACCTTTGAGATGATTGTGGATACAGGTGCTAACAGCACGCTGATTACTAAAGAAATAGCCAATGCTTTAAAACTCAAAGCTACAGGAGTAATGGCGGCGCAAATTGCCGACGGTAGCCAGATTCAATTTCCCACAGGTAAGGTAAAATCGATGATAGCAGGGGGAGCTATAGCCAAGAATGTAGAGGTAGCGATCGCACCATTAGCACCCATTGGATTACTAGGACATGACTTTTTTGGCAACTATGACATTAAAATATTAGAGAAAAGCGTAGAATTCCATCATCG
>NZ_CAWMSA010000073.1:11881-21859 GCF_963870205.1 Anabaena sp. CA = ATCC 33047 | reverse complement strand
GGTAGGAAAATAGTCAAAACCTCGCCATATTGCGGACGCTGACGGACAATTAACTTACCACCAATTGCTTGAAACAGGTGTTTAGTAGCAGAGATATTTAAACTAATAGTACCTGTTTCTGGTTGGAACATGAGCAACTGACCCAAAGCTTTGCGAATGGGGGGAGTTGCAGGTGTGCTAACTTTATTAGTATCTTGAGAGAGAGTCTGAGGCGACAGTTGTAACTTTAATTGATCCCCTGCGGGTATGACTTGCACTTGAATACAGCTACCAGCAGGTAAACTGCGGGTGAAATTTTCCATCAAACCCGTGAGAACTTGATCTAACATAGTGGGATTACTCACCACAGTCGGTAATTGCTGCGGTAACACCACATCTAAAGTTAAATGGCGACGTTGCGCTGCTTGTTGCCAACGGGGTATACTTTGTTGTAACACCTGATCCAGAGACATGGCTGTGAGGTGGGTGTTAGCAGACTTCGCAGATTTGCAAGTTTCTAATTCTGCTGCTTTAAATAATAACTCCATCCGATCAATCTGCTCAGTACACTCATGATCGATAATTTCTAAACGATTGATGACATTTGCTGGTAAGTCTCGCCGCTTCAATAGCAGACGCGTCATGGTGCGAATAGTAGTTAAGGGTGTGCGGACTTCATGAGCAAAAGCTTGCAGTAATTCTACATCCGGGTTGGGAGTAGAATAATTGGGGAGTGGACATTGGGGATGAAGTTCTGGGGGTTGGGTGTTGGGGATGGAATGCTGAGAGAAATCTTCCTTAATTGCTGCTGACTCTGGTACAGCTTGCAGTAACAATTGACTAAATTGCAATACAGTCCGATAATTTGGTGCGGCTACCGGATAGTTTTGTACTAATGCGTCCAACTGAGCGAAACAATCGGGATTAGTTAGCATAACACGCGCACCGAGCGATCGCCATGCTTGCTGTACTACTTCCGGTTCAAAAGAAAACGAAAATTTTTTTTGTCCATCTGGATGAGTTGCTAACACCAACACCAAGCTAAAATTATCTGTGAATACCAGACAAAATTGCTCTGATGCTAAAGGATCGGCAGGTAGTAGCGGTAATACAGACTCACCGGGTGTAGTTTCTGGTTCACTACAAGCGATCGCGCTTGGCATTTGAAACGGCATTAATGCCAACGGGTTAAATGGTTTAGCAGTAAAAGTTACCGTCTGCAACTTCTGAGTTAATCTTGGCTGACTAAAGAGGGGTGCTGGTGCAGCCAAAACCAAACCTGAGACTGCATCAGGTGCAGCATTAGCTAAAGTCTCAACCAGCAGATGTTCTGTAGCGGCTAAACTCATCCGCCATTGTTGTTCTGCTTTCATGACGGAACATTCAGCCAAACTTGATTGACTTTCAGCTAACACTTCGCTCAGACTTGGCAATATCCATTGGTACACAAACATTCACCCCTTGCTTCCAGAGAGATTAGCAGCTTTGATAGGACTCAGGCAACTGGCGCATCGAATCGGGTGCATCACAGGCAAAAATCCTCATGAATTCAGTTTTGAACTTTGACTGACGCACCCTACAAGTTGATTTTTTTTGTGAGACTCAACTTGAGTCTTGTTTGAGATTTAAAATTTCTCTACTACATAGAGGTTATATTTATTTACGCCCTAACAACAGTCGTATAACCGAACTAAATAGGCGCGATTTCCCCTGTATAGTTTTTTTAATTAAATCGGGTACGTTCAAGCAACAGATAACGCACCGCATAAGCATGGTGTCTTAAGTCTTGTAGGGTGCGTCAGACTGTTTAGATGCTGTCAATAAACTCATGCTTGATATCTGACGCACCCTACTATTATGTCAGTTGCGTAAGTCCCCAGTTTGATAATTTGAGTGGACACTTTTGCAAACTGGTTAGCGGATTTTAGCTTTGAGCAATAGTATAAGTGTTTAGCTTCAGCTATTTTGTGGTGCTTGCTGACGACATTTGCCGTTTCAAATTTCATCTTGTTTTAAGATTTGTTCCTAGGCAACACACACAAGTAAATTACTCGCTTCAATGATGCAATAGGGAGATAAATATGAAAAAGCTAGTTACCTTATTAGTTAGTAGCTTTTTATTAGTTGGTAGTTTTGGTTGCCAAGAATCTGCGAATAATGCTAACCAAACTCCTAATCCTACGAATGGAACTGCGGAAACCACGACTAAGCAAGCTACTCAGACTACACCAGTTACAGATAAAACTGTCAAATCTGCTGAAAATTCACCGACTAATGCAGATACTAAAGCTAAAACTGAGACTGAGAAAAAGCAGGCGATCGCTTCTGATGATGATTTAGAAAAAGTTGTTAGTCAACAGTTAGAAAAAGGCTTACCCGGAAATAAGTTAGAAGTGGAAAATGAACAGGGTGAAATTACCCTTAAAGGTACGGTTGCTTCTTCAGCAGAATTAGAGAAAGCACAAAAATTAGTTAAGGAAGTGAAGGGAGTAAAAAAGGTAAAAGTAGAAGTCAAAGTTGACACTGAGAAAAAATCATAGATGATGGTTGAACAGTATTCTGATTAACCAGGACTTACGCAACTGGCATAATAGTAGGGTGCGTCAGATATCAACCATCTGTTTATTGACAGCATTTAAGCCGTCTGACGCACCCTACAAGACTTGTAGACGTATCCAAACGGGGAGATTTGAGTATTTTATCTCTTCTTGTTTGCGCCTACTCTGGCAGTTCCGCCTTGGCGGTATGCGCGAAACAAAAAAATCTTGATGCAAGAAGTCAATAAACCAACAGTCCCCAGTACCTCAAACTTCAGGCGTTTCCGTCGGTGTGGGTGTGGGTGTGGGTGTAGGTTCTGCGGTAGGGGTTTCCGTGGGTGTGGGTGTAGGTTCTGCGGTAGGGGTTTCCGTGGGTGTGGGTGTAGGTTCTTCGGGAGGGGTGGGACTTTCTACAGTCAGACTGAGTTGATAATTTGCTGATGTGGAAGCAGTAGACACCACGACAAACTCATAAAATCCTGATTCTGGTAGTTCAGTTGATAAACTGCGTTTTTGCGAATCTTCTAAAAATGTGATTTTCCCGGAAGGAGAATAAACTGATAATAAAACTTTGGAATTGGCATCCAATTTTAAATCTAAAGTTTGATTTTGTCCCAAATCAGCAATAAAAACTTTACCAGCAGCCGGTTTCAGAGTACCACTAATGTTTTTACTAATAGCACCGGGATCAAATACAATTCTTTGGAAAGCACTACCAGCTAAAAGGGCGTTAAGTTTGTCACTGACAAAAGCGTGCCAAACTTGTCCGATAGGCTGATTGATAAAATCTCGCCCTTTTTGTGCGGGAAAGGCGTTAAAAAATGCAGCATCACCTAAATCATACAAAGCCCGACTACTAACGTTGATTTGGTTAACTGCTACCTTCCATCTATCCCTTTCTGCGGCTGTGTAAGTACCGAGTTGTCGCCTGGCGTTGGTACTCAAAGGCGCAAGTTTTTCTAATAATTGGGCGGCAATCCGATCCCACTCGGCGCGTAAACTTTCATCTTCTGGTTCATCGCTGAGGGTGCGCCCTTGTAAACTGGGATTTTCCTCCCAAAAGGCTTGATTCACTAAACTAACGTAGAAATTAAAGTCTACACCCAATTGTTGACGGCGATCGCTTAATCTTTGTTTGCGTCGTCTTTCTGCTGGCGAATATTTATCTAAAGGATTAGTGGGTTGGGTAATCGTGGGCGTTGGCGTGGGGTTGACAACTATCGGTTTTTGTGTATTAGCATTTATTCCCCACCAAACTAATCCACCAGCACCAGCAAACGCCAGTAAACTCAAGAAAACTTTAGTTGGTGTCCACCAGTTGTCAGGTTGAGGAGGTGGGGGAGTCGGGGGAGTCGGGGGAGGGGAGGAAGATGGGGGAGATGGGGGAGATGGGGGAGATGGGGAGACAGCCAGGGTAGCGGATGTAGGTGCTGTAGTCGGTGATGTAATGGGAGTGGGTGGTGTGGTGGGTGGCGTGATGGGGATGGGTGCTTGAGTGGGGGGATAATACGCTGGTTTGGGGTTGAGTGCTTCTAGAACTTGCTGGGCTGACTGATAGCGATCGCCTGGTCTGGCAGCTAGCATTTTATCTAATACCTGTCCTAAAATCGGACTGAGGCTAATTTCCTTGCGCCATTGCCAAGTCAGATTATAAGTATCGAGTAATTCTTGGGGTTGTTTACCCGTCAGCAACACCAAGACAGTCACAGCCAAAGCATATAAATCACTGTGAGGCGAAACCGCACCAGTTTGCATTTGTTCTGGTGGTGCAAAACCCACCTTACCCAGTAGAGTAGCCTGTGGAGTTGGAACACCTGCACCCGGTTGGTAATATTGAGAAGCCACCGTAGCCGCTACTTGTTTGACACCGCCAAAATCAATTAAAACTGGTAATTGGTCAACACTACGCAACATTAAGTTATCCGGCGAAATATCGCGATGGATGACACCCAAACTATGGATATAATCCAAAACTGGCAGAATTTGCTGTAAAAGTTGGCGGATTTCCGCTTCTGTGAACCTTAAACCCTGCTGTTTCCGAGAAATTAATAAGTTACTATAAGTTTCTCCTTCTACATAATCTTGGACTAAAAACAGATATTGTTTACCTTCGAGGCTAACTTGAAACATTTCCCGAAACCGGGGGATTTGGGGATGTTGTAGCTGATAAAGAACAGTAGCTTCCCGTTGAAATAATTCTTCAGCTTTTTGGATAACGTATTCTGTTTGAACTTGGGGAGAAAATTCCTTTAAAACACAAAGTTCACGGAAACGGTTAACATCTTCTGCTAAATAAGTCCGTCCAAACCCACCTTTACCAACTTGACGTACAATCACATAGCGATCGCCTAAAGTTAGCCCTGCTTGAATACCAGAACTCTGGGTATTATCCACCAATTTCTCACCACAATGGAGACAAAAGCGACTTTCGGGAGAATTTTCGTGTCCTTTAGAACAATAAAGAGAATACATAGTTTAGTAAATAGTCATTAGTCATTAGTTATTAGTCATTAGTTATTAGTCATTAGTCATTAGTCATTCTCCCTCATCTCCCTCATCTCCCACTTCTGGCTTGACTAACTTGATCAGATGCGATCGCGTACCAGATTTGACCTAAAGTTTGTTGATTCAGTTTCCCACGGTCTTGGTCAGGAAACAACTGCTCAAATTTTTGATTAGCGTCTCTATTTAAATCATTAACTGTATATCTTCCCAATTGTCCAGAACGGGCTTGTCTTCTCCATCTTTGGTAATCTTGCTCCGTATAGCTTCCTAGTTTACGGCGAGACTCTACACTGAGGTTAGCTTGTTCTATTTTATTTAGCAAATCCCCAGCAATCCCAGCCCATTCATCGCGCAAAGCTGCGTCTTTTGCTTCAGAAGTCAGAGTCCGCCCTTTTAGTTCTGGTTTGCGCCCATAGAATAACTCATCTACCGTGCGGATAAAAAAACCTTCGGGAAGTTCTAACTGTTGACGACGGCTAATCACTTCACTCAGACTAACTTTGTTGTTATTCCCCACTGGTTGAGCAATAGGATTGGGTAAGGATGGAATTTGAGGCAAAGAAATTGATGGTATCGTGATTGATGACACACCTTTAACCACAGAATTTACTACCGCCCAAGTTCCTGCACCAGTCAAAACAACTAAAGCTGTGCCGCCAAAACTCACCGCAAACGGACGCAACCACACAGGTAACGGTAACTTTTGGGCTAAAAATTGAGTTTTACTATTAATTTTACTCACAATTGCCCCAGCTTTCCGTCCAGGGGCAACTATCATTGTCTTCATCTTGGTAATTTGGGTAACAGGTAATTTAGTAGCAGTTGCTGAGAGTACAGGTTGTTTAGTCACAGTGGGTGAGGGTAAATCTTTCAGAACTTGCTCGGCGTTTTGATAGCGATCGCTTGGTTTATAAGCCAGCATCTTTTTTAACACCGTCTCTAGTTGATAACTCACATTAATTTCCTTCCCCCAACGCCACATTCCGTTAAAGCTATCGTATAGTCTTTGTGGCTCTTTTCCAGTCAATAAAACTAACGCCGTTACCGCCAAAGAATATAAATCACTATTAAAATGTACTTTCCCCTGTCGTAATTGTTCCTCTGGTGCGTATCCGTTTTTACCTAAAAGAGTGCGATTAGCTGCTAACTGAGTCATCCAAAAACCCTGAGCCGCAGGTAATTGCTTCACCCCACCAAAATCAATCAGTACAGGTAAATTATCCGAACGACGCAAAATCAAATTATCAGGAGAGATATCACGATGAACAACATCTTGAGCGTGAATATACGACAACACAGGTAAAATTTGTTCTAATAAAGTGATGACTTCCTCTTGACTAAAAGCCTTACCTTGACTTAAACGCTGTTCTAAAACTTGGTCAAAATTATCACCCTCTACATAATCTTGTACCAAAAAGAAAAAATCCCGACTGCCGATTTTTACCTGTAACGTTGCGTGAAACCTAGGAATTTGAGAATGGCGGAGTTTTTTGAGGACATTTGCTTCTCGCTCAAACAACTCCTTAGCCTTTTGTAAATCCTGCTTCTCAGTAACTTGGGGTGCAAACTCTTTCAGCACACAAGTTTGATGAGATTTTTTGGTATCCTCAGCTAAATAAGTACGTCCAAAACCACCTCGTCCTAATTGACGTATCACCCGATAACGATTATCAACAACTTGTCCAGCAGCAAGAGCCAAAGCTTCACCGCAATGAGTACAAAAACGATTACTGCTATGATTGGCGTGTTGTTTACTGCAATATACCTGCATGGCGCGGAACGATAGATGAGGGTTTTTTTAAATTACTACAATAAACACAGTTTAATTTACGGAGAATGGGGACTGGGGATTGGGGATTGGGGACTAATGACTAATGACCAATGACTAATGACTAATGACTAATGACTAATGACCAATGACTAATGACTAATGACTAAATAAGATGAAATATCAATCAAGAGGACAGCAAGCTATTAAAGCATGGGAAGATTTTGTTTCTATCCCTCTAGAGGTGTTATTACAGCAGCATATTAACACTTCGGCTGAATCATCTGTGTTGGATTTATTTCATGATGTGGCTGCTAATGTACCTGCTTATCAAGCTTTTTTGGCAGACAGGGGAATTAATCCCGATGCTGTGCAGAGTTTTGCAGACTTTCAGAAACTTCCTGCGATCGCTAAAGAAAATTATATTTCCCGTTATCCTCTCACAGATTTGTGTCACAACGGACAACTAGACGGTTGCGATATGATAGCCGCTTCCTCCGGTTCTACAGGTAAACCGACATTCTGGCCGCGTTTCTTCACCGATGAATTACAAATTGCTACACGCTTCGAGCAAATTTTTCATGACAGTTTCGCCGCCGACAATAAACGCACCTTGGCTGTAATTTGTTTTACCCTCGGTACTTGGGTCGGGGGAATGTTCACAACTAATTGCTGTCGGTATCTCGCCAGCAAAGGCTACCCCATCACTGTCATCACACCCGGTAACAATAAAGACGAAATATTGCGGGTTATACAGGAACTCGGCAGAAATTTTCAGCAAGTGGTTTTATTAGGATATCCACCATTTTTAAAAGATGTCATTGATACAGGGATTTCCCGTGGTGTAGACTGGCAACGCTATCAGATGAAATTTGTGATGGCAGGTGAAGTCTTCAGTGAAGAATGGCGCAGTTTAGTTGGTGAAAGAGTCGGTTCTCAAAATCCCTGCTATGATTTTGCTTCACTTTACGGTACTGCTGACGCGGGAGTATTAGGTAATGAAACGCCTTTAAGTATCTGTATTCGCCGCTTTCTCGCGCAAAATCCCACCGCCGCTAAAGCGTTATTTGGAGAATCCCGTTTACCTACACTCGTGCAGTATGACCCAGTGAGCCGCTTTTTTGAAGTGCAGAACGGTCAATTATGGTTTTCTGGGAATAATGGCATTCCCCTAATAAGATATAATATTTTAGATACTGGGGGAATTATTCCCTATAATGATATGCTCCAGTTTTTAGCAGACTGGGGATTTAACCAATTAGAAAATTTAACTTCTCAAACCCCTGACTCCCCAAGAGGTATTCATCAATTACCTTTCGTTTACGTTTTTGGACGCTCTAATTTTACGGTGTCCTATTTTGGCGCGAATATCTACCCGGAAAATGTCACAGTAGGATTAGAGCAACCTGTGATTAAAGATTGGGTAACGGGTAAATTCGTTTTGCAGGTAAAAGAAGACGCAGATAAAAATAGATTTTTATCTGTAGTTGTGGAATTAGCACCGGGGGTAGAAGGTAGCGAAGACAAACGCCAAGCTATCACCACCTCAATTCTTAACCAACTGTTGAGACTTAACAGCGAGTTTGCTAACTACGTGCCGAAAGAATATCAAACCCCGCAAGTTATGTTAACACCAACGGGCGATCGCGAATATTTCCCCATCGGCGTAAAACATCGCTACACACGCCAATAAATCTTGTGGGGTGGGCATCCTGCCTGCCCTAAAGTAATTCATATTTGATGAGGATATGAGGATATAGATCCCCGACTTCTCAAAGAAGTCGGGGATCTGAATATTTATTCACTGTAAAACCTCTATTTCTTCCCCTGGTAAAGTCAAAGTTTTACCGACTGGCAGCACAGCTAAAGCATTTGTTTGAGCTAAATTAATTAAATTGCCAGAAATATGACTACCTTTAGCTTTGTGAAATTCGTAAACGCCATCAATTAAATGTAAACTTCCCCAAATATAAGTTTCGCGCTTACCATCTGAACGTAACTCATCATGCGATCGCACTCTGATAAATTCCACATCCCAACCCGCAGCCATTCCCCCCAATTTCCTAATAGTCGGTTGCACAAATCGCCAAAAAGTCACCAAAACCGCCGCCGGATTTCCCGGTAAACCGAAATATATCGGCGACTGGGGAAAGCTGGCGACGGTGAGGGGTTTTCCTGGGCGCATCGCTACAGCGCGGATGTGAATTGTCGCGCCTAACTCATCAAGAATTTTGTCAACGTAATCATAATCACCCACAGACACACCACCGGAAGAAATCACTATATCGGCGTTAGCTATGGCGTGTTTAATCGTTGCTGCTAAATCTTCTGGGTTATCCTTAACAATGCCTAAGAATATCGGTTCTGCGCCGCTTTGTTGCACCAAAGCAGCTAAAGCATACTGATTAGAATCAACAATTTGTCCTGGTTGTAAAGCTTGATTGACTGTAACTAACTCATCTCCAGTAGAAAAAATCGCTACACGAGGACGACGGTAAACCCTGACTTGAGAACACTGAGAAGCGGCTAAAACAGCAATTTCCGCCGCCGTTAACTTAATCCCTGCTGGTAATAATTCTGTCCCTGCTTGATAATAAGAGGCTTTGCGTCTGACAAATTCCCCACTTTGGGGTGTAGTGAGAATCAAAACCCGGTTATCTTCCCGGCGTGTTTTCTCCTGCATGACGACAGTATCAGCACCCTTGGGAATCACCGCACCCGTAAAAATCCGTGCGGCTTGTCCTGGTTGTAGGGTAAACTGGGGCTGATAGCCGGCGGCAACTTCGGCGACAATTTCTAAATTAACTGGCTGTTCAACGCTAGAGTTTTGGACATCCTCATAACGTACCGCATAGCCATCCATCGCCGAATTATCCCAGTGAGGAAAATCTAAAGCACTGGTGACAGACGTTGCTAAAATACGTCCGTTAGCGGCGAATAAATCTATATCTTCCGTAGCTTGTAGGCTGTGTAGTGGTTGAACTAAATTGAAAATAGTTGCTGCTGCATCCCTGACTGATAACATAGCGATCGCCTCAAATTTCCTGAAATAATTTACCTCAGCCTGAAATTGTAGTGGCGTGTCAAGGCTAAAGTAGTGCAAAAATATAGTTCTTGTAGTGTAAGCTCTCTAGCCTGCACCGGACGGGCTAGAGAGCTTATCCTACAAGAGAGTTTTAATGCAACATT
>NZ_CAWMSA010000073.1:1420-11785 GCF_963870205.1 Anabaena sp. CA = ATCC 33047 | reverse complement strand
AATCCCCAATTTTATGACTATCGAACGAATTCCCCAACAACACTATCCCAAAGCCGAGATTAATCGGCGTGGTATGGCGTTGGGTTTAGATTTTCTCGTGGTTTGGCTAGTCAGTTCTCTGTTGGGAAGTTATCAAGTCGGGATTCAATTCATGCAAATTCTAGTTTTTATCTTTGGTTGGCTAGTTTTGCGCGTCTTGGTAGTTTATAACAATCAAGGGCAAAGTTTGGGGCGTTGGGCGTTTGACTTAAAGGTGTTAGCAGTGGAAGGAGGAGAAGTTGTCGGCAGAATTCCCCAATTACCAGCACTGTTGAAAAGAGAAGCTATAATTGGCTTTGGGGCAATTTTGGTCTCTGTTGCTTTAGGCAATATTCGAGCCAACCCTACTGCTATACTGCTAGTAATTCCCCTAGCTATTGACTGCGGTGCTGCTTTATCTGATACTCAGATGCGGCAAGCTTTGCATGACCGTTATGCAGGAACTTTCATTGTTTCGTCGCGTCGGGGCTACTCGTTGGATCTAAAAATTAAACGATTAGTTGAAACTTTGCGGCGGAATGTGAGAAGATAGATATTTGTGTTAATTCTCTTCAGGCTTTAGCGTTTGTAAGATTATGGCAAAGAGTAAAGGTGTCCGCATTATAGTGACACTAGAGTGTACCGAGTGTCGAACAAATCCAGATAAGCGATCGCCAGGTGTTTCCCGGTATACGACAACCAAGAACCGTCGGAACACCACCAACCGCTTAGAACTGAACAAGTTCTGTCCTCACTGTAATAAACATACCGTTCACAAGGAAATCAAGTAAAGATGAGTTACTACCGTCGTCGTTTGTCTCCAATTAAGCCTGGAGAACCAATTGATTACAAAGATGTTGACTTGTTGCGGAAGTTTATCACCGAACGGGGTAAAATATTGCCACGTCGGATTACTGGACTAACCGCTAAACAACAGCGAGACTTAACATTAGCGATTAAACGGGCGCGTATCGTGGCTTTATTGCCATTTATCAATGCAGAAGGCTAAAAGCGAGTTGTTACTGAGTATTTTAGACTGGGCATGAACAAGAGAGGCTACATAAAAGGTGATATGTAGCTTTCGATTATCTGAGTCCATAATCTAAAATCTCAGTCAACGTAGGAGCTTGAGATAAATCTCAAATCATGAGATTTTGGATTTAGTAGTCAATATTTAACTCCAGAATCTAAAATTTAGTTGTCAACCAAATAATTAAAGTGCGAGAGTTGTGGAGAAGGGGACGCTAGTTGAATTTAGGGTTCAAAGCGATCGCCGTTTGGGGGTGGTAGACCGTCCAGACGGTAAAACACGTTGGTTTGTGATCGATGAACGTGGTCAATCCCACAGCCTCGCGCCTAGACAAATTACCTACACAGTCAACGGTCAAACCTACAAGCCGTCTGACATTCCCAGTTTTTTAGAGCAAGTCAAACCATATTTAGACCCCTCAAGTTTAGAAGTAGCTTGGGAACTGCTGGTAGAAGATGGGGAAGCAGTCACCCCGACGGAAATGGCAAATTTATTATTTTCCGCATCAGACCCAGCCCCCTGTTATGCCGCCCATTGTTTACTGTCAGATGATAAACTCTACTTTAAGCAAAAAGGTGAAGCTTACGAGCCGAGAACGAGTTCTCAGGTAGCAGATATTAAACACCAAATACAAGTAAAAGCCCTCAAAGCCAGGGAACAGCAAGACTTTTTAGTGCGTGTAGAAACAGCACTACAAGGGGAAGCAGTAGAATGGCAGCGTTATGACCGTCAACGTCTAGAAGCATTAGAAAAATACGCAACGCTGTTAGCAGAGATTTTCCGGGGGGGAGTCAATAATGAATCCCTAGCGCGGGCTTATCCTCCTCCAGCCCCAGTCTTAGAAACAATGAGTATGTTGGGGAGAGCCGCAACACCCCAAGGAGCTTGGGAATTATTGGTAGAATTGGGATGGTGGAGTTTGCATGAAAACTTGTTCCTGCGTCGTTCTGCAATTCCAGTCCAGTTTGCTAGTAAGGTATTAGAAGTGGCGGAACAACGTTTGCAATATCCTCCAATCGACTCAGATACAAATCGTCTGGATTTGACTCACCTCAAGGTTTACACCATTGATGATGAAAGCACCACGGAAATAGATGACGGCCTCAGTTGGGAAAAACTCGCTGATGGTAGACAACAACTGTGGGTACATATCGCCGATCCTACCCGTTGGCTAGCCCCAGAAGATGATTTAGACCTAGAAGCACGAAAGCGGGGCAGCACAGTATATTTACCGACGGGGATGGTTCCCATGTTCCCCGAAGTCCTGGCGACTGGGCCGATGAGTTTGGTACAGGGAAAAGTCTGTTGTGCTTTGAGTTTTGGCGTAATTTTAGATGAAAATGGGGGAGTAGAAGATTATACCATACATCCCAGTTTAATTAAACCTACCTACCGCCTCACCTACGAAGATGTAGATGAGATGCTGGAGTTAGGGGTAGAAGCAGAACCAGAAATAGCGGCGATCGCCTCTTGGGCAACCAAGCGCAAAGCTTGGCGGTATCATCAAGGCGCGATTAGTATCAGTATGCCGGAGGCCATGATTAAAGTCAAAGATGACGACATCAGTATCGACATCTTAGATGATTCCCCTTCCCGGCAGTTAGTAGCAGAAATGATGATTTTAGCTGGGGAAGTAGCCGCCCGTTACGGTCAAAAGCATAACATCCCCTTACCCTTCCGTGGTCAACCCCAGCCCGAATTACCCCCAGAAGAAGAATTACTCCAGCTACCGCCAGGGTTTGTGCGCGCCTGTGCCATGCGGCGTTGTATGCCCAAGAGTGAAATGAGTATTACTCCTGTGCGTCACGCTGGCTTAGGCTTGGATACCTACACTCAAGCAACGTCTCCGATTCGCCGTTACAGTGACTTACTGACTCACTTCCAACTCAAAGCCCATTTACGGGGAGAAGTTCCGCCATTTTCCGCCGAACAACTCAAAGAAGTGATGATGACCGTCATCAGTACCACTCAAGAATTGACAATGGTAGAACGGCAAACGAATAAATACTGGGCGTTAGAGTATTTGCGCCGTCAACCTGAGCAAATTTGGCAAGCAACAGTATTAATGTGGTTGCGGGAAGACAGCAATTTAGCACTAATATTGTTAGAAGATTTAGGTTTGCAGTTACCGATGATTTTCAGACGGTCGGTGAACCTGGGCGAACAAATATCAGTTAAAGTTAGCATTGCTGACCCACGAAAAGATGTGATTCAGTTCCAAGAGATAATTTATCAAGAAGCCCAGACAGCAGCGAATTAGAATCATTCATCAAGCAGATAACAGTAAAAGATGATGTAGTAGCGTGGCAAGGCTAAAGTAGTGCAAAAATATAGTTTTTGTGGTGTAAGCTCTCTAGCCTGCACCGGACGGGCAAGATGCCCATCCCACAAGAGAATCATGCTCGCCTCTATTTTATCCCAACGTCGCCACCAGTTCCTTTAAGCGATCGCGTCCATCTCGAAATACACACCAACCATCGCCAACTAAGACAGCTTCTATCTTTTCTAAGGCGGCTAATCGACGCACTGAAGTCACTGCTTCAGCTTTATTCAGCAGCTTGTCATCTGATATAATACTCAAACTGCCCGCTTTGTAGGCTCGGACTAAATCACCGGTAATCAAAGTAGTTTCTTCTAACAACAGTGCTAACTCACCGGGAGTTTTAGAACCTTGCATTTCCATCACCTTGAGGCCGGGGACAAATTCATCACCATCAGCTAACCAGCGATCGCACATTAAGGGAAAAGACTCTTTTTCGGCTATAGGCCCGGCTATCTTCGCATAGGTTTGATCAGCAATTTCCTTAGCTGACCGAATATGGTCAGAGTTAGTTAGTATAATCCAATCCACACCACCCAGAGAAATTAAGTGATTCCAGTCATGATTGGATAATGCCACCGGATCAATCAAAATATTACCACCGGGACGAATCCAAGCAAAGCCATTGAAATCAATATTTCTTGCTGGGTTGAAACAAGACCAGCCATATAAATCAGGACGGTGCAGAAATTTCATAGTTATTCTGGCTCTAGAGCTTTGATTATGATGTAGTTATAGTCAGCATCAATAATCTATCATTCAAAGCTGTTCTGTATATCGAATCAACCAAATGTAGGCGATCGCATTTACAAGTTGCTGTCAAAACCTTGTAGAGACGTTGCATGCAACGTCTCTACACCTTGCTCTACAGCATATTTCACGGTAAATCATCAAATTTAAACTGTACGGGTCTGGCGACTGCGTACCCGTTCAGGACTCCCGGTAGGAATTGCCGCAATTAATTGTTGTGTATATTCTTGTTTAGGTTCGCGGTAAATGCTTTCTGCTGCACCTTGTTCGACAATTTGACCACGGTTCATAACTAAAATGCGATCACTCATAAATTTGACGACGCTTAAATCATGGGAAATAAAAATATAAGTTAGTTGAAATTCCGCTTGCAATTCCTTTAATAAATTTAATACCTGCGCCTGTACAGACACATCCAAAGCCGAAACCGACTCATCACAAATAATAAACTTCGGGTTTAACGCCAAAGACCTAGCAATACAAATTCTCTGACGTTGACCACCAGAAAACTGATGCGGATAGCGGTTAATTGCATCTGCACTTAAACCGACTCTTTCTAATAATTCTGCTACCCTTGCTAAACGTTGTTTTTTCGTCTTACCTACAGAGTGAATTAACAACGGTTCCATAATTGCATCCCCAACCTTTATCCGGGGGTCAAGCGCGCTAAAGGGATTTTGGAAAACTATCTGCATTTCCCGGCGCAGTTTTTGCAAGGGTTCGCCTTTCAGGTGAGTAATATCTTGTCCATCAAAGATAATCTGACCGCTAATTGGGTCAAGTAATCGCAGTAGAGTTCTACCAAGGGTAGTTTTACCACAACCTGATTCTCCCACTAAACCTAATGTTTCCCCTGGTTTGACATCAAAAGAAACATCATTCACAGCCATGTTATAGCGTTGAGTCCGACCAAACCAACCCTTAACAGGGAAACCTACCTTAAGATGGCGAATTTGTAACAAAGGTTTCTGTTTTTCCAAGTTTTCTAGCCTAGCGGAGAGTTCTGCACCAGTCACTTCAGGAGGGCGTGCGGGTTGTTTTTCTTGTATAATCAAATCTCCGCTTGTAGTTTCTTCTACACTCATGTAGTCAGAAACCGTCAGTAATTTATGGGGACGACGGTTAAGGGTAGGACGACAAGCAATCAAACCCTTAGTATATGGATGTTGGGGATGATTAAAAATTTGCTCAGTTGCACCGTCTTCGACAATTTTACCTTTGTACATTACCGCTACTTGGTCGGCAATTTCCGAGATTAAACCCAAGTCGTGGGTAATAAAAATCAACGCCATGTCACGAGTTTGTTGCAATTCTCGCAGCAGGTCAATAATTGTAGCTTGGACGGTGACATCTAAAGCTGTAGTTGGTTCATCTGCAATTAGTAGCAATGGGTTGCAAGAAATCGCCATTGCAATCATCACCCGTTGTAATTGACCGCCAGAAAGTTGATGCGGATAGCGTTCCAGCATAGATTCTTTATGCTGTTTCACCAACTGCGCCAATTTATAATCATCAAGGGGAGAATGGGGGTGAGTTTGCGGCCAAGTGTCGATATATTGCTGTTGCAGTTGCTCATCACTAGGTAAAAGTTTCACCTCTTGCAGCAGCGCGATCGCAATTTGTTTAGCTTCACCTATCGTCACATTTTGATGACGCTGAATTGCTTCCGTTAACTGAAACCCAATGGTATAAACTGGGTTTAGAGAACTCATCGGTTCTTGAAAAATCATAGCAACGTCACCGCCTCGGTATAGTTGCATTTCCTCTGGCGGTAACGTCACTAAATTAATACCTTGATCATTTCCTTGAGCAGAAAACCAAATTTCCCCACCGCTAACTCTACCGGGATGTTGCAACAAACCCATCACCGCTAAAGCTGTAACTGACTTACCACTACCAGATTCTCCAACAATTCCTAGAGTCTCACCTCGTTTTAGCTGAAAGGAAATACCATCAACAGCTTTGACAGAATTGCCATCACCGGTAAATTCTACTTGGAGATTGCGAACTTCTAGGACTGTTTCTCTCATAGGAGTCTAGTATACAGTAAAAATTACTTTGGATTTTAACAGTAGTTTGGGATTTTATGGGGACTGGGGATTGGGGACAAATCAATTTAACAGTCAACAGTCAACAATCAAAAATTTTGAATTTTGAATTTTGAATTTTGAATTTTGAATTTTGAATTAATTAGTCCCCCTCATCCCTAAAACGGAATATCATCATCATTAGGTTCTTCTACCGGAGGTGCATAACTGCTGGGTGTAGAGACAGGTTCGTAGGTGTTTGGTGGGGGAGGGACATTTACGGGAGTTGTCACCGGGGTAGTTGTGGGACGTGGAGACTCGTAACTCGGAATATTACTCGGTGGTGGGGGTGGTGCTGTTTCTGTAACTGCGGGAGTTCTCGCGGGTGCTGGCGATGCGGTGAAAGCAGTGCCTACAGGTTGAATTTGTTGTACAGTTAATTCTGCATGTTTTTCTTTAGAACCATCTTGATTTTTAATTGTGTGCATCCCTAAGCGTCCGGCTAGAATTACGCGATCGCCTTGATGATAGTTTTGCTGAATTTCTGTGGCTAAATTTCCCCATCCCACAACTTTTAAAGTTGCTGGTGGTTCTTCCGGTTTCACGGAATTGGGAAACTGTACCAGCATTTCTGTCTTTGCTAAGTTATCTGCTGTATACCTTAATTGTGGCTCTTGAATGATTTCCGCCATTAACACACAACTGTTCATGATATCCTCCTGGCTTAATAATTTTTAATTTCTAATTCGTAATTCTCAACTCATATACGCAAGCCTATCTGGTTTGTGAAAATTGAGTTATTTCTAGCATAAAAGCCAAGCGATCGCGTTGTACAACAGTCATTACACTGTTGAACGCTTTCGCCTGACTAAAACGAGCATTGAATCTTGCATGAGTAGTATAATTGTATCACTTTTACAAAAAAAATACTTGCTACAGATATAAACCACAAAAAAGTTTCAAACCCTTGTAGAGACTAAGCATGGTAAGTCTCTACACTGTATCTAATTAGTCTTGTAGGGTGCGTCAGACTGTTTAAATGCTGTCAATCAACGTATTTTTGATATCTGACGCACCCTACTAATATGTTAGTTGCCTCAGTATCTAATTATTCTTGTAGGGTGCGTCAGACTGTTTAAATGCTGTCAATCAACGCATTTTTGATATCTGACGCACCCTACTGGACTGTTTCAGCTAAAATAGTACAAAAATATAGTTCTTGTGGTGTGGGCATCTTGCCCGCACCGGACGGGCTAGAGAGCTTATCCCACAAGAGAGTTTTAATGCACAAATTTAGCTGAAACAGTCCACTACTAAATATGCCAGTATCTAGTTAGCAGAAAACTGCTGTAATATAAATCCTAAATCTGAACATGAACGGGAAACACACCTAAAGCAATCAATCTGGCTGGTAGGTCACGTAAAATCGGTAAGCGTAACCAAGCTGGCGGTTGAAAGCTGCGGTTAGATGTGAGAATGGGAGCAAATACTCGTTTCTGAATCAATGTCTGAAATGCTTGAATGATGCGTGTGGGCAATTCTCGGCGCATCTGCACTTTTACCAAGTCTTTTAATTCTACATGATGATTTTGCAGAGGTTTAGTTAAGACATTGGCAGTTACCACCGCATCCTGAATAGCATAGTTAATTCCCACACCGCCAACAGGTGACATCACATGAGCTGCATCCCCAATTAATAATAACCCTGGACGATACCAGCGTTCTACAAGACTAGATTCTACAGAAAGAAACGCTACCTGTGACCAATCTTGTAAATTATCAATGCGGTTGGCTAATTCTGGGACAATTTCCACCACAGATGTTTTTAAAGCTGCTAAACCCTCACCCCGTAATTTTTGATATCCTCCCTTGGGAATGACATAGGCAATTTGCCATTGATCACCACGGTCAAGCATCGCTACAATATGACCAGCAGCAAAGCGTCCCATTCCTCCCTCAATTTCTTCTGGTTGACGGGGTAGACGAAACCAAAGTACATCCATCGGTGGTGAGGTTTCAATGGTGGTAAAATTTCCTAACTGTCGTAACTTGGAATGACGACCATCTGCACCAACGGTGAGTATAGCCCGGACTTCATGCCAACCACCACCGCCCCGATAGCGGACACCTTTAATTACTCCATCCTCTGTAATTAGTTCTTGGACATTTGCCCCCATAACTACTTGACAATTGGGGTGTTTTTGTGCTTCATCGGTGATAAATTCCAGAAATCTCACCTGGGGAAGCATTGTAATGTAGGGATAGGAGGTTTTGAGGTGACTAAAATCGGCGAGTGTTACCGTATCTTGCGGCGTTTTGACTTGAATTTGCCGCATTTTAGCATGGGGTAATTGCAGCAAGCGATCGCTCAATCCCAATTCTGCCATAATTTCCATAACAGACGGGTGAATCGTATCACCACGAAAATCTCGGTCAAAATCCTTATGTGCTTCCAACAGCATCACAGAAACACCTTGACGTGCTAGCAGCAATGCTAACACCGCACCAGCCGGGCCACCGCCAACAATGCAACAATCTGTAGTCTGTACGTCTACAATATCATGGGTAGTCATGATTGCACCTCTGTTTAGGAGTGGGGAGTAGACAAATCAATTCAAAATACCCTGCGGGAACGCCAAAGGCGTACAAAATTCAAAATTCAAAATTACAGAATCTTTGGGAAATGGGGATGAGGGAGATGAGGGAGATGTTTGTTGTGGGCTGGAGAAAGTGGTGTTTAATTCTACGGTAATTGGGTTTTGCTGATGTAGACCGTTTTTTTGTAATTCGTAATTACTGCTATGCTAACTCTTGACTAACGACTAATGACTAATGACTAATGACTAATAACTAATGACTAATGACTAAAGTTGTTATAGAAAACGTTTATAAAAGTTTCCCTCCCCGCAAAGGGGAAAGTGTCACCCCTGCTGGTAAGGTAACTCAGACAGCAGCAGAACAACCAGGAAATATTAATGTGTTGCGACGAATTAACCTCACCATTAATGATGGGGAATTTATGGTGTTGGTGGGTGCTTCTGGTTGTGGGAAAAGTACCTTACTGCGGTTAATTGCTGGGTTGGAGGTAATGACAGGTGGTAATATTTGGGTAGGCGATCGCTTGGTGAATGATTTACCACCCAAAGACCGTGACATTGCAATGGTGTTTCAAAATTACGCCCTTTACCCTCATAAAACGGTGTATGAAAATATCGCCTTTGGGTTACGTCGTCGGGAATTAGGCAATGTTGCAACTCAGCACTCTCAACTCCCTGAGTGGGGAGAAAATTTCCTCGTGGGGATGACAAGAAATTTACCGAAAGGTTTACGTTATATCTCGGAGAAAGAGCGAGAAGTAGACGCAAGGGTGCGGAGTGTGGCGGAGTTATTGCAAATTGAAAAATTATTGCATCGCTTACCGAAACAACTATCAGGGGGACAAAGACAAAGGGTAGCATTAGGACGAGCGATCGCACGTAATCCGCAAGTATTTTTAATGGATGAACCGCTTTCCAACTTAGATGCTAAACTCAGAGCAGAAACCCGCACTCAAATCGTCAAATTACAACGCCAGTTAGGGACAACGACGATTTACGTCACCCATGACCAAACAGAAGCGATGACAATGGGCGATCGCATTGCCATAATGAATCAAGGTCAGATTCAACAAGTAGCTTCACCATTAGAACTATATAATCATCCCACCAACCGCTTTGTCGCCGAATTCATTGGTACACCACCGATGAACTTCATCCCCGTAAAATTTCACGCACCTTTATTAATTACCCATTCGCAATTTCGGCTCACCCTTCCAGAAGAGTGGGGTAGAGCGTTACAAAGATATGATGGACAAACCCTAATTTTAGGTATTCGTCCAGAACACCTAAGTTTGAGCGTACCAGCGACAAAAAATTTACCAGTGCAAGTAGACTTAGTAGAAAACCTCGGTCACGATGCTTTTATTACTGTTAGACTGATGGATCAAGATTCTAAGTTTGCTCAAATAATCAATCCTCTGCAAGTGCGAGTACCACCAGAAAAATTAGTTAGCATTGGTGAACAACTGTGGTTATCCCTCACCCCAGACAAACTGCACTTTTTCGATCCAGACACCGAGTTAGCGATTTTTCCCTAGTTGGTATTGTTGACTGGAGACAAATAAATTCAACAGTCAACAGTCAACAGTCAACAGTCAACAGTCAACAGTCAACAATTTTGAA
>NZ_CAWMSA010000073.1:0-1328 GCF_963870205.1 Anabaena sp. CA = ATCC 33047 | reverse complement strand
CCCCCTCCCCGCGCGGATGGGTGGGTGTTAAAAATCGGCTTTGAGCAACAACGGCTGAAGTTTAGGCAGAGTCAGGCTTTTGGCGATTTTCTGTTTCAAGACACCCGCGCACCTTATCCCGCAAGGGTTTCAGGCATTTTGGTACTTCCCAATCAGAATTTTTCATGCTACAATTACACCATCCGCGCAACCGAACCTTGAAAACTAAATACAGACCGTGTTTCAGGTCGCCGCAGTTGAAACATTAACTAATCCCTATTAGGGATTGAAACGGTACGAATTAGTTATTTCTTTACCCGATGAAGTCGTTGAAACATTAACTAATCCCTATTAGGGATTGAAACTGGTTGACTTATCCGCACACGGCAACAGCAAAGAGTTGAAACATTAACTAATCCCTATTAGGGATTGAAACTGCATTGCTGCAAAATTATCTATTGCATCAACACAAGTTGAAACATTAACTAATCCCTATTAGGGATTGAAACCACATTGATTGAAGTACAAATTCACGAGATTTCGTTGAAACATTAACTAATCCCTATTAGGGATTGAAACAAGATACTCCCCGATTTTGAATTAAAAGTTAATCCCGTTGAAACATTAACTAATCCCTATTAGGGATTGAAACGCAAATCATTGAGCCACCATTTTGATTCATCCTCTATAGTTGAAACATTAACTAATCCCTATTAGGGATTGAAACATTAGGTTTATTCAGGATGACATTTACACCTACCGGGTTGAAACATTAACTAATCCCTATTAGGGATTGAAACTTTTGGGTATGACAACAAAGTGGTAGTTTAGCAAGTTGAAACATTAACTAATCCCTATTAGGGATTGAAACTCCTCATAGTATGAGAATAAATCTAAATCATCTTCAGTTGAAACATTAACTAATCCCTATTAGGGATTGAAACGGAAATCTTGGGAATATTCAGATGAAATTGAGACTTTAAAAGTTGAAACATTAACTAATCCCTATTAGGGATTGAAACATCAGTGGCGAAATTTATCCTTGCAGATTAATGTTGAAACATTAACTAATCCCTATTAGGGATTGAAACATTTCTACAGTAATTTGAGTGCCTTTGGCTGTGAGTTGAAACATTAACTAATCCCTATTAGGGATTGAAACTTACTACAACCCAACACTAGACAGTTATTACAGGTTGAAACATTAACTAATCCCTATTAGGGATTGAAACACTATGGTAGTTAGCGGTGCAAAACTTTTGAGTAGTGTTGAAACATTAACTAATCCCTATTAACCCAAGTTGCTAGTTAGTCTCAAAGAGAGATGACATAAAGGTAGAGAAACAAGA
>NZ_CAWMSA010000072.1:0-2090 GCF_963870205.1 Anabaena sp. CA = ATCC 33047 | reverse complement strand
CCATTGACATGATCAAAGTTAACCACACCTACAGTTTTGACACCAGTGTTGTCGCTGACAGTCAAAGTTCCGGTTTGTAGATTAGCATTGATGCTGGCATTGTTTCCCCATGAGGTGGCATTGATCAGGTGATTACTGACACTGCTATTGGCAATAATCGTTTCAATACTGATCAGTTGGTCTTGACCAAACATCTCTTTGTTGATGCGGTCAATAGCCGTGAGGATGAGTCGGCGATTGACTTGAGTGTAGTTGGCGATATCTTTGCCATCACCGCCATTTAAGGTGTCGTTGCCACTACTACCAAACAGAGTGTCATCGTGTCCCCCACCGTCGAGGCTATCGTGGCCTTGCTCTCCATTCAGAGTGTCGTTGCCAGATCCCCCATCTAGGTTGTCGTTGTTCCCGTTGCCATAAAGTACGTCGTTACCATTACCGCCATCGAGGGTGTCATGACCATATCCACCAATGAGGATATCATCACCACCATAGCCAAGTAATTGGTTATCTTGATAGTCACCTGTGAGAGTATCAGCTTGATTTGTGCCTTTGACATCATCAAAGTTGCCGACAGTCCAAGATTGAGAACCATTGATGTCTTGAATCGTGACAGTTTTAGTTTCCAAGTTGGCATCGATGGATGTAATGTTGCTTAACCAGGAAACATCAATGGTGTTATTGGCTGTACTCGCATCAGCCAAAATCCTTTCTATACCAATGAGTTGATCACTGCCAAGACTACCTTTTCTGACTGTGCTAGTCCCTCGGAAAGTGATACTTTCACCAAGTTGGCTGTAATCGGCAGTATCATTGCCTGTACCACCATCTAAGGTATCGTTGTTACTACTACCTCGGAGTGTGTCATCTCCACCATTGCCAGATAGTTGGTTACTTTGAGTATCGCCAGTCATCCTGTCATCACCATTTGTACCATTGACATGATCAAAGTTGATGACGTTCAGACTCTGGACACCAGTGTTGTCGGTGACAGTCAAAGATTGGGTTTGTAGATTCACATGGATGCTGGCATTGTTTCCCCATGAGGTGGCATCAATCAGGTGATGATTGATATTGCTATTGGCAATAATTGTTTCAATGCTAATCAGTTGGTCTTGACCAAAGGTATCTTTGTCGATGCGGTCAATAGCTGTGAGAATGAGTCGGCGATTCACTGGAGTGTAGTCGGCAGTATCTAGGCCATCACCACCATTTAAGGTGTCGTTGCCACTACTACCACACAGGGTGTCAAAGTTCCCCCCAGCGTCGAGGCTATCGTTACCGTCATCGCCATTCAGGGTGTCGTTACCATATCCCCCTTCTAGGGTGTCGTCTTCACTACCACCTCTGAGTAGGTCGTTACCATCTCCACCAAGGAGGCGATCGCTTTGCGCTCCTCCATACAACTGATCGTTGCCGAAACCACCATCTAATGTATCGCTGCCTGTGTCCCCATAGAGGCTGTCATCTCCTGCGTCGCCATAGAGGCTGTCGTTGCTAGAGCCACCTATGAGTACGTCGTTACCACTACCGCCATCGAGGGTGTCATTACCAAATCCACCATTGAGGATGTCATCACCACCATAGCCAAATAATTGGTTATCTTGATAGTCACCTGTGAGAGAGTCAGCTTGATTTGTGCCTTTGACATCATCAAAGTTGACTACAGTCCAAGATTGAGAACCATTGCTGTCTGTAATCGTGACAGTTTCAGCTTCTAGGTTGGCATTAATGGAGAGAATATTGCTCAAAGCGGAAACATCAATGGTGTTATTGACTGTACTCGCATTAGCCACAATCCTTTCTATGCCAATCAGTTGATCAGTGCCAAAACTACCTTTGTTAACTGCACTACTAGGTTGGAAAGTAATACTTTCACCGAATTGGCGGTAATCAGCAGTATCATTCCCCGTACCACCATCTAGAGTATCGTCGCCACTACTAGCTGCGAGTGTGTCATCACCACCATTACCAGATAGTTGGTTATTTTGAGCGTCGCCAGTGATGGTATCACTAAGATTTGTGCCATTGACATGATCAAAGTTAACCACACCTACAGTTTTGACACCAGTGTTGTCGCTGACAGTCAAAGT
>NZ_CAWMSA010000071.1:22640-82995 GCF_963870205.1 Anabaena sp. CA = ATCC 33047 | reverse complement strand
CAGAACTGCTCCCATACGTTCGCGCTTTGGCGTTGTTGTAAGGTTGCGGTCATGTTTTTATGATGACGTTTGATGATTTATGAATGTTGTAGGTGTTTCCACCTCTTGTTACATATATTAAACAAAAATATTTCGATTTGTAAAGAGTTCTGAGAAAAAATTTTTTACCTTACCCTGTAGAAAGCTCTGATACTGAGTTGTCATCGAGGTTTGAGCCTACAGAGGTCATCATTTTTGTGTAACGCTCATCGTTTACAATTCTTTAGCGAATCACATTAGTAGGGTGCGTCAGATGTCAAAAACTTTGGATTTTTACCAAAATATCGCCTCTGACGCACCCTACAACTACAACTTTTTTTGTATGACGCGCATCGTTTACAATTCTTAAGAGTATTCAATCTTTATGTCAGTGGCAAAGTCTTCTGTCGTTACTTACAGCCCTGCTTATACCATTGTTCCGACTTACGAGTGCTTTAATCTCTGTACCTATTGCAATTTTCGCACCAACCCAGGTAAAAGTCCCTGGCTGAGTTTATCAGACGCAGAGGATATCTTAAAACGACTGCAAAATCAGCCAGTCTGTGAGATTCTCATCCTTAGTGGAGAAGTTCATCCCCAGTCACCTCAACGTACAAAATGGTTTGAGAGGATTTATGATTTGTGTGAGTTAGCATTGACGATGGGTTTTTTACCACATACTAATGTTGGGCCTTTGAGTTTTGCAGAGATGCAAAAACTGAAGAATGTCAATGTCTCAATGGGTTTGATGCTGGAACAGTTAACCCCAGCCTTATTAAATACAGTCCATCGTCACGCACCGAGTAAGTTACCAGAACTGAGGCTGCAACAATTAGCTTATGCGGGAAAGTTACAGATTCCTTTTACCACTGGCTTATTGTTGGGAATTGGGGAAACCTCTGATGATTGGTGGGAAACCTTAGCCGCCATAGCCGAAATTCATCAACGTTATCATCACATTCAAGAGGTGATTTTGCAACCTCACAGCCCAGGAAATCAGCAAACCTTTGACGCGCCAGCTTTTGACGCGCATCAATTACCAGAAGTGATTGCCAAAGCACGGCAGATTTTACCATCAGATATTACAATTCAAATTCCGCCGAATTTAGTCAAGGACGAACAATGGTTATTAGCTTGTTTAGATGCTGGTGCGAGAGATTTAGGCGGAATTGTCCCGAAAGATGAAGTTAATCCTGATTATCCACATCTTGAGGAACAAGAATTAAGAGAGATTTTACAACCTCCGGGGTGGGAGTTAGTACCGCGTTTACCTGTGTATCCGCAGTTTGATGCTTGGTTGACGGGGGAGTTGCAAACGACGGTGAGGCGGTGGCGAAATATTATAACACAAAATTCTAGGTTGGGTTGACCAAAGGAAACCCAACACCAATTTAAGAGTTGGGTTGCGCTGCGCTTAACCCAACCTACATCTATATAATAGTAGTCCTATATAATATTTGGTATTGTCAATCACATAGCTATATTTTTTATTTATGGTTAATAGTCCTGACTTACTCAGTCAACTCTATAACGCTTTTAACCCCTTTGAACCTTTACCCGCAGGTGATCCAAAATATGTAGATTGTCATGATGTGCGGGGAGATGCGGATATTCTCCAAGAGTTGGGAAATCGGATGCGACTGGCTAATACTAATACTTGTCAATTGTATTCTGGTCATCGGGGGGCTGGTAAATCTACAGAACTACTCAGGTTAAAACAATATTTAGAAAATCGTCAATTTTATGTTGTTTATTTTGCGGCTGATGAAGAAGATATTGACTCAGAAGATGCCCAATATACAGATATTCTCCTCGCCTGTACCCGTCGTTTGCTCAAAGATTTGAAAGAAATTGCTAGCCCTCGCCCTATACTTGACTGGTTAAAAAGCCGTTGGGATGATGTGAAAGATTTGGTGCAGACTCCCATCGAGTTTGAGAGTTTGGCGGTAGAAGCCCAACTGAGTCAATTTGCCAAGCTGACGGCAAATTTAAGGGCTGTTCCTGAATTACGCCAGAAGATTCGCCAAAAAATTAATCCTTACACTGTCACTTTAATTCAGGTTTTGAATGAGTTTCTCAGGGATGCTAAACAACACTTACCTAACGGTTACACTAAACTGGCGGTAATTGTCGATAATTTAGACCGGATGGTGTTAGTTAAAGATGGAGAACGCACTAATTACGAAGAAGTCTTTTTAGACCGCAGCGAACAACTTCAAGCTTTAGATTGCCATTTGATTTACACTCTCCCTCTTTCTATGTTGTATTCTAGCAGAGCAACGGATATCAGGGATATCTACGGTGAATGTCTGACTTTACCGATGATTATGGTGAAAACTATTCAAGGTGACATTTACCAGCCTGGAATCAAGAAAGTTAAGGATGTGATTAAAAAGCGAGTCCGGGAAATTGCACCTGAATTATCATTAGATCAAGAGATTTTTGACAGTCCCCAAACTTTAGAACGACTCTGTTTAATGAGTGGAGGTCATGTGAGGAATTTGCTATTGTTAACTCAAGATGCTATCGGACGCATTGAAGAGTTACCAATTACAGAATATGCTGTACGACGAGCAATTACTCAAGCTAGAGATACCTACCGTCGCGCTGTGGAAAATTCTCAATGGTGTTTGTTAGCCGAGGTTTCCTGTAGTAAACGCATTATTAATGATGATGAGTATAGAAAGTTGATGTATAACCGATGCCTGTTAGAATACCGCTATCTGGATGATGAAGGAGAGATGCAGCGTTGGTATGATATTCATCCATTAATTCAAGGAGTTGCAGAATTTAAAGAAGCAGTGGCGAAACTGACATGAACTCAGATTTTAATGACTGGGATGATGATTTACCGCCTGAACCAGAAGCAGCCTATCAAGACTTAGTTCGCGCACTGAAACGCAAATCTGGATTTGGCTTGTTTTTTGTGCAGTGTACTCCTGTGGAAGCAGATAATTTAATTGTTAAACTTCCACAGGATATTCCCCAGAAGCATATAGAAGTTTTGCGCTTGGTTGAGTCGATTGATAATTTATATCAGCGAGTGGATGAGTTTGTTAAAAACAAGCAAATAGATATTTTATTAATTAAAGGTCTGGAATATTCTTTATATAAATATGAGAAAAGAACTTTTGGTGAAATCACTGAAGGACAATTTAGCAATTTAACCAGTGTGCCACATATTTTAAATCATTTAAACCAACAGCGAGAACGGTTTAGAGATGATTTTCCATTTTGCTTTGTTTTTCTGTTGCGTTCATTTTCGATTAACTATCTGATCCACCGCGCCCCAGATTTCTTTGATTGGCGTTCTGGAGTATTTGAATTACCAACTACACCAGAATTAGTTTTACTGGAATCAAGTCTTTTGATATTGTCAGGAGACTATGAGGAATATTTGAAACTTAGCCAAGAAGAAAAAATTGAAAAAGTTTTGGAAATTCAAGACTTGTTGGCAGAACAACATCAGACAGAAGATACAAAGGTAAGTTTACTATTTGAACTGGGTAATTTGCTGTATGCAGCAAAAGAACCCGAAGCTGCGATCGCATCCTACGACCAAGCTGTGAAATTTAAACCAGATTATCACAAAGCTTGGAACAATCGGGGGATTGCGCTAAGAAATTTAGGACGCTATGAAGAGGCGATCGCATCCTACGACCAAGCTGTGAAATTTAAACCAGATGATCACGAAGCTTGGAACAATCGGGGGAATGCGCTATATAATTTAGGACGCAATGAAGAGGCGATCGCATCCTACGACCAAGCTGTGAAATTTAAACCAGATTTACACGAAGCTTGGTACAATCGGGGGACTGCGCTAGTTAATTTAGGACGCAATGAAGAGGCGATCGCATCCTACGACCAAGCTGTGAAATTTAAACCTGATTATCACGAAGCTTGGTACAATCGGGGGACTGCGCTAGTTAATTTAGGACGCTATGAAGAGGCGATCGCATCCTACGACCAAGCTGTGAAATTTAAACCAGATTTACACGAAGCTTGGTACAATCGGGGGATTGCGCTAGATGATTTAGGACGCAATGAAGAGGCGATCGCATCCTACGACCAAGCTGTGAAATTTAAACCTGATTATCACGAAGCTTGGTACAATCGGGGGACTGCGCTATATTATTTAGGACGCTATGAAGAGGCGATCGCATCCTACGACCAAGCTGTGAAAATTAAACCAGATTATCACCAAGCTTGGTACAATCGGGGGAATGCGCTATATTATTTAGGACGCTATGAAGAGGCGATCGCATCCTACGACCAAGCTGTGAAAATTAAACCAGATTATCACCAAGCTTGGTACAATCGGGGGAATGCGCTAAGAAATTTAGGACGCTATGAAGAAGCGATCGCATCCTACGACCAAGCTGTGAAAATTAAACCAGATGATCACGAAGCTTGGAACAATCGGGGGATTGCGCTATTTAATTTAGGACGCAATGAAGAGGCGATCGCATCCTACGACCAAGCTGTGAAAATTAAACCAGATGATCACGAAGCTTGGTACAATCGGGGGAATGCGCTAGTTAATTTAGGACGCAATGAAGAGGCGATCGCATCCTACGACCAAGCTGTGAAAATTAAACCAGATGATCACGAAGCTTGGTACAATCGGGGGAATGCGCTAGTTAATTTAGGACGCAATGAAGAGGCGATCGCATCCTACGACCAAGCTGTGAAATTTAAACCAGATGATCACCAAGCTTGGAACAATCGGGGGAATGCGCTATATAATTTAGGACGCTATGAAGAGGCGATCGCATCCTACGACCAAGCTGTGAAAATTAAACCTGATGATCACGAAGCTTGGTACAATCGGGGGATTGCGCTATACAATTTAGGACGCTATGAAGAGGCGATCGCATCCTACGACCAAGCTGTGAAATTTAAACCTGATTTACACGAAGCTTGGTACTATCGGGGAAGTGCATTAATAAAATTAGGTCGATGGATAGAAGGAAATAAAAGTATTAGCAATGCTATTGATATCAATCCCGAATTCGTGGATACTCTGTTGGACATACAGAAGAAACAAATTATTGATAATTTGCTACAAAAACTGCGGCGTATTTTTACAATTTTCTTAAGAATCCTTCTCTTGAGGTTCTGATTTAGCAAATTTACGATAATTATATATTTTGATATTATGTTAGTAATACCAATTCTCTATGAAGTTGCACCAAATGAATGATGTAGAGACGTTGCATGCAACGTCTCTACAGTTGAAAATAAGTTATATCTTGCGCCATTCTCTTTCAGCGTTAGGCGATGCACAGCCAATAACGTTAAACTCAGGTCTTAGCAACTCTCAAGCAATGACCACCCTACACAAATTGTCTCAACTCCATTCACCCACGTTACCCCCAAAAGATTGAGTTTGCACCTTGAACACTGTTGTAAAATAGACAATAGAAGGATTCGGAGGGCCAGGTAACTGGTCATAAACGCCTATAGAAACTATTTTCGGTAATCTTCAGGGTTTGAAATCCAGTCAGCTGAAGCAACTACAGCGACTGTACCACCAGCGCATCCCAGGCGATCGCATCACTACGCCTGAGTTCTCCCAGCGTCTGGCAGCCATCAGCACGGAAATTAATCTACCTGTGTGTGCCTACCTCAACCGTCGCGGACAAGTGATTCGTGTTGGCGTAGGCACTCCGCGTCAAACCCAAATCCCACCAATGGAATTACCCCGTTATGGTGCGGAACGTCTCAGTGGTATTCGTTGTATCGCTACCCATCTCAAGGCAGAACCGCCTAATGAAGCGGCTCTCACGGCAATGGCTATGCAGCGTTTAGATGCTTTAGTGGTAATCAATATTACCGGGACGGGCTTTACACGGCGCGGTGGTGGGGCGACAGGCTACGTTAAAGAAGCTTATGTAGCCCACCTAGTCCCCCAAGATGCTCGTGCTTTGATTCCTAGTGGCGCGTTTTCTGGCTCTAAAGTCCTATCTGGCAGTTGGAGTATATCACCACCTTTAGATTTAGATGACCTAGCACAGCAGGATTTCATCGACTTGGTGGAAGGGCTAGAAGAAGAGTTCCGTCGGGAATTCGTCGCCCAAGAAGTAGATGCGGATCATGACCGGGTGTTAATTGTGGGTGTGATGACTGATGATATGTCACTCCAGCAATTTCAGGACACCTTGGCGGAATTAGCGCGGTTAGTGGATACGGCCGGTGGTGATGTATTACAAACAATACAACAAAAGCGATCGCGCATTCACCCGCAAACCGTCATTGGTGAAGGTAAAGTCCAAGAAGTCGCCCTCACAGCCCAAACCTTGGGGTGTAATCTCGTCGTCTTTGACCGCGACCTCTCACCCGCCCAAGTCCGCAACTTAGAAGCGCAAATTGGCATCCGGGTAGTTGACCGCACCGAAGTTATATTAGATATCTTTGCTCAACGCGCTCAATCTGGTGCTGGTAAATTGCAGGTAGAATTGGCACAGCTAGAATATATGCTGCCCAGACTCACCGGTAGAGGTCAAGCAATGTCTCGACTAGGGGGTGGTATCGGGACTCGTGGCCCTGGTGAAACTAAATTAGAAACCGAACGCCGCGCCATTCAGCGACGCATTTCTCGCTTGCAACAAGAAGTTAACCAACTACAAGCCCACCGTTCACGCTTACGCCAACGGCGACAACATCAGGAAGTTCCCTCTGTGGCTTTAGTTGGTTATACCAACGCCGGCAAATCTACTTTATTGAATGCCCTCACCAACGCGGAAGTTTACACAGCCGACCAGTTATTTGCTACCCTTGACCCGACTACACGCCGTTTAGTCATACCTGGGGCTGAGAATGGAGAAACCCAAGAAATTCTGATTACAGATACGGTAGGGTTTATCCATGAACTACCAGCATCACTAATGGATGCTTTCCGCGCTACTTTAGAAGAAGTCACAGAAGCGGATGCTTTACTACACTTAGTAGATTTATCTCATCCTGCTTGGTTGAGTCATATTCGCTCAGTGCGAGAGATTCTCGCGCAAATGCCAGTAACTCCCGGCCCCGCACTTGTGGCTTTTAACAAAATTGATCAAGTAGATAGCCAGACTCTAGCTTTAGCTCAAGAAGAGTTTCCTTTAGCGGTGTTTATTTCAGCTAGTCAGCGTTTAGGACTGGAAACCCTGCGTCTGCGTCTGAGTCAACTGATTCAATATGCTGTTGACTCTCATTGACACTCCCTGAAATTCTATTTCAGGGATTCTTGCTACCCTGCGGGACGCTGACGCGTTGGCGTAGCCTACACTGTATTGCTTGCAATCAGTGTAGGAGTATGTCACTAACACCTGTCTGCAAACTGCATAGACAGATTTAGACAGGTGTTATCGCTGTTTTTTGGCCTCAATTTATTTTGTTATGGCAGTGAAACCATTTAAAGTCTGCTCCACCCATTGAATCACTTGATTAGCCAGGCGAGTACCATCTAGTTTGTCGATTTCCCTGATTCCTGTAGGGCTTGTGACGTTAACTTCTGTGAGGTAGCCACCAATCACATCAATACCCACAAAAATTAAGCCGTCTTGACGTAGTTTTTCAGCTAATTCGGTGCAGATTTCATGTTCTCTTGGGGTAATCACAGTTTGCGCGACTGTACCACCAGCAGCCATATTATTGCGAAAATCGCTCCCACTCGAAAGCCGATTGAGCGCGCCAATTGGTTCACCATCCAGGAGGATAATTCGCTTGTCTCCCTCTTTAGCCTCTGGTAAATAAGTTTGTACCATGACTGGTAATCGACCTTGATGGGTACTGAGTTCAACGATAGAGTTGAAGTTGCGATCGCCTGAAGGTAAAAATAAAACCCCTTCCCCAGCCTTATTACCCAAAGGTTTGAGAACTGCCGCGCCCTTAGCTTCCACAAATTCACGAATGAACTGCTTATCAGCACTCACAATAGTTTCTGGAATAGCCTTGGTAAACTGGAGGGCATACATTTTTTCATTTGCTCCTCGGATACCACGAGGATTGTTGATGAGCAGCGTTTTGTTTTGGTCAATGTAATCCAGAATGTACGTAGCATATAGGTAAGCATCGTTAACAGGTGGATCTGTCCGCATAAATACAGCATCCATCGTTTCTAAGGACATAAAAGAACGCTGGCTTAATTTATACCAGGGGTTAGCTGCTATCCAGCGTCCTTCTACCAACTGTATTGGGACTAATTCCACCTGCTGCAAAATAGCCCAAGCTTTGCTGTTTACCACACTCAGCCAAGTTGCCTGAGTTACCCAAACTTCATGTCCTAAAATTTGCGCTGCTTCCATCAAAGCAACACTGGTATCATGGCATGGGTCAAGCTGATGGATGGGATCAATAATAAAAGCCAGTTTCACACTTTTTGCCTCAATCGCCAGAACATTCTCAGGATAGTCAATTTAGATTATCCCTTGATGATCTGACTGATTCACCATCTTTGCTACTGGAAAACAGCCCATGCTAATGATTGGGTAATCTCAGGAATTATCCAGCTAGTAACTCATCTAGCTTGCCTTGAGCTTCTAAAGCGTGAATATCATCACAACCACCGACATGGCGATCGTTGATGAAAATTTGTGGTACGGAACGTCTGCCATTTGCTCTTTCAGACATTTTAGCCCGTGCTTGCTCATCTCCATCAATGCTATATTCAACAAATTCCACGCCCTTCTGATTGAGCAAATTTTTAGCTCGAATGCAAAAAGGGCAAGTTCTCCAAGTGTAAATTTCTACTTTAGCAGCCATAAAGTCCTCAACTTGATCTGATAATTCATTTTAGAACTTTGCTACTGATAGTAGATGCTTAACTTAGTTGTGAACTACGGCATTGCTGGATGCCATGAGACTTGCGACGACGATTAATCAACATACCACCCATAACTAGACCAAGACCTATAGTAGCAGTTGGTTCTGGTACTTTGGCTTTCGCTGGTTCGGGAAGGTTGACATAAGTAGCCCTAAAGATTGAGGCATGGGACAGATCCTTACCCTGTTTACCACTCCCATCTAGGGCAACACCGATTGTATTGAAGGAACCTGTTAAACCTGTTTTAGCAAAATCAACGTCTTTGAACAGATAGGTACTATATGCACTACTTGTTTTCAGGCTAATCACAAATGTAGATAAACCCTCGCCAAGTGCTTGATTTAGACTCCAGTTACCAGAATTTTTGCCTGTTGCTTCAAAGCCAAAATTATCTGGACTATCAGTTTTTCCCACTAACTCCCAAGTGGCATCAACACCAAGATTAAACAGTCCGCTATTCAAATCATCAAGCAACGTACTGCTCGATCCCGTGTCATTACCACTAAAAGGCCCTTGACAAGCTGAAGCACTGACATTTCCCAGGAATACATCTGTAAGACTACAAGTTGCACTGGAAGCGGTGGTAGTGGTAGTGGTGTTGGTAGTTGAAGTCTGGTTGGAATTGCCATTGCCTTTACCATTGCCGTTACCATTCTTTGCTAAAGCCGAGGGGGCTAAAGCTAAACAGTAGATTCCGATAAACGATGTAATTGATATCCTCAGAAATAACTTAGAAAAATTTTTCGTCATTTTGATTTTCTTCCCCTGTCTTATTCTTGAATCACTGTACTGTTGTCATCTTTGTTCTACTATCTCAAGATTGTTCAATTATCTTATAAAAAAAAAGATTTTGTGTATAAAAATTACACAGGTTGTTTATATCTTTATCTATATCGGCTAACACTAAGGATTTTACAAATGGTGACAAATTTTTAATTTTTAAGTTGGTCTCAAACACTCAAGTATCGTATTTTTACTTAAATTAGAAAGTACATTATTACTTCTTTATCCTCTTATACTATCAATATGTTTTAGCATATTCACTGTATAAAATACTGAAAAGGTAGTTACTGGGATACTATAAGTTCTTAGTGGGAAATTTAATTAAAGTTAATATGAATTTTTTGAAAAAAAACACTAGAAAAACTACGGTGTTGTATTTACTTAACCAGAAATAAACTATATTTTAAGATTCAATTTCAATATGTATAAATATCTAGTTAATCTGGCATAAACAAATTTTAAATGAGTTTTATAGCAGTCGCAGCATAGGTTAGGACATAATAGAAAGAAATAACCCTAAAAAAATGCCAGCATCTTATGATACTACTTGATGTCCCGCATATTAAAATATGCGTTGGTACTACATCTCCTGGCTGTTCGCGGAGCGTTCCCGAAGGGTAGGACGTATGTGGGTTCCTGAGTCACCCACATACGGCTGTGTTTTGTGCCTATCGACTTGCTTGATAACTTGATGTTGTTTTTGAATGGTCTAGATATATTGGTGACAGCAACGTACAGTAACCGAGATAGTTGCAGCATTGCTGACCCTACCTCCGGTGCAACTGGAGAACTAGCAGATTTTATATAGCACTCAGCCTGACCTAAGATTAAACTTTTGAATAATCTCAAATCTTCAACCGCTTAATTCCGTGGCCGCCGATTTCTCAGAAAATCAGGGATATCCAGTCCAGCTTTTTCTTTTGGTTCTGGAATAGGAGCAGGTGCGGGTGGGTTAGCTGATGGTTGTTGTGGGGGCGTGCGTCTGGAAGGAGAAGGTACTACACGAGCGTTGGCTACATTCTGTTGAGGTGCGGCTTGTATTTCGCCTGTAAAACCAGTAGCAATCACGGTAATTCTGACTTCACCTTGTAGCCTGTCATCAATGACTGCACCAAAAATAATATTAGCGTTGGGATCAACTACTTCGTATATTGTTTCGGCGGCAGCATTGACTTCATGTAGAGTCAGGTCGCTACCACCTGTAATATTAAATACTACACCTCTAGCACCTTCAATAGAACATTCTAGCAATGGAGAGGAAATAGCGGCGATCGCGGCTTCTCTAGCTCTCGATTTGCCTGAACTCACACCAATTCCCATCAATGCCGAACCTGCATCTGCCATCACAGCCCGCACATCGGCAAAGTCTACGTTTACCAAGCCAGGAATCGTAATAATATCAGAAATGCCTTGCACCCCTTGACGCAACACATCATCCGCATAGCGAAAAGCTTCTTGCACTGGTGTTTGCTCAGGGATAACTTCCAGCAATTTATTGTTTGGGATGATAATCAGGGTATCAACTCTACTTTTAAGTCCCTCAATGCCTTGCTCGGCTTGACTCGTGCGACGACGACCTTCAAACACAAAAGGACGTGTTACTACACCTACAGTCAAAGCACCCATCTCTTTGGCGACTTCGGCAACAATTGGGGCCGCACCTGTACCTGTCCCGCCTCCCATGCCAGCAGTAATAAACACCAAATCAGCACCCTCCAGAGCAGTGGCAATTTCATCTCTGGATTCTTCTGCCGCCTTTTGACCAATAGCCGGATTGCCACCTGCGCCTAAACCTCGTGTTAGCTTCTGTCCAATTTGTAAGCGACTGGGAGCACCTGCCAACGTTAAAGCTTGAGCATCAGTGTTGATCGACCAAAACTCCACCCCTGAAACATCAGACTCAATCATTCGGTTAACGGCATTGCCACCACCACCGCCGACACCGATTACTTTGATATTAGCTACCCGTCCTGGTACAATCTCCCCAATCCGGCTAGTTTCCGTAGTAATCTTCTTACTGTCATGGTTTTGGGCAAAATTCAGCCCAGAGTGATTAAAGGGGTTAGTTGAGTTAACTGCTAGTGAAAAACCCGACTGCCCGAAAGATTGGGTATTTTTATAGGTAAGCTCTTGGTTATTATCAAGTGTCATTGGATTCAGAAAGGTAGATAAACGACTTTATTTAGATGCTACATGCCTAAGAGTCAACTATAGTTTGTCAATGCCAAAAACGATGGCACTGCTCTTGATTGTTTCACTACTTCCAACCTGAAGTGGATTGCAAGTGTGAAGTCTTGCTGTGGGATCAGCCAGCAATGCAGACCATTGCATAGCTAATTCTAGAGAAGTATACCTATATTTCACTAAAATTGAGCTGTATAACTGCAATAAGACATGAATATTGTCACTATATCGCCAATTTTCCCTAGTATATCTCTGACATAACCGATACATTCTTTCTAGTTTTGCTGATGATTGTAATTGGTCATTGATATTACTACTCACAACGTTGGTTTTCACCTCACTGCCTGATATTAATCATGTTTTTTGTGTTTTTAGATACATTTTCAGGAATGCAACACTGAAAAATCTTGTTCTCTATTCCTGGATGATTAGTTTTAGCGGCTAAATCTCAGCAATTAAACATCAACTTAATAAAAATACAAGTTATAAAACAATCACAATTTTGAGGTGAGGGCAAAACCTGTCAGCCTGAGCAAAAGCAGGTCTTGTCTGCATTAATAATATAGTTGATAGGTTTGTCAATTGGGGATAATTGCTACTTTAAACAAAAATTTAGTTTCACGGGTTGTTGATGCCGAAATTTACAGCTATAAACACTATGCCAATTAGTTATATAACACTTTACTTGCTGTGTTGGTCGTTGTAGCTAGAGAAAAGCTTGACAGTAATCAGATTTCAGCCTGTGTTGATGAAATTCCCATGAGTAAGAGCAAAATTAGTCTTTAAACCCTACTTCATTGGCTGGTTGTCGAGTAGTGACTCAAGTGAAGTTTTAGCTACATTAAATTTCATCGGGATGAAATACATCACTACTGCGAGAAATCACAAGGAAATACTAGGTTAGGCGGATCATGATCAACTTGTGCATTTCTTTATGGGAGAATGGGCAGACGGAGAATTCCTATGGTGGTAATTGGAAAGCAACATTGTCAGGTCTGAAACTGACTACTCTAAATATTTTTCTATAAAAATAAATTTTCTTAATTGATTAACAGTCTGGGAAATTTAAAACATAAAACCTACTAAATTTTTGAGGGAGTCTGAGAATTAACCATTTCTTTCTTTTGGTTTATATGTACTAATGGAGAATTAGGGTTTTTCAAATCAATGTAATCTATTTCTTGAGGATTAATTTTTTTAGGCAAGTGGCGTAGTTTGTCAAGTACATTAATTTGTTCAGGTAACTGGGGACTGAGAGAGCCAAGATAGACAGTTCCGATTTCAGTTTTCAGCTTTAAGTTAGCTGGGTCTTGGCAATCTATTTCTGTAATTTTTACTGCGCTTTGGCTAACAGAAGAATAAAGTTGACTCCAGTTTTTTCCGTATTCTTCCGTAAACCCGATCACTTTCAGGCTAGGTAATTTAATTTCGGGGTTAATCATTTTGTATTTTTCTAAAGGAATCCAAACCCCTTGAGCATCTAATAACCCTGTAGATATTTGTTTTTTGCTAGTGTCATTAGCTTGGGATTGAGACTTTTGAGCTATTGCTACAGGTACTCTTTCTTGAACTTCAATGATTAAACCTGGAGGAAAAAGGCGACGGTTGACAGTAGCTTGGGCAATAGCTGGCTGTTTTTTCAATGATTCGGCGATCGCTGCTGGTTGAATTCGCCATAAAGATTGCGGATATGACAGCACTAATAGCGACTGCACTGCCTCCTGTGACAAGGATTGATTATTGGATGTGATCGATACTTGTTGAGGCGTTTTGAGTATCCAAATTGGCTGGATTGCCAGCCACAGCAACCCACCCGCCAATCCAGTAATAGCCCCTGTGCGCCAAATAGCTTGCAAAATTTGCATTTGTCGCTGTCGGCGTAGCTGCTGACGGCGTTGAGATAAATCTTTACGGGAAACGGATACTATGCCAGGCATTGATACCTCTTGTCGTTTGCAGTCTAATTCATTGTTAGCCTTGAATCATCGTTAATCTCAGTACAATCACTAGGGCTGACTAGCTTTCCTGCGCTCAGAAAACTGATTTCTAGTAATACATTACAGCAACCTGATTAGAATTTAGGCATGAGTTATTTTTCCTGTTCCATGAGGATAAATTACTGAGTTTAATGACAAACTGCTACATTGAACAACAAATTATCTTATGTGATTAAGTTTACCATTTCCAAATAGTTTTCCACTCACAGCCGTCTAACTGCTGACTAGCTCAAGAGCGATCGCTACTTAACATATCTTCACTAATTTCCTGTGGGCTATCTTCATCAATTGCTTCTGGGAAAAAATTGGTTAAAAATCGCTGTAGTCTCATACGCTCAATATAAGGCCAACCTCCCTCAGACTCTATATCTTTCAGTAGTGCATAGAGTTGCTGACGGTTATTCGGCAAACTCTCATGAAAAGCACCATCTCGAATCTCCCGGTGTAACTGCTCCAACTGGCGCAGCAATTGTAAAAGAGCCATCACATCCCCTTGATAGGCCAATGCCACATCATGCACTACAGCCACAATTTTGTGCATCTCATCCGGCAACAGCCCTGATTCAGAATCATTGTGTTTGTTCATCTCAACCGCTCCGTTAAAATCCTGTCTCCTCAAATTTACCGAAGATTGTGGGCATTCATATAGGTGAGCTGTAACGCTTCCCACAGGCTCAAAGGTAGCTAGATGGGATCAAAGCTACTCAATTGAGATTTAGACTGCTTTGATTTTGAGTTAAAAAAAATCGTATGATCTGGCTGATTTCCCTATAAAGCTATGGGCTGTGTGTAGTAATGTTACATACATAGTACAGAAAAACTGTAGCGACGCTGCCAATGTCTACCCATTGGCCAAACACGAACATCAACAGTTTCGTGTTACTGAAAGTACGCACTTCTCTGTCAAAATGTGCTTATTCACCTGCCCAAACTTTTGAGATATTAATTTTTGACATTGAGGTTGATCATGAGGTATCGCGCTTTAATTGTGGCATTCTTGGCTTTGTGCCTGGGACTAATCACTGCTTGTAGTGAAGCTCCTACTGCTAGCAGTAGAGATGTACTCACTTATGAACAAATTCGCGGCACTGGCTTGGCGAACAAATGCCCCCAACTGGGAGAAACCAGCCGTGGTTCCATTCCTTTGGATTCTAGCCAATCCTATGCGATTAAAGAACTCTGCTTGGAACCAACCAATTTCTTCGTTAAGGAAGAACCTGCGAATAAACGTCAAGTAGCAGAATTCGTACCTGGCAAATTGTTAACCAGATACACTTCTACTATTGACCAAGTTTCTGGTAATCTGAAAATTAACCCAGATAACAGCTTGACTTTTGTAGAAGATGATGGTTTGGACTTCCAAGCCATTACCGTGCAGCTACCTGGTGGTGAACGCGTACCTTTCCTATTCACCATTAAAAACTTAGTAGCTCAAACACAACCTGGTTTAAACAGTCTGAATACTTCCACTGACTTTGAAGGCAGTTTCAAAGTACCTTCCTACCGTGGTGCTGCTTTCTTAGATCCTAAAGGTCGTGGTATCGTTAGCGGCTATGATAATGCCGTAGCTCTCCCAGCACAAGCTGATGACGAAGAATTAACCCGTGCTAACGTTAAGCGCGCTGAAATTCTCAACGGCAAAATCTCTCTGCAAGTAGCTAAAGTAGACAGCTCTACTGGTGAAATTGCTGGAACCTTCGAGAGTGAACAACCATCTGATACTGATTTAGGTTCGGCTGAACCCAAAGAAGTCAAAATTCGTGGTCTATTTTACGCTAGGGTTGAACCCAATCGTGCTTAATTCTTCTGATAACCTCTATCAGTTAGGATTCACGAACAAATTCTGTACCTGGCAAATTACCTTCTCGAACTAAATCACAGTAGGTTGACCAACAAAAAGGGCTAGTTAGCCCTTTTTTTTATGGGTTGAAATCATGATTGATTAATATGGCAGTCGAACCATAGATGAGGGTATTTTGAAAGCGTGAATGCTAGTCATTGCCAGAGTTTAGTTTTTGTCTCCGGTTAAGCTGCTTTTTGCCATATTTAAGCGAATAAAAACAAGTAAAGTTTTGTTACTTCTCCGTAATCAGGATGGAGCTATTAGTGGCTCAGACTACTCTTTTAGTTTAAGAAACAACCTAGATAACTATGTTAATTTACGGCTATTTGACTAAGCAGATTTAAGGATTAGATGAATTGTTAGTAACTTTACTGAGAATTTCTTGGGGACATCTTCCCAAAATATAGTGAAGGGTCAACCTTATTATTATAAATCAAATTAGGTACTATTTCGGTTTCAAATATAACCAAAAATTATATATTGTGGCTCTAGTTAGCTCAGTTAAAGCTACATTAAATACCCACAAGAAATCAAAAGACAAAGCCATTTTAGCTTATTTAAATTTAGCTCGATATCAGCCTCTACGCATTTAAATAATTACAAGTTTAAATGACTAGAAATTTGCAGGGGGCATATAGCATCATATTTGCTTTGATATCGCGCGATCGCAGCCTGGTTTTCCACCGAGTATTAGATTGTTTATTTCCTCAATAAACGCGATGCTATGCCTACTACAACTACCAACGAACTAAAGCAAGAAATTTGGCAGTTATTGCGAGAATATCAACAATCTCGCTCAGAAACTGTTCGCAATCAACTGGTACAACTTAATTTTGGACTGGTGAGAAAAGAAGCTCACTATTGGATGAATCAATGTCGTGAAAGCTATGACGACTTAGTTCAGGTTGGTTGTCTGGGTTTAATTCGAGCGATTGAACGATTTGAACTTGTCAAAGGACACGCCTTCAGTTCCTTTGCTATTCCTTATATTCGGGGTGAAATTCAACACTATCTTCGAGATAAAGGTGTGACAGTCCGAATTCCCAGACGCTACTTAGCCATACAACAACGGGCAATCGGAGTTTCACGTTGCTTACGAGAACAATACAATCGTCAACCCACTGATGCGGAATTAGCAGCTGCACTACAGATTTCCCCAGACGAGTGGCAGGATATCAAATTAGCATGGGTGAATCGTTCACCTCTGAGTCTGGATGTACCAGTACAAGATAGCGATGAAGGAGCTACGAGCCTGGGAGAATTAGTTCCTGATCATCAGTATCGTAGTTTTCAATTGGCGCAAGAAGACCAAATTCGTCTGCAACAAGCTTTGTTCCAGCTAGAACAACGCACCCGTGAGGTTTTAGAATGTGTATTTTTGCAGGATTTAACTCAGAAGCAAGTAGCAGAACAGTTGGGGATTAGTGTGGTGACAGTTTCCCGGCGAGTTAAAAAAGGGTTGGACTTGTTGAAAAATCTGATGTGTGCGGCAGAGGATTAAGTTCTCACTATGCCATCAGCATTTATCCTGAAATTTTAGTGTTAAAAACAACCGTTTAAATGTCAAAATTTAGGTTATAAAGGTAACAATGCTATGTTTGAAACACAGGCATAGCGGATTTTAACCGATCAATTTTCCTATAGCTTTTGAGAACGGCTAATGGGCAGAAAAACCAAAATTTTAGTTGCAGCTATTGTTACCGTAGCGATCGCTGGCTGTGCTTCGGAAGAAACACCACAAGCTGTCAATCCTGTGCCTCAAGCAGCACCGCCTGCTAAAACCCCACCCCCAGCAGCTCAGTCTTTTAATAATCCTGTAGTTTCTGGTAACCAGGAAACAAAGCGCGCCACCGCCAGCCCTAGCTTGATTCAACTTACCAATGCCACAGAAAGGGTAGTTGTAGTTTCCAAGGGGCGAAATGATCCATTTGCCCAAATTGTCGGGCAACCAGTCGCCGAAATTGGACAAAATACAACTACTAGAACAGTTCCATCCTTGCCGCCTCTACCAATAGCTACCAAACCACAAGCGGGAAATCCTAATAATGGCAATACGAAGAAAACTACAACCCCAAACAAGGTAGCACGAGTAGCAAAACCCCCTAGCTTAACTCCCGTCTTACCTAAAGTTTTACCGCAAGTTGTCCCCAATCCCACTTTAGTTTCTGTCCTACCACCGCCAACCGAGCCTGATTTAGCCAAAGCAGTTGTCGTCACTGGTGTAGTGGTTGTGGGGAAAGAACCCCAAGCAATTATTAAAATACCAAATGAAACCAACAGCCGTTATGTAGAAGCAGGACAGCGACTCGCAAATGGTCTGTTGATTAAACGCATTGAAATGAATGAAGGTTCCAATCCGATTGTAATTCTGGAACAATACGGTATTGAGGTCGCCAGAATGGTAGGTGAAGCAGCAGTTGGTTCTACACCTTCAACTACAAATCCACCTAGCACTCCGGTTTCGGTGACAACACCCACCTCAAATAGCGTTGCGCTGGGAACTCTATAAGGATGGAGACGACAGAAAAAATTGAATTTCCTGGTTTACCGTTAGCAGTATATCGAGAGATAGCTGCTCATCTGCGTCAAGTTGAGGGGGTGGCAGTGGAGTTAATGCCCCAATCCTCTCCACATTTTGATTACTATCAAAGTCAAATAGGAGGCTTGTCTATTTCTTGGGCTGCTAACTCTAATTCTGAGAGTCGGCAACGTGTTCAGGAAATTTTAGCTTACTATCAACAACGCTATGGTTGCTGAGGAATTGAGTGCAATCAAACTGAAGCTGAGTTAACTTAAATGCCATATTATTTTTACCCCAGCAGTGCTTTTTAAAATAGCTGTTGGGGGAATTTAATATGCTCAGACAATTTGTTAAATTTACATTTCTTTAAACCCATGTCTAAAATGCTCAGTTATAATAAATACTTGATTTTAACGTAGATTCTCAGGTAAAATCCCTATGTAATAAAATTTTCTTAACTTAATAAGTTAAAAAATACTGATTTTTATAAAAAATCATTAAATAAGTTGAAATAAAACTAATTTAATTTAAGAATTATATTTTAAAATTTACTTAATCGGGTATCTATGCGTATCTAATCCTGTTAATTGATAGGCTGCCTTACTTGTGACAATCACACGAATTGTTCCTGGACAACCGCTTACATCTACACAAAAACTCGGTTTAGAATTAATTTCCGCTTTGGCTGGCGGAAGAGATGTTGTCTTGGCGATAGATATGACCGAAAGTGTGGGATTGAATGATGAAGGTCGTATCCGCTTACGTCAGATAGTAGAAGATAGCCTCAAACCGGGAGATTTAGTTTACGTTGTTCCTTTTGCTAGGGATGTCAATTTAAACGAGGTGACATCAGATAGCAATCAATTGGGAACACCCATATATTTTAATAGTAAAAATCAAGAAAATATTGACAAAATCTTAGCAAAAATACCTTTTGTTTCTGACCCCAATCGCTATGGCACAGATATTCAGCAAGCCGAGTTAAAGATTTATCAAGGTATTGCTCAAATTAATCAAAATCGTCTGCAAAAGCAGCAACCAATTAAGGCGCAGTCAGTAGTGTGGATTACTGACGCACCTTTATTTACCCAACCAGGAATTACTTCTCAAGTTTGGATTGAAACCCCGGCTGAGAGTCCTTTTCGCATTGCCGACTCTCCAGGAAGTAAACAGCGACAAGCTTGGTTAAAGGCTTTACCAATTAAGGAGCGATCGCAGTTAATTACAACTAAGCAAAATAAACAATATAAACTCACGGTTGTAGATATTGCTCCTACTGTACAAGAATTTTGTACCCCAGCACCAGGTGGTGAAAAAACTTGTTTAGTTAATCCTTATCTAACTAAACAATTATGGCTACCAGGATTAATTGCATTAGTAACATTAATTAGTGCATTTGTAGCTGCTGTAAAAATTTATCGATTACAGAAAACATGGGAGTTAAGCGTAGATTTTGAAGCCACAGCAAAACCAGAAGACCAAAAATGCCGATTACCTCCTAAAAAACGCATTGCTATTGGTGAATATGACTCTACTTGTGTAGATTCTATTGATTGTCCTGGTGTAGAAGTCAGAGCATATTTAGAACGTAAAGGAGAAAAGCTTTATTTAGTACCAACTAATTCCGCCCCTATTTACTATCAAGGTAGAGAAATTACTTCACGTACTCTGATATCTAGTTCTCGGTTTCGGCTAAATTGTCCAGATAATCGTAAGCGTGACTACGAGATAAATATTCAAGTCAAAAAATAGCAAACAAGGTGCATCAAATGAGCCAAGCAACTGTCAATGACCTACAATATCGAGGTATTAACCGCACAATTTGTATTGGTTTGGGTGGTACTGGAAGGGATGTTTTAATGCGAATTAGGCGGCTAATTGTTGACCGCTATGGAGATTTAAATAATCTGCCAATTGTGAGTTTTGTGCATATCGACACTGATAAAGCCGCAACACAAGTAGCTGGTATTCGTACAGGTAGTACCTATCACGGTGTTGACCTAAGTTTCCGCGAAGCAGAAAAAGTTAGTGCCACTATGTCCTCCAAAGAAGTAACAATGTTTGTGGAAGGACTAGAACGGCGTTCTGAATATACTCGTTATGGCCCCTATGAGCATATTGCTAGATGGTTTCCTCCCCAACTATTGCGAAATATAAAAGCAGTTGAAGAAGGTGCAAAAGGAATTAGACCTGTAGGTAGACTAGCTTTTTTTCATAACTATCAAAAGATAAAAACAGCGATTGAAACCGCAGAAAGACTTACCAGAGGACATGATTCTTTATTACTCAGAAAAGGTATCAGAGTCGCATCTGGTTTAAATATTTTCGTCATTGGTTCTTTATGTGGCGGTACAGGAAGCGGGATGTTTTTGGATATTGCTTATAGCCTGAGACATCTTTATCAAGAACAAGAAACTCAGATTGTCAGCTATTTAGTAATTAGTCCTGAATTATATGGCAATACTCCTAATATGAGTGCCAATACTTATGCGGCTCTCAAAGAATTAGATTATTACAGTAATCCCAGTACACAATTTGCAGCTTGTTATGATATTCAAAATTTAGTATTTATTCAAGAAAAGCGTCCGCCATTTGACTATACTTATTTAGTTTCGCATCAGACAGGTGGTGAATATCAAATACTTGAACAAGGTAAATTATGTAATGTTATTGCTCATAAGATTGCTTTAGATTTTTCTGGCGAGTTATCACCTGTAATTAAAGGAAATAGAGATAATTTTCTGCAACACATAATTCAGTGGGATAAACACCCACGTCCTAATGTACAACGATATTTAACATTTGGGTTAGCGGCTATTTATTTCCCTCGTGACACTATTGTACAAATAGCCTTAATGCAGGTGAGTTTATCCCTGGTAAAATTTTGGTTATATGGTAAGGGTCAAAGTCCAGATACTCTCAAATTATTAGAGCAATTTTTAATCCAATATAATTGGCAAAATGACCTAATTAATAAAGATTGCTTCAGAACCAAAATATCAGAGTCAGTAGAAGAAGCCAATAAAAATTTTAGTAATACTATCAACACCTGGAGAAGTAAATTAGAACGTTCAATTTCTGATTGTCAAAATAAAGATGCTCGTTATGGCATTCGCCAACAGTTACCAAGAGAATTTCGGGAGCAATTCCGTAAATTTCAACCAGGGGAAACAGAAAGTACCAGAGGAATTTGGCTCACAAAAGTTTTACAGACTTCTCCAAACACCGCTAAAGAACTAAAACATAATATTGATGATTATATAATTCAGTTGCTTACACCCAGCGATTTGAACTTTTCGATCAAAAGTTGTCGGGATTGGCTAGACGCTTTGCAACATGAGTTGAATAATTATCAAGGTAATTTGCAAGAAGCTATTACTGATTTTAATGGGATGAAACGCTGGGAAGATATTGAAAGAAAATGGCGGGATGCTGAACAAACAGTAGAAGATATTGAGAATAAAGCCAGTCTTCCTTTCTTTAACAATAAGAATACACCAGTACAAGCGGAAGCTAAAAGAGTAGTGCAGGAAGTATGCAAAACTATTCAGCACAACTTTGATTTTACAGTCTGTCAGGAAGCATTGAAAATTGTCAATGAATTACAAAAGCATATTCAAGAGAGAAGTAATCAAGTGACTGCTTTTAGCAGATTAGTGGAAGATTTACAAACTAGCTATGAGAAGCAAGACGGCGACTTAAGACAATTAAATTTTGATGAAATGAGTGGCGAAGCTATCTTTGATAGTGAAGATATTGAACGTTGTTATCAAACAATGTTACCAGAAGATGGTTTTCGCGGACAGTTAGTGTTAGTAAGTGCTGAAATTACAGAACCAACTGGTAGAGGTCAATCTTTAGCAATTTTTATAGATAAAGAACGCACCACTCAAGAACAGTTGCAAAAAGAAATTAATCGTAATGTTGACAGTTTATTTGCTGCGCGTGTCATCAATATTGTTAATTCTGTGATTAAGCGGTTTATGCAAAAGTATCCTTTAGCAGCGCGTTCGACTCGGTTAGCACAAGTGATGCAAGAAGCTAAACCTTTGCTCAGACTGACTTTAGCTGATCCTTATTTCCGGGAAGATCCCGCTAAAAGTAGTAAGTTAATTGGGTTTAAAAATACAGATGAGTTAGAAGTACAACAGTTTAAAAATTTATTAGAACAAGAGTTGGGAGTTGATGCAACTGTTTTAAAACCGACACAAGCAGAAGACGAAATTTTAATTGTTAATGAATATGCTGGGTTTCCTTTGAGACTAATTGGTGGTTTAGATAGAATGAGAAACCCTTACTTGAGAGAACAGAATTCTGCTACAGCTTTTTTACATAACGATTATCGGGTTACATTCCCTGATATTATTCCACCGGATGCGATCGCACTGGAAAAACTAGAAGATATCTTCTATCCTTGTTTAGCGTTTGGGTTACTGACAGAAAACCCACAAAATCAGCAATTGGAATTTCAATATTATGATTCCTTGCGAGATACTTACAACACTGCCGCATTGAGTCCTGAGTGGAATCAAGCTTTAGAAGAACTCGCTAACCGCAGTGACATGACAGCAGCATTGCAACAGCTTTTAGACCAAGAAATTAACACAATAGCTGCACAACCTCAACTCTGGGAAAATAAATATTTACCAAAACTACGTCAATTTGTACAAGCAGTAGATAATTTACCCCCAGATAGTCCTAACTATGCTTATAAACTCGCCGTAGTGGGGACTTCCGACACTACAGATCCTACCGCTAAAGAAGGAATTATTAATCGGTTTCGGAGAAAAATGAATGAGAAATTTAGAACCTTCCAAACTCCTACTTTTGCACCAACTAGCGATACATTAAATCAAAAAGTGCTGAGTGGAGAAATAGTTATTGATGCACCTGTCAATGTAAATGGTAATGATAATAGAACCAAACGACGTTTAGAATTGGAGCAGTTAAAACAAGATTTAGCAGAAGGTTTCCTGAATGAAGAGGAATACGAACGGGAAAAACAAAGAATTTTTGCTAAATATCCTCTTTAGAATTAGCATCCCCCAATATCTCTTAAATATATCCTCACACACCAATTACTTTCATGCCATCAATCCCACCTTATTTAATTTTCTTCACTTTTGTACTCGTCGTCATCCCATCTATCGGTACTATTATTCTCCGCCTAGCACTCTATCAACATCTGTTATCTTTAGAGGAGAGTGTCAGACGCTTAATTGATAGAAAATCACCCGGAGAACAGAAAAAAATATTAGAGGAAATAAAATACAGGTTTAAGCTGGCTAGTAAAGAGTTAGATCAGGTGAACACAGCAGCATTAGTAGACCAGATTTACAGTCGAGAAAAGGTTTGGTTATTCACCTGTGAACAGATTGATTATTTCTGTCGAATTCTGCCGAATTTGCTGTTAGCCTTTGGCTTACTGGGTACGTTTTTAGGGATTACAATAAATCTATCAGCACTGAGTCAAACAATCAATCAAACAAATGCCAGTAATATTAATGAGTTAGTAGCGCAGCTACAAAAACCATTGGAAGGTATGAGTATTGCTTTTACAACCAGTTTGATTGGACTTGTATTCAGTGCAATACTGACATTATTTAACTGGTTTAAAAATACTACCTTTGTTAAATACAGACTGTTAAGTTCTTTAGAAGATTACCTAGATAACGTTTATCAACCTGAAGTACAGGGTGATACTCGTCTAGATAAAATCGTTAATAGAATGGTAAAACAGCAGGATGAATTTTTAACTAGATTTGGTACTACAGTCAGGGATGCAGTAGAACAATCTATTGGAAAAGTAGCTGAACAAATTTCTCAAGGAAACCAAGAAACTGTTAAGTTAGCCAAGCAAGTCTATGAGAGTTTTTATCATGCTGCTGGTACTATATCCAAAGCAGCAGATGAATTTAAACAGACAATTGCTGAACTCAATGAAAAATCTCAGATATTTAAACAGTCTGCTGAAATTTTTGAAAAAAGTAAATTTCCCCAAAAGTTGTCAGCAGCTACAGCAGATTTGAGTAGAACACAATCAAAATTTTCAGCATCGGCTGCAAGTTTAGCTGATACAGTTACATCGTTTGCCACAGTATTGCAAGAGGTACAGGTTTGTAATCAAGAATTGATTAGATTAGGAGGAGATATTAAAAATCTGACTCAAACTTCCTTAGAAGTATTCGCGTTAAATAAGTCTAATCAAAGCAATCTGGAGAAAATCATCCCCCAAATCAAGCAAGGGGTGAATGGATTTTCTCAAGCGATTAATCAGCTAGACAAATTAGAACAAAGAATTATAGATAAAGCTGATAGTTTGAATGTTGTTGAAGTGAGTTTAAAGGAATTAATAAATTCTATCAATCAATATACAGGAAAAGTAAATTTATCTTTGGCTTATGTATCTAATAAGATGGATGGTAATAGTCAGAATTTGCAGAATGTGGCAAATAACATTGAAGTTTTGGCGAATCAAATCAGCATGAAGCTAGAAAGCTTAATTATAGAAATGCAGTCAATCCACACAGATAATAGCAAATTAATTCAGGAATATCATAAATTTGGCGAAACTTTAGCAAAAGGTATCAAGAAAGTAACTAATATAAATTATCAAGATGCTAATTCAAGCAGTCAGGATAAAAATGTGATAAACATGAAAGATGAAGAAGCTTTTTTAAAAGCATTTCCCGCAGAATAAAATTTTTGATCTAAAAATCCTGGGATGACTATGGCTCGTCGGTTAAAGCATAGAGAAGATTATGAGGAGTTGAATATTTGGCCGGCGTTTACAGATTTAATGTCTAATGCTTTTTTGATATTGATTTTGTTTTTATTGCTGACTATTGTTACATCATCAATATCACAACAAATATTCCAAGAGAATATCAAAAATAATCAGGTTCCGCCAATTATTGAGATTAAAGACGAAGGTGCTTATCGGTTTAATTCTGGTAGTGCACAAATTCCGCCAGCAATGTTTAATTATATTGTCAGAAAAATAGTTCCAGAGATAGAAAAGACAACACAACAATATAAAATTAATGTTGTGGAAGTGATTGGTCATACTGATGGACAGCCAAATGGTCAGGTTGTCAGTAACTTAGACGTGAATTTAGAAAAAGTAGTGATTGGTCAACTACCCATTGCTAATCTTCAAGCTGGTTCTAATGCTGATTTAGGCTTGATGCGTGCTTTAGCAGTAGTTCAGGTGCTACGTAATTTGCAAACTCAACAAGGAAGGCTAAAGGGGTTGAAGTTTCGCGCCTACTCTGCGGCGCAGTTGATTTTACCAAGTGGGGAATTGGCGGCGATCGCTCGTCAAAATGATGTCACACGCCGAAGAATTGAAATTCGCTTCACACGCCTGGGTGAAGTGCGAGAAGTCAAGTAACCAACTACTAACTTGACGTATGCCATCTCAACAAGCCTTGGTATCTACCAAAACTCTGATTTATCGTGTCTGAATAAAAACATGACATGAAAATCATGCAATTAGATATTGCTGAGGTAAACTGGCAAGCAAGATAATGCAAAATATTACTCAGCTGCTCTTCGGTCTGGGCATCATTTACAATGGAAAACTGGCAATTTCTGATTCAGAAACAGGGCGATCGCTCATGGTACGCTTTAGAATCGCCAAACACACAAATTCAGGAAGGACAATATAGGGTTTTAGCTCGTTCTAGCCTTCCTAATACAGATGTGGAAGTGCGAGTTATTCACTTGTCAACTCAAGAAGTACCGCCAAAGCGGCGCGTTCAAAAACAATTGCGACGCACTAACTCCGACGGCTTAATGGCGGTGATTCCCTTTACTTACCTGAAGGCGGGAATATGGGAGTTACGCTGCTCCGGCGACTTGATGTCAGATATGCTAGGTAAGTCTTGGCAGTCTGGTGTTTATTTACAAGTGATGTCTGAGTCAGTAGACGGGGCAGAGCGACAACCGGATACAGGGGAGAATGTAGCCTCAATTTCACTCAATTCTTCAGAATTCTTAATTGCCAAACACAGCCAATTTTTAACTACAGATCATGGGCAAGAAGCATTAATTGATCAACCTGTCAGTCCAGTTTGGTTTAAAGGTGAAACGGCAGAGCAAATTTTACAAAATTTAATTGATTTAGCTTTACCTACCTCTGCCAACTTACTAGAAGAAGAAAAAGTTGAGCATACTCCACCTACACAACCATTATTGCCTTTATCACTGATACTGGATAAGGCAACCTATATTACTCGTTGGGGTCATGTCCTCACCATTCAGGGGCGTGTAGAATTAGAGCCAAATGCCCAGAATGCTCAAGACTTATTGTCAGACAATCTTTACGCTTTAGAACTGAGCATTGAACTGCGATCGCCTCTTAGCTCTGAAATCCTCACCCAAATTCGCCAAACTTTAACAGATAAATCTCTACCTTTTACGATTCGTTCCGTCTTGGATATTCCTGCTGACTGTGAATCGAAGCTAATCTTGGCAGATATTAATTTATGTGGGGCTTTGACTCAAGGTGGAGAAGTGACGCTGTTAGCTAGCCAGTCCTTTACTATTACAGCAGATGTCACAGAATTACTGGCAGTCACGGCTGCCCAATCTCGCGCCCTAGAACTAGCAAACGAGACTAGCACACTCGCATTACCAACGGATGAAGTCACTACCAGCATTAATTTAGAACTGTTTAATTTGGTCAAAACTCCGACACCAGAAAAATCTCAGCTTGTGATTTCTCCATCTCCTAACCAGCCCTTACCAGCGCAAATTGATAAGTTATCACTTAAGAAATTAGCCGATTCCCGTGGGTTACAACTACCAAAATTACCTGAGAATCAAACTGATGGGGCTAGTGCTGATTTAATCGCACAAATGCTGTTAGCAAATGCTGTAGAACAGGATGAAGCAATAGTAACCACAACCCCGGCTCCGATTAACTTGGAGCAGCTGGTGATTACAAATCGTCGAGGGCAGATACTCAGCAGTAGTTTTCCCTACTTGAAACGCCTACCCAGCCCGATGCCTGAAACATCGGATGTTCAGGTGGCTAAAGACTTACCACAGATCAATCTCCCCATAACTGAGGTTGAACATCCCTCAGAATTTCTCAATGGTGATACACAATCAGCAGATAACCCGGCTGTGGCAGAACTAGAAGTTTCACCCACTCTAGAATTAAGTGATGATTCTCAGGTAGAACTAGCAGATAATTCCAGTCGAGAGTCTGCTGATGATATTGTCAGCCAACAACCCATAGAAGTCAGTGATAATTCTCAGGTAGAACTGGTAGAAAATCCTGATCAGGAATCCATTGATGATGCTGTGAGTCAACAACCCATTCCAGCAATTTCTTACTCATCGCCTCTGATTAGAAAATGGATGCACAGCCAAGGATACTCTTTGCCAGAATTACCAGATACACAATCTCATGATGTGCCGGAGAACCAGACTATACAGGATGAAGTACCTGCGGTTTCTCTTCCCTATGCGGCAGTCAATGATCATGCTGAAATACCAAGCGTGCCGATGGAGACAGTGGTAGCACAGGAACCGGAAAATCTGGAAGATGAACAGCCAGAAAATATTGTTTCTGAATCTTCGGAGTTAGTGCCATTGTCACCAGAAGCACCACCGGTTGAGCAAATTAAAACTCCTTTAGCTTGGTTAGCAGAAGAAATCGTTGTAGATGATATGGAGGAAGAGGACGTAAGCAACAGCTATAGCTCACAAGTGGAAAATACGGATATTACAGATGTATTTAGTTCTCCAGAGATGGTGGGAACACTCACCGAGCCTTTACCAATTCCTCAACTTTACCTTCCAGAAGGAGAGTTGATCGCAGGTAATGCTGTCAGGGTGAGAGTAGAACTACCTGAAGTATCACCACAAGTAGCGGTGAAGTTATGGGTGGAAGATTGTCAGACTCGCTGGTTGTTAGATGGGCCTCACTTGCTGAAAGATTTGGTTAAGAGTGCATCTGGAGGGGTAGAGGTGATGATGCAATTGACTATTCCCTTTGGTTGCTTAGAAATTCGCATAGAGGCGATCGCTTTCAATCTGGTGACGCAGCAAGAAAGTCATAAAGTCACCGTGCTGCGGACTGTGGTTCCCCCAGACTTGCCTTCTTTGCAGCTAGATGAGTTACTCGATTTGTGATTACTCCCTTTCCAGCCAGTGTTAAAAATCTTTAGAATTTAAAAAAAATTGCCTGAATTTGCAGTAAGCTCGTCTTGAATTGTAGTGTAATTTAACAGGAATCTTTACTATGGCAGCTTCATTTTTGCCTTCCATCTTTGTGCCTCTGACTGGCTTAGTGTTTCCAGCCGTCGCAATGGCGTTTATGTTGCTATACATTGAACGCGATGATATTGGTTAATTGAGCAATTGCTTGCTGTAATTTTTACCCAGTATCTGTTTTTAGTTCTCGATTCACCTGATTTGACAATAAATCAGTAAATAATATACCGCCTATCTGTAAGAGACAGGCGGCTTTTTTTATGCTGATTTCTCAACAATTTCTCGAAATATGATCTGGTATTCGATTCAAACCCAAATTACATTGAAGAACCGATACCAGCGTAGGCTCCGTAAAAGAAAATGCCTACAACAGTGATTACACCTAAACCTGCGATCGTAGCGACGACCCACAGGGGAATTCTCCCAGTTCCAGCTGACACAGATTTTCCTCCTCCCTAAATGAAAAAATCAACGCAGAATTTAGATCAACAAAGATTCACAAAAACTGTTCCAGTTAGTTAAAGAAGTAACTGGAAAACAGAATTCCCAGGACAAACACTAACAGTAATCCCAGGTATAAAGAAGTCCGGTTTAATTCTACCGGCTGATTATTAGGATTGGGCGTTCTTTCCATGATTGACGACTCCTAGCGTTGAATAAACTGCATAGCGGCGATCGCGCCCAGAAAGAATACGGTAGGTACAGCTAGTGTATGCACTGCCAGCCATCTAACCGTGAAAATTGGATAAGTAACTGGTTGATTGATATTGTTACCGCTAGTCATGATTTCAAATTACTTGTCGATAAATTGTTCAACTTGCTGTTTAGCTTCAAAACGATTATTCACAATGGGCAATTCTTGCCGTGTTTGTGTGTAATACTCATCAGGACGAGGAGTGCCGAACACATCATAAGCCAGCCCGGTGCTGACAAATAACCAACCAGCAATAAATAATGCTGGAATGGTGATACTGTGGATTACCCAGTAACGGATACTGGTAACAATATCGGAAAACGGACGTTCTCCAGTGGTACCTGACATTTAGATCCCTACCTTCAACAAAGACGTTATTGAGTTTATTATCCTACAAAGTTTAGAAAGAGTAACAAGTTGCAAACTTGTTCTCATAAAACTTGGTATGTTATTAGGCTGCTGCTTCAGTCTTAGCTGCTTTAGCGACATTGGGTTGATATTTTAGCAAAACACCGCGATCGCCAATCACAAATCCCTGATCAGGTTGTAAAAACACAACCTTGTAAAAATTAGCAGCGACACTTTCTACATCCCTGTCTTTTTCCCAGGTTTGACCGCCATCGGTACTCAGCAATAAATTACCACTACCGCCACCAACCCAAAGTTCTGCGGGTGTGCGATAAGCCAAATCTAGTAAACCCCAACTGGTAGAAAATTCAGGATTTTTGGCTTCTTGCCATTCTTCCGGTTGATTGGGTTCGCTAAACTGTACCTGACCACCCCGTGCTAATAACCACATTTGACCGTCTTCCAAGAATCCCATATTTTCTAACCGACGGGAACTATTGCGGTTATGGGGAACCCAAGCATTTTGTCCTGGTTCCCAAGTCGAATAAAAGCTACCTTTAGCAGAAACAGCAACATATTTGCCATCAGCAGAACGTTCCAAGTTACGCACCACACCTACGGCTGCTTCTACTTGAGCTTTCCAGTGTTTACCGCCATCAGTAGTTTTATAGATTGCTCCTACATCAGTCGCCATCTCAGCCGTGTTATCTGCGACAGCGTGGATATAAATCGGATTACCCGGTAACTTTTCACTTAAAGGAATCCGTGACCAAGAACGACCTTCATCAGTGGTATGTAGTAGTAAAGAAGGTTCTCCCACAATCCAACCTTCTTGACCAGCAAAACTTACTGAATCAAAACGATACCGTTCATCATCTAACGCCAATGTCAGAGGTTCCCAAGTGTCACCACCATCATGGGTTTCTAACAGCGTAGCGTTGCTACCAACTAAGAAGCCATGCTGAGGATCGCCAGTAAAGGCAATATCTAGGATTTTTGCCTCTGTTGGTAAAGAAATTACCGCCCAAGGGTTGTAGCTGGTAGATGGAACTTTACTACAACCAATACAGAGGAACACCACTAACAACAGAGCAAATATTTTTTGCCAACTTTTCAAAATAACCATTGATTGCATCAGAATTTTTGTAGCTGTTTCTCAATTTGTGTAAGGTTTCTCTAGAAGGTTTACCTTAAGTGGATGAGTGATGACACACAGTAAGTATTTAACACTAAAGCCTCAAGGCTGAATTGCTTCCTAGCTCATTGCAAGCCATAGAGACTCATAAAAAACAAAAAGCCTAAAGCCAAAGCCCCAAAAATCAGGATGTTTTTTTGAGTTGGAGTCAGATTATTGACACCAAGACCATACCCAAGATTTTCTCTAAAACCCGACGCTTGACCAACCGGGCCAATGTTGGTAAAAGCTACTTTTTTCGCCGTACACACTGGACAACGCCAATTAACGGGTAATTCTGCAAATGGTGTCCCTGGAGCAATGTCATGCTTATCATCACCCTTTTCAGGTTCATAAACATAACCGCAGGCGCGACACTCGTAGCGGTCTAACACTGTAGTTTCAACAGCTTGTTCGCTCATGACTCAGGTCTCGCAGAGAGGAAATATTAAATATACGTTAAAAATTATGACATATTCGTTAGACTTTTCTATCACCTATAAAAATGAATCAAATACTTGAAATCCGTCTGTTTCCCAGATTTCAGAAAAACTAAACAGATATAATGTAAAAGAAAGTAACAGCCTTATTTACACCTTAAGCGGTACATATTCATTGTGTTTGTTCTTAGCGGTTACGAATACTTTCTAGGCTTTCTCATTATCTGTAGCCTAGTTCCTGCCTTAGCACTTTCCGCGTCCAAGCTTTTAAGACCTACTGGTAATAGCCTGGAACGTCGCACCACCTATGAATCTGGGATGGAACCCATTGGCGGAGCCTGGATTCAATTCAATATCCGCTATTATATGTTTGCCTTGGTCTTCGTTGTTTTTGACGTAGAGACTGTGTTTTTATATCCTTGGGCAGTTGCTTTTCACCGTCTGGGGCTATTGGCATTCATTGAGGCGTTGATTTTCATTGCAATTCTCGTAGTCGCTTTAGTTTACGCATGGCGTAAAGGAGCTTTAGAATGGTCTTGAATTCTGATTTAACCACACAGGGTAAAGAGCGAATCATCAACCCCATTGAGCGTCCTACAGTCACTCAAGACCTTTCTGAAAACGTGATTTTAACCACGGTTGATGACCTCTACAACTGGGCTAGGCTTTCTAGTCTGTGGCCTTTGCTGTTTGGGACAGCTTGCTGCTTTATTGAATTTGCGGCTTTAATTGGCTCTCGTTTTGACTTTGACCGTTTCGGGTTAATTCCCCGTTCTAGTCCCCGTCAAGCCGATTTGATTATTACAGCCGGGACAATTACCATGAAGATGGCACCTCAATTAGTGCGTCTTTATGAACAAATGCCCGAACCAAAGTATGTAATTGCAATGGGAGCTTGTACAATTACAGGCGGGATGTTTAGTGTGGATTCTCCCACGGCTGTGCGCGGAGTTGATAAGTTAATTCCCGTGGATGTTTACTTACCTGGTTGTCCTCCCCGTCCTGAAGCAATTATTGACGCAATTATCAAGCTGCGGAAAAAAATTGCTAATGATTCCATGCAAGAACGGGGTCAAATTAAGCAAACCCACCGTTTTTACAGCACAACTCATAACCTCAAGCCAGTGCCAGAAATTTTAACTGGTAAGTATATGCAGTCAGACACTCGCTTCAACCCACCGAAAGAATTGACAGAAGCAATTGGTTTACCAGTTCCCCCTGCACTGTTAACAGCCCAAACTCAGAAGGAGGAACAGAAACGTGGCTGATGAAGATTTAAAACCAGTACCAGCAGGAGAAGAAGCTATAGTTCAAGCCGGGCCTATTTCTCAGTGGTTGGCAGACAATGGCTTTGCTCATGAGTCTTTGGAAGCTGATAAAAATGGTGTAGAAATCATTAAAGTCGAGCCTGATTTTCTGCTTCCTATCGCTACAGCCCTGTATGCTTACGGGTTTAATTATCTCCAGTTTCAAGGCGGTATTGACCTCGGCCCTGGCGAAGATTTAGTCAGCGTGTATCATTTGATTAAAGTTGGTGATAATGCTGATAAACCTGAAGAAGTTCGGGTGAAAGTGTTCTTGCCGAGAGAAAATCCTGTAGTACCTTCTGTTTACTGGATTTGGAAAACAGCAGACTGGCAGGAACGGGAAAGTTACGATATGTTCGGCATTATCTACGAAGGACACCCCAATTTAAAACGGATTTTAATGCCAGAAGATTGGGTAGGTTGGCCTTTGCGGAAGGATTACATTTCGCCTGATTTCTACGAGTTGCAGGACGCTTACTAAAAATTCCTGAGTTGCAGCTAGTGAGAATTTTCATATCTCATCCCTAACCCCTCTCCGGCGACGGAGGGGGGTAATGTTTTTTGGGGATGGTTGGGATTTTTTCACGCAGAGGAGGACACTTGCGTGGGCGGCTTTGCCGACTTGAGCAAAGTGTCCGTCGCGCAGAGGCAAGCCAGTGCGTTGGGCGGCTCTGCCGACTTGAAGCAACTGGCGCGCAGAGAGGAGGGGAGAAGATTGTGGTTAGATATATTAGACTTGAAGCTAGATGGGTGATGATCAGTAAGTCCAGTAAATAAAACTAAAATCTTTGTAGTAAGGCATCTGAATTTTAGACAATAGTGCCGTATTGTGCGCTCACACACCCTACCCTATATTCAATTGATTTTGTCATAGCCAATGTCTCAAGAATTACTACAGTGTTTTAAAGAAGCTTATAGCAATCTTGAATTGTTTCCACTGATGGGTGAGAGAGAAATGGAGCAATTTCGAGTAGATTATGGTGATGATTTAATAGCAGATTTAATTCAATTAGTTGAAGACAGTCCTAATGGTGATGGCAAGATTGTATTTACTGGTCATCGGGGATGTGGTAAATCTTCTTTGTTAGCTGAGTTTAGTCGGCAAATTCAAGATAATTATTTTGTAGTGTTATTCTCTATTGCTGACAATATTGAAATGTCGGCTGTTAATCATATCAATATTTTATTTGCTATTGCACTTAATTTAATGTATGAGGCGGAAGCACGCAAGGTAGAAATTCCTAAAACTACTAAAAACCAAATCTATGGGTGGTTTGCCACTCGCACTCGAACTACAGAAGCAGAGTTAGGGGGTGGGCTTGAGTTGGGTTTTAATTTACTCAGTTTCCTGAAAGCTCAATTAAAAGCTGATGCGAAAGTTAGAGAGGAAATTACACAGGAATTTGAACGCAAAATATCTGATTTAGTTGCCCGGATTAATGAAATTGCTGCTTTGATTCAAGTTGCTACTCAAAAAGAGGTGATAGTCATCATCGATGATTTAGATAAACTAGACTTGGGAAGGGTAAACGAGATTTATCGAGATAATATTAAAGCTTTATTTCAACCTAATTTTAGAATTATATATACTATTCCTATTTCAGTAATGTGCGATACTTTTCTCTGGCCACTTATTGGTGCAGAAACTAACTACCAAACTGTGGTGATGCCTGTGATCAAAATTTTTCGTAAGGGTGAAAACCGCTTACCTGATGCCCAACCCCGGAATGAAGCAAAAGATATTTTATGTGAAATATTACAAAAACGAATTCCTAGTGAATTAATCGACAAGTCAGCCGCAGAGAAAATTGTTGTTTACAGTGGAGGAGTGCTGCGGGAGTTGATTCGTTTGGGTAATGTATGTTGTCGTATTTGTTTGCGAATCATCAGACAAACACCAGGAGAAAGAATTGTCATTGATGACCAAATTATAGAACAAGCAATTAAGCAAATTCGTAATGACCTGTCTCTGCGGTTAGGAAGAGACGATTTTGAAATTTTGAAAATAACTTATGAGCAGTTCGAGCCTCAAGATGTACAGCAGCCGGAATTTTTAGAATTACTGCATGGTTTGTATATTTTGGAATATCGTAATGATGAAACTTGGTATGATGTTCACCCCATTCTTGTTGAAACTTTGAAACGCAGGGGGTTGATTAATGGTGAATGAAGACTTATTACCAGATGACGAAAATCGAGATGCTTATGATGACTTAATTGTTTCCATTGAAGCTAAAGCACATCGATTAAATTTACTAATTGCCGTTTGTGATAATGCTAGTTTTCGTGATGAAATTATTGCTCAGTATGAAGCAGAATTACAACCTCTGTTTCGTACCTATCGGGTAACATTGGCAAGGGGTGAACCGAGTTTAACGGCTGCTATTTCTCAATTGGTAAAAAGTGAAGAGTATTTGCGTCAACATCACCCAGCAGTAATTACTGTGACTGGTGCAGAACAGCTTTATTTTCTCAAACTTGGCAATGAGCGTTCAGAACAAGATGTTTTTTTCGGTTACTTGCAATGGACTAGGGAAGCATTAAGAGAATTCCCTTTTGCAATCGTGCTGTGGGTGACTAATCAAATATTAGTTGAGTTGATGAAGAAAGCTCCTGACTTTTGGAGTTGGCGCAATGGTGTATTTCGGTTTGTGTCTAGAAAGAAAAACACAATTTCAAGTAGGGAATTAGAGCCGATTCGTTTTGCTTTTAGTGATAATGAAATTTCACGCTTTGATGATGATAATCCTTATTTATTACCTATAGAAGATTTACAAAAATTTATTCAAGATGCAGAACAGCGAGGTGTGCAAGATGCAACTTTAGCGACTTTGTACTGTAGCATAGGAAATATTTACAGAACAAGACTTGAACGGGGCGAATGTCAGGATTATAAAAAAGAGCAGGAATTAGGAATTGAGTATTTAAGCAAGGCTGTGGAACTGCAAAAACATTTAGGTTTAGAGAAAGACTTAGCCACTAGCTTCTACAACCTAGCAGAACTCTACTGGTATCAAGGCAGATACAGCCAAGCCGAACCCTTGTACATTCAAGCTTTGGCACTCAGACGCAAACTGCTGGGAGAAGAACATCCTGATGTTGCACTTAGCCTTAACGGTTTGGCAGAACTTTACAGAAAACAAAAACTTTACAATAAAGCAGAACCGCTATATCAAAAAGCTTTAGAAATCTGCCGCAAAATGCCAGGAGTAGAATATCCTGCTCTGGCTCATGTACTGAACAACCTGGCTTTACTCTACTGCTGTCAAGGACGATATCAAGAAGCTGAATCTCTGTATTTGCAAGTTTTAGAATTAGATAAACGCTTTTTAGGAGAAGATCATCCCGATTTTGCCACCAGCCTCAGCAATCTAGGATTACTCTACCATTCCCAAGGCAAATACAGCGAAGCAGAAACTTTGTACACACAAGCATTGGTACTCAAGCAAAAACTATTAGGAGCGGAGCATCCCCTGGTCGCTGATACCCTCAACCGCCTAGCACAACTCTACCATTCCCAAGGCAGATACAGCGAAGCAGAACCTTTGTATCTGCGAGTTTTAGAACTAGATCAGTGCTTGCTAGAACAAGAACATCCCGATGCCGCAATTAGCCTCAACGACCTAGCATTACTCTACAACTCCCAAGGCAGATACAGCGAAGCAGAACCGTTGTTCATCAAAGCTATAGATATTGCCGAGAGACGCTTAGGAGTAAATCACCCACAGACTGTTATTTATCGTAAAAATTTAGCAGATTTGCGCGATCGCCTCTCCTCAGAATAAGCACAGCGATCGCCTAAAAACGAAGTTTTGTCTTCTAAAGGATTCATCCGCGTTCATCGGCGTTCATCGGCGTTCAAATATTTTTCTTCTCAATCTCGTTGAAAACCGCTATAAATACGAAAAAGCTGCACCAAAACATCGGTACAGCCATTTTATATATTAATCTTCTTGTTTCTTTACTGGCAATGGAATTCAGTTTTCTATTCCATCTGCAAGTAAATTTTCAACGCCTCATTCACCAATGCGGACATTGGTTTACCTTGGCTAGCGGCTGTTTGTTTGAGTTTGTCGTAAACATCATCTTGCACACTGATGCGATGTGCTGATTTACGATTCTTAACGGTTGGTTCTACGATCGCTTCCTCTGCTTCTGGTTTATACTTGTCTGCAAATTCCCGAATCGCATCAAAACCAACGCGATCGCAAAAATCCCCGAAGCTTTCCCCAGATGTCCGAGATTTCTTAAAATAGACAAAAATCGGCTCTAGGAAGCTTTCTAAATCATTATGATGCAAGCGGTCAACATAAGGTTGCGCTAGCCTTGTCTGATGCGGTGAACCACCTAACCACACTTGATAGCTTTCTGGCGCACTCCCCACAAAACCCAATTCTGCCATGTAAGGACGAGCGCAACCATTAGGGCAACCTGTCATCCTTACCACAAAATGCTCATTTTGTAAACCTACTTTATCCAAAACAGCGCGAATTCTTTCGAGAATTCCAGGTATTGCCCTTTCTGATTCTGTAATTGCTAAACCACAAGTAGGTAAAGCTGGGCAAGCCATAGCATAGCGTACTAAAGAGTCGATGGTGCTGGGGTCAGAAACCACACCACAACGGTCGAGAATCTGTTGTATGGCTGGCTTGTCTGCTGGCTCAATTTCGTAGAAAATCAGGTTTTGGTTGGGTGTCAGGCGGATGGGTAAGTTAAATTGCTCAACAATTTCTCTGAAGGCGGTTTTCAGTTGTAATGAACCTTCATCTTTAACCCGTCCATTATCAATGGAAATGCCTAAAAATAGTTTGCCATCGCCTTGTTCATGCCAACCGAGGAAGTCGTGATATTTAAACTCTGGTAGCTGTTTAAAGGGTGCAAGAGGTTTACCCAAATATTCTTCTACTTGGGCGCGGAATTTATCTACACCCCAATCATGGATTAAGTATTTTAACCTAGCGTGGCGGCGGTCAGTGCGATCGCCATAATCTCTCTGAGTGGCAATAATCGCCTTGACTGCATCATAAACGTCTTCTTTGGCGACATAACCAATGGCATCAGCCAATCTGGCAAAGGTTTCCTCTTTGTTATGTGTTCTGCCTAAACCACCACCCGCAAAGATATTAAATCCTTCTAGATTGCCCTGTTCGTCAGTAATAACTACTAAAGTCAAGTCTTGAGAATATAAATCAATGGAATTATCTCCCGGCACTGTGACACTGACTTTGAACTTACGGGGCATATAATGCGTACCGTAGATCGGTTCTTCTGTGTTGTGGAAAATTGTGCCGTTGCCATTGCGTTGTCTAGCGGCTTTCACCTCTGGACTTTCTTCCGCGCTGATGGCTTTTTCCCCATCTAGCCAAATTTCGTAATAAGCACCAGTTTGGGGTGAAAGTAAGTCAGCGATATTTTGGGCATATTCCCAAGCATACTGATATTCAGGGTTGTTTTTAAAAGGGGCTGGTGGTGCCATAACGTTGCGGTTGAGGTCGCCACAAGCACCCAAGGTTGAACCCAGGTTATTGACAATAGTAGCGATCGCCGCTTTGAGATTTTTCTTTAAAATCCCGTGCAATTGAAACCCTTGGCGAGTCGTTGCCCGCAAAGTATGATTACCATAATCATCAGCCAGCTTATCTAAAGCCAAATATAGCTGCGGCGGTACTAACCCACCCGGATTTTTTGTCCGCAGCATAAACTGATAATCTTTCTCCTGTCCCTTAACGCGATTATCGCGGTTATCCTGCTGATAAGAACCGTGAAACTTCAGGATTTGTACAGCATCTTCACTAAAGTGAGTGGTATCCTCAAGAATCTGCGTTGCTACAGGTTCACGTAAAAAATTACTATTTTCTTTCAGACCTTCGACTTTGGAAGGTTTACGATTAGCGGTTGTGGGGGGAGGAGCAGATTTAACCATCAGGATTCTATAGTATTCTCAATTAGGCATCGGTAATTGCCGAATCAACAAGCAAACAGCACTTTTTCGGCTGAATATTTCCCGGTAATCCGGTCGGAAATATGAATAATACCTCAATTTTAACATGACAAAAAGCCGGCTGTATTAGTGATGTTACACTTAATCAAACCAGCTTTTTATGTTTCTGAGTTTTCAGTGCTGAGTTAAATATATACTATACTAACCCAAAAATAATTCAGCATTTATCTATCTAAAACGATAACCGATACCGCCATTGATGCTGACAGCAGAAGCAGGACTATCTTGGTAAGCACGTAAACCGACTTTGGCATTGGTGTAAATCAGGAAGTTGTTAGCAACTTCTGACTCAATACCAGCACCCACCACCACAGATTCTCGATTACCCAAAGGACTAGGTGAGTTATTTTTCTCTACAAAAGAATAACCCCCAGTGACAAAGGCATTAGTGCCGTTAGCAATCGGCACATCTACGGAAACTTCAGGAATAATTGCCGTTGTATTATCATTCCACAACACATTACCCCGTGCAGAAAATGGTGTATTGCCTAATTTCACCCGTCCTGTGATGTTACCACCAAAGTTAGCAGCATCGTTATTTTGTCCGCCGTTGGTAACACCTGCTGCTACACCAGCACCGATATAACTAGCATCAGTACCTTTTTTCGTTTCAGCCGCAGCTTGACTAGGATTAATTGTCACAGCAGCTATGGCTAAGGAAGACAATGCAGAGATTGTCATCACAGATTTGAGTATTTTTTTCATATTTTTGCGAAAATTTTGTAATTTTTAGTGCTAAATCATTGGTCGAAAAAGATATTGAAATGTTCCAGATATTTTGGAGGTTGTATTTAAAACTGGCACAAGCTGAGTCATTAATAATATCACCACTACAACTAGAGTTGTAGTGGTGATATTGTCAAACAGCGAATCTTGGGGAGTTTGGGCGGACACAAAGATTCAACTGCTGTGGTGACAGGGGGATTGGCAGGTATTTACTAGGGGGTGGAAGTGAGGCATTTCCTCACTTTGAGGTTTTACACCAGAGATAGAGAGTAGACCTGTCCATCAATTAATAGTCTGGTAATGCCCTTAGCTTGCAAATGGGTGCGAGCCTTATGTAGCATTTTACTATCAGGAACTTTAATCACGCGATCGCGCTTGGTAGAAAACCGCTTGGCAACTCGGTGATTATCAAACACTGGTAGAGTTTTCTGTTGAGTTTCGATGCTGGGAATCTGCCCTAAATCCCCAAAATCCTTGAGTGGTCTAGTAATTAGTTCTGCGGAACGGTCAATTACTAAATAGCAAGTTCTGGGCAAAGCCGCCGCCGATAATGGTAAAACTTGAACTGGAATTTCTCCCAATCGGCGTTTTGTGACTATAGGTCTGGGGCGTTCAAAGTAATCTTCCTCTTCCTCGTAGTCTTCCTCTTCTAAATCTTCTTCATCTTCCTCTAACTCATCCTCTAAATCTTCCAAATCTTCAGACTCATCTAGCAAGTCTTCCCCGAACATTTGGGCAATCGCCGTCACATCAGGCTTCTCATCCTCAAGCAAAGGACTGGAAATAGGCGTGATTTCCGGTGGATTGACTATGGGAATTTCCAACTGCTTTGCTGGCTTGGGCCGGGGTTTTTCCTCTGCTGAAGAACGCCGTCGCACCCGTCTCAAGCCAGGAGTTTCTTGATTCTCCTCATCCTCTTGTGGGGATGGCTCTGGTTTTACCACTGGCTTGGGTAGCTCAACCTCTCGCGTCTTCAAGCGTGGTTTTTCCTTGCTAGGAACTGGTTCTGCTTCTGGCTCTGGTTCGCGACTAAAAACAGGGATGTTGTCATAACTTACCTGCGCCCTACCTTCAGGAGTCCGAGCCGCACGTTTTAAAGAAACGAGGTATTCGTACTCATCTTCTGGTAAGGTGCTTTTTAGCAAGCGGCTAATGGTTGAGTTGCTTACATCATAGCGTTCTGCCAAAGTTGAGGTTGTTTCAGCAGTTTCGCGATAGAGTTTGAGAATTTCTTGTTTGTCAGAATTTGTTAGTTTTCTCACGGTAGACACCAATCTTTTTTATGCTCGTTTTCGTCCGCGCTCCCGCCGGTTCCGGCTTAATGATGCGTCATATTCTAGGGCAGCACCCATACCAAATAACACTCCACTAAACACCCAAAACACTTCTAAGATTTCTCCACTTTGATAATTAGGACCCTGGGCATATTTAAACCACATATCTGCAATGTAGAGCGAAAACGCGGCCGCCGCAATCATTCTCCAGGATTGGGCAACTCGTCCTCCCCAAAAAGCTAACAGCACGGTAGTAGCGATAATTAAAAGTAGTACATCGCTCACTATGTAAAACCAGTTCAGAATCTGGGCTAATAATTCATCTGAGCCGGTTTTGTGTTGCATAGAAATCCACCATGCTAAAAAACTTCCGGATACTCCAATTCCTAACACAATGAGCCATTGCCATTTTTCGAGATTAATTCGTCTGGCTGCTACTGCTAAAATCATGCCTACGCCTAGGGATATATAACTGAGTACAAAAAACACGTCGCCGATAGATACATCCGGTTCTTCTTTTAAAACTATTTCTGTATAGCCAAAAAATATCCCTCCCAGGAAATAAGAAAGCATGCCTATGGCAATGGCTAGCCACACCTTGCGACTACTAACAATTTGTGGACTGCGCCAATTCCTTAAGCATAAAATCCCGGCACCCAGATAAGCTACCGCTTCAAAGATATTTGTACCAATCACGTACCACTCGGCACGGCTTTCTACACCATTAGCTCCTGGGACTTTGGCACTAAACAACAAAAAGTATAGCAGAGCTAGTACCCCCCAGCCAATGCTAGCCAAGACAATGTTTTGGGTAGTCAGCAGAGATTTAAACGGGTATGGCGAATTTTTGTAAGAACTATTCATAGTAATCGACTCAATGCACTCTGGCTTTATTTGAACTGGCATCAAATGTGTCAAGTATAATTGCAGCCTTGTAGCAACTGCTAATTAGTGTATTTTTGCTAACACTGTTGATGCTATTGCCACAGTTTACTCAGAGAAGATTGATTTAGCCAAGAGAGGAAGAGCGATCGCTCACCTTCTGGCATCTCCTGTAACTTATCTGCCACCTGATTGGCGAAGTTGGCGTTACCAAAATATGTTTTTCCTAACTTATGTAGTTCTTGTAGAAAGCTAACTACATGATTTTCTTTCCAAGGTGGAAGTTTAGGGGCTTCTAGGGGATTAATCGACACCCAATATTTTATGGCTTCTATGGTATTAGTCTCAGGAAACTGTTGCTGTTTTAAAACTTCCGTAATATCTTTTTCAAATAATGAAGCTTGCTTTGTCCCCAAAAAATCTTCAATGTCCATGTGGACAGCTTGCAACAGTAAAATACTCGCTTGGATAAAAATTCCGCTTTTGCTGTTGCCGCCAGTCTCATTTTCTATCTGCTCTAAGCGTACCTTACCCCAGACGCTAAAACGTTCTGGTTCTTCTAGCAACACACAAGCCTTACCTCGATTATCTGTTAATTCTCTCCATAAGGCTCTTGCTTCTTCTTCTTGTCCAGCTTTGAACACACTAATCAAGCGAAAAGCCTGCCCCTGATAATGGAGAATCGGCACCTGCTGATCCTTTTTTGGGTGCTGAATGCTTGATATTTCAACATCCTGCCGTTTCAAAATAAACATGGCACTAGCAAATCACTCCTCACAGGGGCTTTGTAGATATGCGTTTTATAATCGGATTTGGCAACATCGCCAAGAGTGCGATTACTTACGTGGTTGGGTTTGACCAACTACCCTAGAGTACCCTATCCCTAGAGTATAGGCATCAACACCCAAATAACCACTCATCGACCAGTTAATGTAGCTAATTAATAGCCACTTTGTGCTGTTTTTAGGGTGTATTCGCTAACTTGCTTATAGCTTCTTAGTTATATTACTGCTAAATCTGCAATTTTTTGATTGCTGATTATGAGTTAACAAGATATAATGTTGTAGGTAACTTATTTTTGAGCCAAAAACTTGACTTGGGCGCGTAACTCAGGTGGATAGAGTAACTGCCTTCTAAGCAGTCTGTCGCAGGTTCGAGTCCTGCCGCGCTCGTTTTAACTTAATACACACTTCTAAAAACTGTAAATTAGAGTGATCATCTTTGATAAAAAGGGTTTTTTGGTGTTACACCATACTAAGCATAAAGGCGATATTGCAGTTACGAAAGCGATCGCTGAACTTACCCTTAAAGGTTACTTGATTCTTGCACCTGGTGTGTGTGAACATTCACCTTTTGATTTTGTTGCATATAAATACAATAAATTATAAAAAATTCCAGCTAAATATGCTGGAGACAACAAATATGCAAATTGCTGAAAAGATTGAGTTTTCGATGTTTTATAAAAAGCCCGTGACGAGGATTGAACTCGTGACCTCACCCTTACCAAGGGTGTGCTCTACCACTGAGCCACACGGGCAAAATTTGGATAATTCTAAATTTTGAATTTGCGTAAATCCAAAATCTAGAATTGAAGGTGGGCCGGGCTGGATTTGAACCAGCGTAGGCGTAAACCAACGGATTTACAGTCCGTCTCCATTAACCACTCGGACACCGACCCGTATCTCCCACGATTTCTAATATTAGCAGCAGATTTTAGAAATGACAAGGGGTGGAGAAAAAATTTTTTCTGTTCGTAGTAGGGGCGGGTTGATCAATAATTCTGTTTACCTACAAATTAACTACTTTAACCCACTTCAGCAGTCCTATCAGCGTCAGGTGGCCATTGCCAACAATGTAAAACTAAAGGTCTTAGCAATCTGCAAGCAATGCCCACCCTACAAAAATTGTAATCTACTCTAGAAGTTCTCCGGTTTCTTGCAGGGAATGCAAGCGGCGGTAAATACCTTGATGACGCAAGAGTTCCTCATGGCTACCGACTTCTACAATCTTGCCTTTGTCTAGAACTACTATCTTGTCTGCTTCCCGTACTGTACTCAGGCGGTGAGCAATGACGATTGTGGTACAAGTACCTTGAATTGATCGCATGGCTAATTGTATGGAACGCTCAGACTCGTAATCTAAACTAGAGGTGGCTTCGTCAAAAATCAGGACATCGGGTTGCACTAGCAAGGCTCTAGCAATACCTAAACGCTGTCTTTGTCCACCAGATAGCCTGACTCCACGTTCTCCCACGACGGTGTAATAACCTTGGGGTAGCTGCTTTACTACTTCGTCAACTCTGGCAATTTTACAGGCTTGTTCAACTTCCTCAAATGTAGCGTTAGGTCTACCGTAGGTGAGGTTATCTAAAACAGTACCGTTAAAAATGTCTACTTCTTGGTGAACGATCGCTAGTCTGCGTCTATACTTACCTACATTCAAGGTGCGAATATCTTCACCATCCATCAATATCTGTCCGCTTTGAGGTTCAAAATACCGCAATAGCAATTTCACCAGTGTAGATTTACCAGAACCAGAACGTCCGACTAAGGCGACTGTTTGGTATGGCTCAATCAATAAGTTGATATCTTGCAAGACTTGACGGCTATCATCATAACCAAAACTGACATGAGAAAATTCCACTTTGCCAGTAAATTTGTAAGGTGATGTTGTCTCATCTTCCGGTGTTAAAATCCCCACTGATTCATTACCAGTTGGTTCTTGCAGAAATTCATGAAACCGCAACATGGAAACATAGCGACGAGAAAAAACTTCTGCTAGTGTGCTAATTGGTTCTAGTTCAGCATAAGCCATACTAGAAAGCGTTAAAGTCATGACAAAATGACCGAGAGAAATTTGACCGTTGACTGTTGCTGCTAAAGTTAAACCCAAGATAGCAAACACACAAAATTGGATGACAGTTTTTTGCCAAGTTATCAGATTCACATATCCTTTATGAATGCGATAATCGACTAATTTTAACTCCCTATCCAAACGTTGTGTTTGCCTTTTTAATTCTTGAGCTTCTGTAGCGAAAGCTTTGACTGTTTTGATGTTGGTAATTAGTTCTGAAGTCCGGCTTTCGGTGTCTTCCATGTATTTATCTAGAAGACTTTCATGCCAAATTAGACGCTGTAATTTCTTCAAGCTCAAGCCGAGGATAACTACAAAGGAAATTAAATATAACAGCGCAATTCGCCATTCAATGAACAAGATAAATGCAAATATTCCCAGCACCCGCAACAATTTTGGGATTAACTGTCCGGCGATTTCCGGATATGTCCATGTGTGGTTAGAAATTCCTCTGGCTACTCTGCCGGCGATGCGTCCAGGGTTATTGACATCATAAAATTCCAGGGGTAGAGTCAGAATTTTTGCGATCGCTGTCTGGGTTTTATCTCGACGCACTCTTAAAGCTATATCCCAGTGAAACCAGGCGGTTAACCAAGGCTGTGTCGGTGCTTTGACTACCGTCACCAGGAAAATTAAACCCAGCAATACACCTAAACTTAGTGTTTTATTTGCTGGATAATTGGTAAAGTTGGAAATAATGGCGATCGCCTGTGTCAATGGTTGATCCAAAGGTTGATCAGACAACACGTTCAAAATCTGCCCAATCCCGTAAGGAACTACCAAATCGATAATTTCGTAAATACTAGAGGCTGTAATGCTGAAAATACTCAGCTTCCAGTCGGAACGAAAGTAATTAATCAAGTCTTGAAATTTAGCCATGATGCACACTGCCCAGGAGCGCGAGTGTTAGCTGGGAGTAAACATACTACATATATAATACAATTGTCGTCAAGAGTTCAATGGTTAAATCATCCCTACGAGTGAATTGATTAGTCTGCTCTGGAAAATTCCAGGCGATAGCGATAAAGGGCTACTGGTCGAGAACCTGCGGTAAAGTAATCTGGATCTTGGGGTGAAAGGTAAACAGCAGTAACTTGGTCTGCTTCTATGGCTGGAGTAGATGCAGGCAGTTTATGATATGCTGTGGTAGATTCAACTGAGTTTAAATAAGGTCGAGAACCACCTTTAAATAATTGTTGGAATACTTCTGCGGCGATGAATTCACCATCTGGCGTTGTTTCTGTAGCGCGTGCAGTGACAAGAGAAACTAATTGGCGATCGCCACGTAAAAAGGTAATCTGACGATTAGGCGAATCTGGATCTACTTTCACTGATAACACAGCTTCATCCCCTAAATAAGCCCTAGCCAAATTCAAGCTATTAAATTCTCTATCTGCTACTAAAATTTGGGATTTATTATCTATCTGAGGTAGGAATTTTACACTAGCAATAGACTCAGCTAGTTGCTGTTTAACAAACCGGACTAAAAAACTCATGGGTTGATTAAGTTGTTGACGATTCCCTGCAAATCCAGGTGTAACAATATCCGGTGCTAGAGGTGCTGCTAAGTCTACCAAAGTGCTTTTAACTTGCCAAGTTCCTGCCATCCATTCAGGATAAACTAAATCGCCTTTAGCTGGTTGCACAGTCTTTAATTTTTCCCATTGGGTAAAGTTAGCTAAACGTTGAGATAACTCACCGGCGGTTGCTGGTTCATTCCACCCCAAGAGGAGGAAAATAGCGAGGAAAATACTAAAAATTACCCTGATAGTAAGCATTAATATTGATTTTTATTGGTTTGTAGTGAGGACTTTAGTCCTCCTATTAAATTTTAATGAGGGCTAGAGCCACCCACTACGAACATCATTAAATTTCTACTGCTAAAGGTTGCCAAACTTCGCCATATTTTTCTTTTAAAGCTTGCCACGCTTCCACCTGCCCCGGTTCATATTCTCCGGGTTTACCCCACTGTAAAAATACACTCAAAGCAGGTTCTTGATTCTCATCTAAAAACCGGATGGCATAAGTTGGAAAATTACCTCTTTTCGCTTCACCTGTTTCAAATTTCACTTGAGTAATTTTGTCCATGTTCAAGTGAAATTCAAAACCTTCGGTGTGCATATTGGCATATCTACCTTTAGGCAATACGGCATAAAATAGCTTTTCAATTCTACCCCGTGCTTCTAACACAGCAGCACTGCTAGTAACTATTAACCGCACAGTTCCCAATTTTTCACAAGCTTCTAAAAAGTCTTTTAAACTAACACTCATTTCTGTATCCTACTCTCAGTTTTTACTAATAACTAATGACTAATGACCAATGACTAATGCCTAATGTCTAATGACTAATTTCATGCTTTTCGTAGGCACTGACAATACGCTGCACTAGGGGATGTCGGACAACATCTTTTTGCGTAAATTCGCAAAAAGCTATGCCTTCAACGTGCTTTAATATTTGCAAAGCAACTGTTAAACCGGATGCTTGATTTAAGGGTAAATCTGTTTGTGTGGTGTCGCCTGTAATTACCATGCGAGAACGAAAACCTAAACGAGTTAACACCATTTTCATTTGGGCTGGTGTGGTGTTTTGGGCTTCATCAACAATCACAAAAGCATGGTTTAAAGTCCGTCCTCGCATATACGCTAGGGGTGCCACTTCAATGATGCCTCTTTCTATTAAATTAGGGACTTTTTCTTGATCGATGAATTCATAAATTGCATCGTAAAGTGGGCGGAGATAGGGATTAATTTTTTGCTGCAAATCTCCAGGTAAAAATCCTAATTTTTCCCCTGCTTCTACTGCCGGACGGGTTAAAATGAGTTTTTCTACTTGGTTGGCGAGGAGTGCTTGCACAGCGACAACTACGGCGAGGTATGTCTTACCAGTTCCCGCCGGGCCGATGCAAAAGGTAAGATCATGTTTACGGATAGCTTCGATGTACTGGCGTTGTCTAAAGGTTTTGGCGCGGATTTCTTCACCTCTACGAGTTCTGGCTAAGACATCGCGCTGTAATTCTCGTAGTTCGTCTTCCCGGTGAGTATCTAAGGCTTGGCGGGCTGTTAATATGTCGGCACTAGAAATATTATTGCCCTGAATCCAGATATTTTCGAGCGATCGCACTAATTTTGCAGCTAAGTCTCTTTGACTTTCTGTGCCGGAAATATGTAGTTCTTGCCCACGCATTACCAAGTTCGCGCCTGTTTGCCGCGATAGAATTTTGAGATTTTCTTCTCTATCGCCCGCTAAAGCCATTGTACTTGGAATGTTAGGCAGCTGAATTATTAAGGCATCTGCCATAAGTATTTTTTAATTGGTTAGCAGCAATTGTTACGAAAGTTAAGTATTTGAGTTGTCCTAACTCATTTTGCTCAAGTTTATTTTTATACTATTTTATAATAAAAAATCTTGTTAATACCAAGCTCTACAAAGCTTTTATCGGTTTTTATCAGAGAAAAATATTAATTTTTTTTAATGATATAATTTACAATCATCTGGAAATATTTAGTTTTATATGTAACAAGTAGAGACGCGCTGGCATCTCTACTTTTTCAGGTTTGAGCTAAAAATACTGCCCAACCTAAATTGACGAATTTAGTAGGTTAACTGACTTCATCAAAACCATGATTTTGATTTAGTAGCGACCAACTTTCCTTGCTGATTCTGCCTTGCGTTTCCGGCGCAAACTGGGTTTTTCGTATCTTTCCCGACGTTTGACTTCCGACAAAATGCCGGCTTTTTGAATTTTCTTTTTAAAACGTCTTAGTGCCGAGTCAATAGACTCATTTTCACCCAAACGGACTTCAGCCACTCCCTGTGTTCACCTCCTGACAGAGATTATCAGAGTTATGTACAAGCATTACTAACTGTATCTAGTGGGTAAATTTTGTAGGTAGCTCTCAAAAGATTGCACAATCTTTCTATTGCTTCCCGCAATTATCTGAAGGTTCTGAGCGGAGGTGATTACCGCTCAGGCTTCTGATTCTATTTTTATCCTAGCGGGAGCGGGGTTTAACAACAGGTCTAGAGGAATTTGTGCGCCGTTCTCGCGTTTTGGGGATAGGCGATCGCTCTTGTTGCTCTTCATCAAAAGACATACCATCCCGGCCTGTGCTGGTGCTACCGTAGATATCCAAGTAAACTGATTGTCCGGCTAATTCTGCCGCAGCAGTCATTACCGTCCGAATCGCTTGGATATTACGTCCTCCTCGGCCAAAGACTTTCCCTTTATCTGTGTTGTCAAAGGCGATGCGAACCCAAACCCGGTTAAGGGTTTGAGAAATTTCACAATCGACGCTCAAAGACTGTGGAAATTCTAAAAACGGCTGCATCAAAAACTTAACTAGCCCCACATAATTGGGACTAGCATTTGGTAAATTTGTACTAAGATGCGGTATTGGCACTGACCTGTTCAAAGACATTGGCTTTTTGTAGGATGCGACGTACTGTATCAGTAGGTTGTGCGCCTTGCTGTAGTCGCTTGACGATGCCGGGAACATCCAATCTGACTTCATCGGTTCTGGGGTTGTAAAATCCCAGTTCTTCTAGGGGACGACCATCACGGCGAGAAAGGCCGTTCATAGCGACAATGCGGTAGCTCGCTTCCCGCTTTTTACCGTATCGCTTCAAGCGCAATTTGATCATGATTGAAGAAACATTCTCCTGTTTGTTGATATTTTTAGGAAGCAGCTGTCTGAGTTCAGAACTTCCTGTACTGAAATGCTAATTTTAGCACTTGCTCAGGGTTTACGGCTATGAGTCAATGGTCAAAAGTCAAAAGTCCCTAGCCCAGAGTTGATATTTCCTGGGAAAACCAACCAAGCTAATGACTAATGACTAATAACTAATGACTAATAACTAAAGATTGCCAAACCCTTTTTTCTTCTTATCTTTGGGTTTTTTCTTCTTCGTAGCTGCGCCAGCGTTATAACCACGCCAGCCGGGAGGTGCGGGACGGTTGCCCATGCCGGCGTAGGCGTTACCCATACCGCCACCGCCAAACATTCCTGGCATTCCTGGTAAGCCACCTTGTCCCATTTGTTGCATGAGCGATCGCATTTTTTGGAAGTCAGCCACCAGTTTACTCACATCTGCTTCTTTATAGCCAGAACCAGAGGCAATTCTGCGCCGACGACTGGGAGAACTCGCCAGTAAATCTGGGTCACGACGTTCTTGGGCAGTCATGGAATTAATCATGGCTTCACAGCGTTTTAGCTGAGTTTCGCCTTGCTTAAGTTGATCCTCTGAGAGTTTACCCATCCCCGGAATTAACTTGAGGATACCGCCCAACGAACCCATATTCTTTAACAAGCGCAGTTGCTTGAGAAAGTCGGTAAAGTCAAATTTTGCTGACAGGATTTTCTCCTGCATTTTCTCAGCGTCAGCAATATCGATTTCTTCTTGGGCTTTTTCTACCAAGGTGAGAACGTCACCCATACCCAAAATCCGCGAAGCCATCCGGTCTGGGAAAAACGGTTGTAGGGCTTCGACTTTTTCACCCACACCCACAAACTTAATCGGCGCGCCGGAAATTGTGCGGACTGACAAAGCTGCACCACCACGGCTGTCACCATCCAACTTTGTGAGAATTGCCCCGGTAATACCGATTTCTTCATGGAAAGTACGAGTCAAATTTGCTGCTTCTTGACCCGTCATCGCATCCACGACTAACAGAGTTTCATGGGGTTGGACTGTCTGCTTAATGCGGGCTAATTCCGCCATCATGTCTGCGTCTATTTGCAGACGACCTGCTGTATCAATAATAACTGTGTTTACGCCTTCAGCCTTGGCACGTTCCACACCTTGACGGGCGATTTCTACCGGGTCTGCGTCGCTTCCTAGTTCAAAAACTGGTACGTCAATTTGTTTACCAAGGGTGAGTAACTGGTCAATAGCGGCTGGGCGGTATACGTCAGTTGCTACCAACAAACAACTGCGGTCTAATTTGCGGAGGTGTAAGGCTAACTTGGCGGTAGCTGTAGTTTTACCAGTACCTTGTAAACCAGCCATCAAGACAATAGTGGGATTTGTTTGGGCTTCGGCTAGGGGAACATTTTCTTCCCCCATCACCTTGACTAGCTCATCATAAACAATCTTGATAAACTGTTGGTCAGGTCGCACACCTTTAATAACTTCGGCTCCCTGCGCCTTGGCTTCAACTTCGCTAATAAATGCTTTGACGACCTGGAGGTTAACATCTGCTTCCAACAAGGCGCGGCGCACTTCCCGCAAAGCATCTTGAATATTAGAGTCAGTAATTTTATCTTGCCCGCGCAGTTTCTTCCAGGCGGATTCTAAACGGTCTGCTAATGCGTCAAACATATCTTAATTACACTTATTGAGCCAATCGGGATGTCAGAACCAGCGTTAATTGCGATTCAGAAGTTTGCAAATTTTAATGTGCTATTTACCAGCTTAGTCGTTTTTCCCGCGAGTTGAGCAGGGTGGTATTTTAACAACGTACCAATTCTTCTACAGCCTCAGCTTTGTTTGGTAACTCGGCTGTTAATACTTCGCTGCCTGTGTCGGTAACTAACACATCATCTTCAATGCGGATTCCACGCACATCGTTAAATTGTGCTAAACGTTCCCAATTGACTATATTATGGTATTTAGCGCGGTTGTTGGCATCGTTTAAAATCGCGGGAACTTGATAGAATCCTGGTTCAATTGTGACTAACATTCCTGATTTTAAGGGACGATTTAAACGCAGGTAGCCTAAACCAAAGCGATCGCTTCTTTTTCTCCCTGCTTCATACCCTGCTAAATCCCCCAAATCTTCCATATCATGCACATCTAAACCGAGTAAATGTCCGATACCGTGGGGGAAAAACAGGGCATGGGCATCCATTTCTACTAAATCCTCTGGATTACCTTGCAAAATCCCTAAATTTACTAAACCTTCAGCTATAACTTGCGCTGCTAACAGATGAATATCCCGATATTCTACACCGGGGGCAATTTTGGCGATACAAGCATCATGAGCCGCTAGCACAATATCATAAATATCCCGTTGCGTCGGGGAAAACTTGCCAGAAACAGGCCAAGTCCGGGTTATGTCAGCAGCCCAACCCATCGGGGTTTCTGCACCGACATCAGCTAGTAGTAAATCTCCTGGTTGCAAAGCATGGTGATATGCTTCGTTGTGTAAAACTTCGCCGTGAACTGTGACAATGCTGTTGTAGGAGGTAGTCATATTTTGGGCGATGATTACCCCTTCCATTGCGGCGCGGACTTCTGCTTCTAGTTTAGCTTTGGGTGTGGCAGTCATTCCGGCTTTGTGTGCTTCTATGCTCACAGCCGCCGCTTTCCGCAATTCCACTAACGCGCCTGTATCATGGGTCAGACGTAAAGTAGCGATCGCCTGTGCTAATTCTCGGTCTATTCCTTCTAAATCATAGGGTGAAGAAATTTCTCTTTGTAAAATTTGTGACTGTACAAGCGTCGTCCGATAATTCTGCACGGGAATTGATGCTGCATCCCTGCCCCGATGCTTCAACTCTGACATGGTTCTAGCAGCATCAGCACCGATTTTTTTGGCTATTTCGTCACGTTTAGGCATTTCTCCATGCCAAAGTGCGCTACTAGGTTCGGGGTTATCCATAAACAATTCTAGTTTCCCGGCTTCTAGGCGAATGGCGGCGTTAGGTAAAGGCAAGCCAGCAAAATACAGGAAATGACTGCTAGCACGAAAGGGGTAAAGATTGGCGGGAAAATTGCGCGGTTTACTCTGACATGACCAGAGAATCACCGGAAAATCAATCAATTCGGCTAGTCGTTGTCGCCGTTGCCGTAGGGTTTCAGCCAGGGAACTATCACTGTTTTGAATCAGCATAAATCAAAACTCCAAGAACCTCTAGTTTTCTTTTAATTTACCGGAATCAATACAAACGCAGATGGACGCAGATAAACGCAGATAAATTTTTACTTGATTGGGCTAGAAAACGTTATATTTTTGCGTAAGTCTTATTAATTGATTTTTTGGTGTTCCCTGATTATCAGGGTGACTTTATGGGACAGATAATTACTCAGGTTGATGCGTTTACTGACAAACCTTTTGCGGGAAATCCTGCGGCAGTTTGTGTTTTAGAGACTCCCCAGGCGGATGAGTGGATGCAGAATATAGCGCAAGAGATGAATTTATCAGAAACGGCTTTTGTTGTGAAACAGGATGATGGTTTTTATCTACGCTGGTTTACACCAACGACAGAGGTACCGCTTTGTGGTCATGCTACCTTAGCAACCGCCCATGTATTATGGTCTGAGGGACATTTATCAACGGATGAAGCTGCACGTTTTCATACTAAAAGCGGGTTATTGATTGCTCAACGACAAGGTGATTGGATTGAGTTAGATTTTCCGGTGACTCACTCACAAGCAATTATGCCACCGTCAGGACTGAGTGAGGCTTTAGGAGTACCTTTAAAATCAGTGGTAGAGAATTATTTAGGTTATTTGGTAGAAGTCGAATCTGAAGATTTAGTCCGGCAAATGCAGCCGAATTTTCCACGATTGAAAACTCTGCCTATGGCGGATGTGATTGTTACTAGCATTACGCACCCTGATTCAGAATACGATTTTGTGTCGCGTTTCTTTGCGCCGGGTTTGGGGATTAATGAAGATCCGGTGACGGGTGCGGCTCATTGTTGCTTGGCTTCATATTGGCGCGATCGCCTAAATAAAAATCAATTCTTAGCATATCAAGCATCGAGCCGTGGCGGTGTAGTTAAAGTGAATTATCCAGGAGGCGATCGCGTGTTTTTAGCAGGTCAAGCTGTTACAGTTTTAAGGGGAGAGTTGATTAGTCATTGTTGACGGTTGACTGTTGAGGGTTGACGGTTGACTGGGTAAAAATTCTTTGACTCTGCTTCTCCTGCTTCCTCATACCCCTCATCTCCCCAGTCAAGAGTCCCCAATTCCCTGAAGAAAAAGCCACAATATTAAAGACAACTTATGATTATTTATTAAAGATGTGTGCTAAAAAAACGGGTATTCCCCAGCGCAGCCAGATGCAATCTTGTGACTGGCCGATTGAACAATTACCGGGATTAAGTTCACAAGAACAATCTCAATTGCAAAATTGCGGAATTACAACCACAGGCGGGTTAGTCAAACAAGGTAAAACCCCCCAAGATAGGCTAGTCTTGGCTAATAAATTACAGGTTCACCTTCAGTATGTTAATAAGTGGATAGCCTTGGCTGATTTGGCGCGTGTTCCTAGTGTGGGAATTCAATATTGTGGTTTGTTGCTACACACTGGGGTAGGTTCAGTAGCACAGTTAGCGCAGACTCCTACTCACAGATTACATCAACAAATTATGCGCTTGCAGGTTGCAACCATGCAGCGCAGAGATTTGTGTCCAGCCATTGAACTGGTTCAACAGTGGAGTCAACAAGCGAAGATATTAGGGGTTAGGGAATGGTGAGCAGGAAATGAGTAATACTAAGCTCTAGCTTCTCAAATTAATCCTTAGCTAGTACGCCATTGAGAAAGATATCAGCTAAACCTTCTGCCATTTCTTGCATTTGTTGGGGGGAAGCGTCGGGTTCCATGACGGTGTTGTTAGAAAAACCTGCGATCGCAAACATTCCTAAAAATACTTTCGCTACCAGATTCGCATCCATTTGGCGATAAATGCCTTTATCCATTGCGGTTTGGAAGAAAGCTTGAGCCACATCTGTCATTTTAGTAATGACTTCTGTTTGAATGCGATCGCGCAAATCTGGATGAAATTGCACCTCCATAAAGCAAACGCGCATCAAGTCCGCATTCTTTTGCAAATTCCACATCCGACGGCGCATTACTTGAGCCACAGCCTTATAGCTGCCCATTTCACTCAATTCTGTGAGCAAATCCGTGAGAATCTCCACCCAGCCACCAGTCGCCACCTCTACTAAAATGGCCTTTTTATTGGGAAAATGGCGAAATAAAGTCCCCTCAGCGACTCCAGCCGCTTGGGCTAAGTCGCGGGTGGTAGTACCATCAAATCCTTGAGCAGCAAATAGTTTTAACGCTGCTTCTAAAATGCGGGTACGTGTTTGTGCCTCTGAAGGTGGGGAAGAATGAAAAACTCGCATAATAGTTATTGTAAAATCTTCGGAACATGGTTTGTAGCATTATTGTCTACCTTCAGGTACAAAAACCATAGAAAGCTTAATACAAGATTAACGCTCTGCTTGTTAATTTCCCTGTTGCTTAGGTAGTGAAAATTTATTCTACTTGTTGCTTATGAATCAGTTTCCTTGCTCACACACACCAGATAACCATTTTCAGCCTTCAACAAAGACTCAGGTTTATATTCCTCCCATTTTAAGAACTCAGGCGAATTTAGCGCGGAGATTTGTTATAACTTTACTTTTCCTTACATTTGTTTGGTTAGGGCTAATACCAGACATCGCTTTAGCTCAAACCACAACCGCACCTACTCCTGAAATCACATTACAACGGGGCAAAAGTTCCACACCTGGTGTTAAAAGTTCAATTCAACCCTATTTAGATCAGGTAATTAAAAATCTCACAGAGTTTCGGTTGAATAACGGCATGAAGTTCATTGTCTTGGAACGCCACCAAGCACCAGTAGTATCTTTTCTCACCTACGCTGATGTGGGGGGTGTGGATGAACCCGACGGTAAAACAGGTGTAGCACACTTTCTAGAACATTTGGCATTTAAAGGCACTACCCGCATTGGTACAAAAGACTACCAAGCTGAAAAAATCCTGCTTGAGCGTTTGGAACAGTTGGATGAGCAAATTCAAGCAGCAAAAGCAAATGGTAAACAAGATGAAGTTACTAAGTTGCAAACCACTTTCAAGCAGGTAGAATCACAAGCTGCTACATTTGTCAAGCAAAACGAATTAGGGCAAATTGTCCAGCAAGCCGGAGGGGTAGGTTTAAATGCCACAACTTCCGCAGAAGCAACACGTTATTTTTACAGTTTTCCTGCCAACAAGTTGGAACTGTGGATGTCACTAGAATCAGAACGATTTCTTGATCCAGTAATTCGGCGTGAATTTTATAAAGAAAGAGATGTAATTTTAGAAGAACGCCGGATGCGGGTGGACAATTCACCTATCGGGTTGATGGTAGAGAAATTTATTGATACAGCTTTCAAAGTCCATCCCTATAGGCGGCCTGTGATTGGTTACGACAATGATATCCGTAACCTGACACCAAAAGATGTGCAAACATTTTTTGAAACTCACTATGTACCCAGTAATATCACTATTGCTGTGGTGGGAGATGTTAACCCAACTGAGGTGAAAAGATTAGCACAGATTTATTTTGGACGCTATCAGGCTAAACCCAAATATCAAGCAAAAATTCCTACCGAACCGCAACAAACCCAAACGCGAGAAGTGACGGTAGAGTTACCTTCCCAACCTTGGTATTTAGAAGGTTATCACCGTCCGGCTGTCACTCACCCAGATAATGCAGTTTATGACATCATTGGCAGTTTATTGAGCAACGGGCGGACATCACGGTTGTATAAATCTTTAGTAGAACAGCAACGTTTGGCTTTAAATGCTCAAGGTTTTAGCGGCTTCCCCGGAGATAAGTACCCAAACCTGATGTTATTCTATGCTCTCACTGCTCCTGGTCGCACAGTTGACGAAGTAGGGGCGGGTTTACGCCAAGAAATTGAGAAGTTGAAAACTGAACCTGTCACCGCTTCGGAATTGGAACGGGTGAAAACCCAAGCAAGGGCGGGTTTATTACGCAGCCTCGACTCTAACATGGGCATGGCACAGCAACTTTTAGAATATCAAGTCAAAACTGGCTCTTGGCGGAATTTGTTTCAACAATTAGATGATATTGCGGCGGTGACTCCTGCGGATATTCAGCGAGTCGCAAAAGCCACATTCACGCCGGAAAATCGCACAATTGGCAAGTTGTTAGCAAAACAGGGTTAAACAATTCCAGTTCAAAGTAAGGACTAAAGTCCTTACTACAAACCAGACAAGTAAAAATAATGATGTTGTATGTGGCGAGTTATGCAGAGGGTTAAACAGCAGATGTTCAAGAAAGTTACTACGGGAAAAAGGCTGATTTATGTGTTGATGGTTGCTTGCGCCTTTTTACTGGTAACTTTTAACTTTTCTCCAGTGGCGACAGCAGCAGCCAAGTATTATGCAGAGTTGCAGTTTGCGCCGTTGCCTGAGATTAAGTTACCCCAGTATGAACGGTATGTATTACGCAACGGTTTGGTTGTCTATTTAATGGAGGATCACGAACTACCTTTGGTGAGTGGTACGGCGTTGATACGGGCTGGAAGCCGTTGGGAAGGTAGTGATAAAGTGGGACTGGCTGGTATTACAGGTACGGTGATGCGGACTGGAGGAACTACAAAGCATTCACCGGATCAACTCAATGAAATTTTAGAACAACGGGCGGCAGCTGTAGAAACTAGCATTGGTGAGGCTGCGGCTAGTGCGAGTTTTGATGCACTTAGTGAAGATGTTGAAACTGTGTTTGGGTTGTTTGCTGAGGTGCTGCGTGAGCCTGTATTTGCTCAAGAACAGCTAGATTTAGCGAAAACTAAGGTTAAGGGTGCGATTGCTCGGCGTAACGATGACCCAGATGATATTGCTAGTCGTGAGTTTCGCAAGTTAATTTATGGCAAGGAAAGCCCCTATGCTCGCACTACAGAATATGCGACTGTAGATAGGATTACTCGCGAAGATTTGGTTAACTTCCATCAGGATTTTTTCCACCCCAATCAGATGATTTTGGGAATTGTGGGAGATTTTGACGCTAAAAAAATGCGATCGCTCATCCAAGCTAAACTCGGTGATTGGCGACGTAATCCCAGAATGATTAAACTTCCCTTACCAGAAGTATCACCAGCTAATACAGGTGGGGTATTTATGGTGAATCAGCCCCAGTTAACGCAAAGTAGTATTTTAGTGGGACATCTGGGCGGTAGGTTTGATAACCCTGACTATGCAGCCTTGGATGTATTGAATGGGGTGTTAAATGGGTTTGGGGGTAGGTTATTCAATGAGGTGCGATCGCGTCAAGGTTTAGCTTATTCTGTCTATGGTATCTGGAGTCCCCGCTTTGACTATCCTGGAATTTTCATTGCAGGTGGACAAACTCGTTCTGATGCCACTGTGCAGTTTGTCAAAGCTTTACAGGCAGAAATTCAGCGCATCCAAACCCAACCAATCACAGCACAAGAATTAGCCTATGCTAAAGAGTCTACACTCAATTCTTTTGTGTTCAACTTTCAAGACCCTGCTCAAACCTTATCGCGGTTGATGCGCTACGAATATTACGGCTATCCGGCTGATTTTCTGTTCCGCTATCAAAAAGCCGTCTCTGCAACCACAGGCGCAGATGTGCAACGGGTAGCCAAGCAATACCTCAAGCCAGATAACTTAGTAACTTTAGTCGTTGGTAATCAAACCGCCATTCAACCACCATTGACGCAGCTAGCAGCGCAGGTGACACCAATAGATGTGACAATTCCTAATTCACAACCACAGGCTAAAAAGTAATAGCTGAGATGTATTTCAATTTCCCTATATTTAGGGCATTATCACCCCGCTTCTCGAAGAAAGCGGGGTTTTTGTTTAACCCTAGACAAATGAATTTTACTATTAGAAATTCTAGGCTTTTATAGACAAAATACCTTGTATTCTGTCTGAAAATATCGAGAAAAAATCTTGACTTTCTGCAATAGCAAATCAAAATATAAGGGGATAATCCTAATTTGGCAAATTAGTTATATCTCTGTACCGTGTTAATTGGCATGACCGTATTGACGGAGGCAAGCAAATGGTAAAAATAATTATCTCTGATCTTTCTCCAAGCGATGACCAAAAGTTTATTCATGATCTGACGCTTTGGGAAATGATGAATGTATATGCTGGATTGGAAAGAAGATACGGAAGAAGGAGAAATTCAAATCCTGCCCCTATAGAAGAAGCAAGTCCAGCCTCAATGCCTGATACAAATGCAATTCTTAGTCAATGGATGGATAATCTAGACTTACAACTTAAAGATTTGCGAGGACAACTTGGTATACCTCAATAGTCTTTAACCAATTACAACTTAATATTCATGATTATCGTGTGTTTGAATGCAGATTAAGTTAAACACACGATTTTTAATGGAAACCATTATGTATTTTGAGGCGATTATACAGGCATCCTCAATGATAATTGCAAAATTCAATGGTATGTGGTGTAGGGTGGGCGTTGACTGTTCACCCTACTTGTTTTCTGTATTCTTTCTTCTCTACGTTTAGAAGATGTTTGAAAATCAGCAAGCCAGAACGACTGGAAGTCGTGGCTATAGAAACCAATAACCTTATCCTAAATCTGTGATTACTAATGCAAGGTTTCTCAAAAATATATCAATACTAAATCTAGTCAATATCAATCTCAAAATAGACATATATAACTGATTTATGTCTCTTGAATCAAGTTTTTTCTCTTGATTTTCACAAAAAAAGTAAATAAAAATTGAATCATCAGTTAAGCAAAGCCAGCTTAACTTACCGCAAGAAAATACTCAAAACAAGAATTGTTTTAGGAGTCTATCATGGCGTTTATTGCTGTTAACGAATTACGTGCTACTGGTTCAGAATTGTTCCAAGATTCTGAAAGCTTCCTCAACGAATTGAACAATCTTGATGATTCTGTTCATGGTGGTTACAACTATTCTAAAACCACAAATGGCGTTTTAGACTTAGCTGAAAAGGGATTTGAGTTCGGTGTCATCACCTTCGGTATTGATGCGATTGGCCATTTAGCTAAGTCCTTCAGTGATGCTGGAAATGGTTGGTACTAATCATTTCCGGTTATTGCTGAGTAATTGATGAGCTAATAGCTCTGTTGAAATGTTGGCATGAGCGATTAAGTTAGATGAAATTATCCAACTTAATCGCCAGCAGCTTCTACTAAATTTAGACATTGTTTTAGGAGTCTATCATGGCGTTTATTGCTGTTAACGAATTACGTGCTACTGGCTCAGAATTGTTCCAAGATGCTGAAAGCTTCCTCAACGAATTGAACAATCTTGATGATTCTGTTCATGGTGGTAACTATTCTAAAACCACAAATGGCGTTTTAGACTTAGCTGAAAAGGGATTTGAGTTCGGTGTCATCACCTTCGGTATTGATGCTATTGGCCATTTAGCTAAGTCCTTCAGTGACGCTGGAAATGGTTATTATTAATAATCTTTTCCGGTTATCGCTGAGTAATTGATGAGCTAATAGCTCTGTTGAAATGTTGGCATGAGCGATTAAGTTAGATGAAATTATCCAACTTAATCGCCAGCAGCTTCTACTAAATTTAGACATTGTTTTAGGAGTCTATCATGGCGTTTATTGCTGTTAACGAATTACGTGCTACTGGCTCAGAATTGTTCCAAGATGCTGAAAGCTTCCTCAACGAATTGAACAATCTTGATGATTCTGTTCATGGTGGTAACTATTCTAAAACCACAAATGGCGTTTTAGACTTAGCTGAAAAGGGATTTGAGTTCGGTGTCATCACCTTCGGTATTGATGCGATTGGCCATTTAGCTAAGTCCTTCAGTGATGCTGGAAATGGTTGGTACTAATCATTTCCGGTTATTGCTGAGTAATTGATGAGCTAATAGCTCTGTTGAAATGTTGGCATGAGCGATTAAGTTAGATGAAATTATCCAACTTAATCGCCAGCAGCTTCTACTAAATTTAGACATTGTTTTAGGAGTCTATCATGGCGTTTATTGCTGTTAACGAATTACGTGCTACTGGCTCAGAATTGTTCCAAGATGCTGAAAGCTTCCTCAACGAATTGAACAATCTTGATGATTCTGTTCATGGTGGTGGTTATGGATATTCTGGTGCTACAAATGGCGTTTTAGACTTAGCTGAAAAGGGATTTGAGTTCGGTGTCATCACTTATGGTATTGATGCGATTGGCCACATGGCTAAGTCCTTCAGTGACGCTTCTACCGGTGGTTGGTAGTCATAATTTCCAATTACTGATGAGTAATTGATGAGCTAATAGCTCTGTTGAAATGCTGGCATGAGCGATTAAGTCAGATAAAATTATCCCACTTAATCGCCAGCAGCTTCTACTAAATTTAGACATTGTTTTAGGAGTCTATCATGGCGTTTATTGCTGTTAACGAATTACGTGCTACTGGCTCAGAATTGTTCCAAGATTCTGAAAGCTTCCTCAACGAATTGAACAATCTTGATGATTCTGTTCATGGTGGTGGTTCTGGCTATTCTGGTGCTACAAATGGCGTTTTAGACTTAGCTGAAAAGGGATTTGAGTTT
>NZ_CAWMSA010000071.1:0-22447 GCF_963870205.1 Anabaena sp. CA = ATCC 33047 | reverse complement strand
ATTGTTCCAAGATGCTGAAAGCTTCCTCAACGAATTGAACAATCTTGATGATTCTGTTCATGGTGGTAGTTCTGGCTATTCTGGTGCTACAAATGGCGTTTTAGACTTAGCTGTTAAAGGATTTGAGTTTGGCGTAATTACTTATGGTATTGATGCCATTGGGCATTTAGCTAAGTCCTTTAGTGACGCTTCTACTGGTTGGTAGTCATAATTTCCAATTACTGATGAGTAATTGATAGCTAATATCTCTTTTGAAATTGTGGCATGAGCGATTAAGTTAAATGAAATTATTCAGCTTAATCGCCAGCACTTTCAACTAAATCTAAGCATTGTTTTAGGAGTCTATCATGGCTTTTATTGCCGTTAACGAATTACGTGCTACTGGTTCGGAATTGTTCCAAGATGCTGAAAGCTTCCTCAGCGAATTGAACAATCTTGATGATTCTGTTCATGGTGGTAACTATTCTAAAACCACAAATGGCGTTTTAGACTTAGCTGAAAAGGGATTTGAGTTCGGTGTCATTACTTTCGGTATTGATGCTATTGGCCATTTAGCGCGGTCTTTCAGTGACGCTTCTAATGGTTATTAGTAATAATCATTTCCGATTATAGGTGAGTAATTCATTGAGCTAATAGCTCTGTTGTGGTTGTAGCAGGAACGATTAAGCAGTATCAGGTTTAATCGCCTGCACTTATTAAACAAAAAACTGACTTTAGGAACCAATTATGGCATCCATTAATCTGACCGAATTACACAATACTGGTTCTGAATTATTTCAAGATTCTGAAAGTTTTCTTCATGAAATGACCAATCTTGATCACTCAATTTATGGTGGTTATTCTGGATATACAGATAATGTTGTAGCATTTACTGTCAAAGCATTTGAGTTCAGCATAATCACTTATGGTATTGATGCTATTGTACATCTAGTCAAATCATTTAGTGAATCTAATTCTCAATATTAGTTTTTAGTTAATTATTGGGTTAGATTTAGTCATTAATTGCTGAATCTATTCCCAATAAACAAACGGTATATTTTCTTGAACATCAAAAAACATGTATTTTTCAATGTGATCATTTTATTAATTATTAGGAAATTTGTTTAATGAACTTTAAATCTTCAATTTTATTCAAGATAATAATAACGTTGCCAATATTCTTGTTTCTCTAAATTATTTGTTATTAATGTTGTAATTGTTGTAAGACTATGCCACCATTGATTTTAAGTTCTCAAAATGTGTTTGACTACCTAACTTCTTTGAACTTGTGTAGTCCTGAAGCACAATCATTAAGTAAGATTGAGCTAAAGCCTGCAAAGAATTTTAATTTATTAGTTACCTTACCAGAAGGTAGAAAACTGTTGGTTAAGCAAGAACGTCATAACCCACAAGGAAAAACGGCTGGTGAGTTTTTGATTGAATGGCGTGTTCACGAGTTCTTAAATAGATTTCCAGAACTGAGCCACATTCGTTCTAATTTGTCAGAAGCAGTACACTTCAATTGGGAAAATTCTATTATTATTTTCAACTATCTTGATAATTATCGAGACTTGATGGATTTTTACGCTAAGGAGAATTTAAGTTTATTTCCCATCAAGGTTGCCAAAGCAGTTGGAACTACTTTGGCATCAATTCATCGTGCCTCAATGAACCGTGATGATTATCGAGAGTTCTTTCAAAATCATAGTAATAATACAGCTAACCAAGCCACTCCTCATCTGAATCGTGGATTAGATAGACTTACTCCTGAAATTTTTGGGAAAATTCCGGCTGATGGTATCAAATTCTTTGCATTATATCAACGTTACGACAGCTTAGGTCAGGCGATCGCAGAATTAATCAGTGCGTTTACTCCATGCTGTCTCACCCACAATGATCTCAAGTTAAATAATATTCTTCTCTGCCTCGATTGGGAAGCAGCAGATGATAATCAAATTGTGCGTTTGATTGACTGGGAACGTGCTAACTGGGGAGATCCCGCGAATGATTTGGGTACAGTCATCGCCAGCTATCTGCAAATCTGGTTATACAGCATGGTAACTGGTAGAACTATTGATATTGAAGAATCTTTACGTCTAGCAGCCGCACCATTGTATGTTCTCCAACCTTCTATTAGAGAGGTGGTAACTGCTTATTTAACTCATTTCCCAGAGATTCTAGAACATCGTCCTGACTTTTTACAACGAGTTATGCAATTTTGTGGTTTAGCTTTGATTACCGCAATTCAAGCTCGACTTCAGTACGAAAAAACCTTTGGAAATGTGGGTATCTGTATGCTGCAAGTTGCCAAAAGTTTGTTGTGTCGTCCAGAAGCATCAATCCTCACGATTCTTGGTGTGAACTCCACCGAACTGTTACCTACAAGTTTGGCTTCTGTCTAGAAAAGGGAAGTAGGGAATAGGGGGATAGGAAATGATGATTTTAAATTTGGTTTGACACAAATCACTCATGACTGGAAACATCCCCCATATCTTCCACCCTGCGGGTAAACTTACATCTCTGTTGGCGCAGCGTTCCCAAAAGAGAAAGAAAGCTGAAGCTAAATCTGCCTCATTCCCCCATTTTTCTTATCTCTCCACATTATTCACAGGCCAATTTCTATGCAACTCTTAGATTCGTTGTCTGTTCAATTATCAAATCTTTCAGAGTCACTGCAAGTATCATTACAAGACATAATTCATAATATTGAGATTAAATCCCAATATTGTATTCAGCATCCAGACTATAAAGCTTTAGAATTACCTGAAACTTCAGTGTCTCGGTTTCAAAAATTATCTTCTGACTTACAGGATAAGTATTTGAGTCAGCAATTGCGTAGTTTTCTCTACGGTATCTATTACAATGGCTCTTTGAAAAGTATTTTGGCATCTGATGCAGAGATATCTAATTTAGCCGTTAACCAAAATTTAGAAAATAATACTTTTTTGGGTGTAGATTTAGCTTTTTACGAACGCCTGCATGAAAATAACAGAGGTAATGGCTACTGGAGTTATGATTGGCGGGTAGTTAAAGAAGAAGCAGATGGTGCTTTAGCCGTTTATCGAGATGGTTTGACGTTATATGTAGAACGTGATGCTTTGCAACTACCTGCTACCACAGGTGAATTAGTGGCGATCAAAATGCCGAAGAATTTGGTACAAAATGGGTTTTATATGGCAGTTGCTAATGCTGGTGCATCGCCACGCAATCAAACACAGGATCAAACTCTCGTGCGTGTCTACTTCAATGTCACCCCAGATGGTGCGGTTGCAGTCATGGATAGTTTGACTAGACAACTTAATGCTTTATCTGTTGCTTTTAGCTTTAAAGCTTTATACAACCCTTCTGATTATGTCCGTTACGACTCTGCCGTGCTGTATTTTGACAAAAAAGAATATGAACAGGTGCGCCCTGTCTTGGAAGGGGTTTATACACAGCATCAATCGCATTTTCAGCAGCAAGTCCCGTTATTTACTAAGCCTATCGCACCAGGGCTAGCGATCGCAGAAGAACCCAACCATAGATTTAGCGAACATGAGAGTTTTGGCACACACCGTTGTCAAATTGTCGCTAATGGTTTGCTAGAAGCTTGGCAACAGGGTAATGACACGCCAGATGCTAGGATAGCATCTATTATCAAACATTTCGCTGCACTTAATATTAACTTGCAGTGTCCTTACCTTAATCCCAATTCTCAAGATATATATCTTCCATTGTAGGATAAGTCGTAGGGTGTGTTAACGTGATAGCGTAACACACCTTTTTTTATTAAATAGGGTGTAATTAGATAGATATAATTAAATCTCAAATAATTTTTGATTTGTAGTCAGAGATTATTTATAAAATAAAATTTAAATTGTAGGTTGCGTTAGCTGATACCGTTTCTTGATGTAGCTTGCGTGGCGTAGCCATAGATGCACTCTATTCTGCACTGTAGAGACGTTGCATGCAACGTCTCTACATTATTGATTTGATGCAACTTCATAGAGAATTGGTATGAGAGTACGGCACCAATAAATACGGTGCGTTACGGCTAATTCCTACTCTTTCAAACGCGAAAATCCTTTTATAGCCGTAACACACCCTATTGAAAATTTTCTCAAACAACTATTAGGCTGGTTGCTGTAAGCCTGGGGATAATTCAGAGTTATTCACCCTAGGAATTTCTGCTATGATTTCTACAGCATTGATTTGTTGCTGTAACCATTCTGTAAAGAAGTCTCTCAAAATTTGCATCCGTCGTGGTTCATCTAATTGAGGTGTAATAACTTCCTCAACAGTAATTATATGCACTCCTTTTGGGGTAATTATGGGTTTGAGAATCTGGGGAGGAGTGGCGGCAAAAACAGCAGCAGCAATTTCTGGCCGAAAATCCCGACGATAGCGGATGCCTTGATAACCTCCAGCACGGCGAAGTTCAGGGTTTTGGATGTATTGGCGGGCAATTTCTTGGAAACTGATTTCCCCTTCTTGCAGGGCATAAAAGAGTTCTAAAGCTAAGTCTTCATCATCTAGGATAACTTCATAAGTGACTGCGCCTGTATATTCAATTTTATGGGCGTAAAAAAATGGTTCAACCTTATCTGCAAATAAATGGTTAGCCAATTTAGCAGATAATAAGTTGATTTTAGCCATTTCTTCAAAATCATCTAAAGACATATAATGTCTATTCAGCCAATTCCAAGTATCTTCTGCTTTGAGTAACTGATTAGCTAACCGCATACTGTCTGCCGCTTGTTGTAGTTCAGCAATACTGACTTCGATTCCTAATTTTTCGGCGGTTTCAGTAATGATTCTTTTGGTAGTGATCGCTTCTAAAATTGTCGGGATTTCACAGGACAATTTTAGATGTTCAATCATGTCTTCTAGAGATATTTTCTGGTTTTTTGACATGATATTCTCCCTAATTTTGAAGTATTTGGTGGCAGAAAAATACTACGTTATGTAGTAAATTATCTGTGGAATAATGTCTTGATAAATTGACTGACAAATTTATAGAGACATAAGATGAGAGTTGGGTGTGGCGATCGCTCAACCCAACTGCCAAATTTTTGGGGATTTTTCTGCAATAATTAAAGCTCTAAACCACCTTGCTGTAACTTTTTAAATGGGTCTAAGATAAAGTCAATTACTCGACGCTGACGGATAATTACTTCTGCTGATGCTGTTTGACCTGGGGTTAAAGGAATGCGTTTGTCACCAACTTGGATATATGGATGATCTATGGTGATATCCATCTGATAGGTTTCTAAACTACCTTGATTAGTTGTTTGAACTTTCGAGTCTGGCGAAATCCAGCTAACACGTCCTTGCAACACTCCATAATCTTGGAAAGGATAGGCATCAAACTTAATTTTGACTGGCATTCCTACCTGCAAGAAACCACTGTGTTGACTGGGCATTTGGGCTTTTAAGATTAAGGGTGTATTTTTGGGTGCGATTTGGGCAACTACTTGTCCAACTTCTACTACAGGCCCTGGTTTATCGATAGGTAACTCAAAGATGATGCCATCAATAGGCGATCGCACGACTCGTTGTTGTAACTGAAGCTTTAATGATGCAATCTGGCTCTTAGTTTGCCCTATTTCCGATTCTAAAGAAGAAATCTGTGTTTGTAGGTCTTTAAGCTGTTCTTGGCTCTTTAAAACTGCTAGTTTACCAGCTTGAACAACACTCTGATAACTATTTAATTGTTCTTGGAGACGAAGTTTAGCTTGTTGAATATCTGCTTGAATTTGAGTCAGAGTAGCCTGATAGCGGCTCATCTCCTCTTGCAGTCGCAACTGCGCCTGTGTCATTTCTGATTGTGCTTGCAAAACAGAACGTTGACTGTCTTCGGCGGTGTTTTCCAGTTCTACAATTTTGATCGGAGGAATCGCACCCTGTTTGACAAGTTGGCGATAGCGGGAAACTTCTGTTAAATCTCTTTGCAAACGCCTATTCGCCAACTTCTGAATCACTTGGGTGGCATTAATTCTCTGTCTAGCTTGGTCTACTAAAGCTTGTTGTTCAAGTTTTTTTAACTTATAGTTTCTCTGTATAGCATCCAAAGCTTGTTGGGCTTGATTAACTTGAGCCATTTTTTCCAATTCTTGGGCTTGGTTTTGCTGCTGTTGGATGTTAATCGCCAGTGTCAGTTGATTCTTAAGTAACTCTTGCTGTGCTTGCCGATTAATCAGCCCTCCTAGATGGGTTTGTGCTTGTTCTATATCTTTTTGCAAAAGTTCAGCATCAAGTTCTAGTAAAACCTGTCCAGCCTCAACGGTGTTGCCTTCGGAGACGTTCACCATTTTCACTTTGCCAGATACGGGAACCCCTAATTTTTGGGTTGCTCCTTTTGGTTCTAAACGTCCCCTGGCGGTTCCTGTCTCATCAACTTTGCTCAACATTGACCAAGGTAAGACTATGACTGCAAAGCTAATCAGAAAATACAGTGTGGCTCTTGTCCATCGCTTGGGTAAGGCATCTAGGAGTTCCTCGGTACCATAAAACCAATCATGGGACTCAGCGATCGCTTGCGTCTTTTGATCAACTATATGATCAGGTGTCTGGACTTGATGCAGGTCATCTGCCTGTGGTTTGACGAGTACAGATGCAGAATTGTGGGATATTTGTGGCATAAATTATCTAACAGTAAACTGTTAACTGCTCTTCATACAGCAGACACGGAGAAATATAGGCTCGTCCTGGTGGGTGTGTTTCTCCGAGTCTGTTATTTGGCAATTTCCCAGTTACTCAACCTGTTGTTGCCAGTTGTTGTTGGTTGAGATAGTAGTAATGACCTTTTGCGCTAATTAATTGATCGTGAGTACCGCTTTCAACTAATAAGCCGCGATCTAAAACTAGAATCAGGTCAGCATGACGCACGGTGGACAGGCGATGGGCAATAATTACGCTGGTGCGTCCCTTGAGTATGGTTTTCAGGTTATGTTGAATAATTCGTTCAGATTCAGAATCGAGGTGGCTGGTTGCTTCATCTAAAATCAACAGGCGAGGATCTCCCAGCAAAGCACGGGCGATCGCTAGGCGTTGGCGTTGTCCTCCAGATAACATTCCCCCACCTTCACCAATTTGAGTTTCGTAACCCATTGGCAGTTTTTGGATAAATTCATCTGCCCCTGCTAATCTGGCCGCAGTGATAATTTCTTCTAAGGTGGCATCTGGGTGAGCAATGCTGAGATTTTCGCGGATTGTGCCACCAAATAAAAAGGTATCTTGATCCACAACGCCGATTTGAGAACGCAGCGATCGCAGAGCAATCCTAGTCACATCGTGACCATCAATCAGCACTTTGCCATCTGTCGGTGGATATAGCCCCAAAATTAATTTAGATAAGGTGGTTTTACCAGAACCACTGCGTCCAACTACAGCTACCGTTTGCTCTGGAAGAATCTCAAAACTAAGATTTTCTAGCACGTTAATGTCACTTTCGGAATGGTAGCGAAAGGTAACATTCTCAAAGCGAATACTACCGCTTAACTTTGGTAAAAACTGCCGGGGATGATGGTGTAAATCTTCTTCTGGTTCCGCTTCTAAAACATCATTGATGCGTTCTGTGGAAATAACTACCTCTTGCAATTGATTCCACAACACCACCAATCGCTGAAACGGCCGAATAATGTTACCTAGTAGCATATTAAAAGCCACTAACTGACCGATTGTCAGTTGATTTTGAATCACTAACCATGCCCCCAGCCACAGCAATCCTGTAGTTACCAGTGTTTCAATTGTGGAACTAAAAATCTGTAGCTGATTCCCAATAATCTGCGCCCTAAAGGTTTTTCGGATTACCTGATTTAGCAGTTCTTCCCATTGCCAGCGTACTGTCTGCTCAATTGCCAAGGAGCGAATTGAGCGAATCCCAGTCAGGCATTGAATCAGATAACTGTTCTCGTTGGCTGTAGCACTAAAAACTTCCCGGCTAATACGGCGCAAAAATGGCGTAGCTACCAATGCCAATATAAAAAAAGGCGGTACAATAGCTAAACTCAGCCATGCCATAGATGCACTGTACCAAAACATCAATCCTACATAGATAAACACCGTAAATAAATCTAAGATGATTGATAGGGCTTCTCCCGTTAAAAATCGCTGAATTTTCTGGTTTTCTTGGACACGGGAGACAATATCGCCAACATAACGCGATTCAAAAAACGCTAAGGGTAAGCGGAAGGTGTGTTTAATAAAACCTACCAGCAATGACAGGCTGATGCGGTTGGCTGTATGGTCTAGTAAATATTGCCGCAATCCATTCACCGCCACCCGAAATAAACCAAAAATCAGCAATCCTAAACCCACGGCGTTTAATGTCAATGTGCTGCCTTGGACAATTACCCGGTCTAATAACAATTGGGTAAATAACGGCGTAATCAGCCCAAACAACTGAATTAATAGCGAAGCAAAAAACACTTCTAGCAGCACTTTTGAGTGGGGTTTGACTAATTCCCACATCTGCCAGAATGGTGTACTTGCTGCTTCGGTTTCTTTGAGTTCGGATGTGGGTTGCAATAATAAAGCATAGCCAGTCCAACCAGCTTTAAAATCGGCAATACTCAGGGTGCGTTGTCCAATTGCTGGGTCGCCAACAATTACCCGCTTTTTGGTAATCTCGTAAACTACAATGTAGTGCCTATTTTCCCAATGAGCGATCGCTGGTAGGGGTTGTTGTGCCAATTTATCCAGGCTAGCTTTGACTGGACGGGTGGTAAACCCGATGGTTTCGGCGGCGGCTGTTAAACCTTTGAGTGATGCACCACTGCGGCTAACGTTGGCTAAATCCCGCACGCGATTCACACTTAAACGTTTACCCCAGTAGCGGCTAATCATCACTAGGCAAGCTGCACCACAGTCAGCCGCACTTTGTTGAGCAAAATACGGATACCGCTTTGTCAAGCGTCCCCACCAATGGCTTACTTTGACTTGGGGACTGGGAAAATAGGCTCGGCGTGCTTTGGGTGGGGAATTGGGGATTGGGGTTTGGGGACTGGGAAGTGGGGTTTGGGGACTGGGAAGTGGGGTTTGGGGACTGGGAAGTGGGGTTTGGGAGTTTGCCTGTGTTTCTGAGGTGATTAACTCGATTAATTTAGGCCAATATTCTATTGCTATTTGCCAATCAGCATTTTTGAGAATGTAAACAACTGTTGATTGTGCTACCTGCCAATTGCTGAGTTTTGTGTTTGTCGAGATTGTTCCGGGTGTGAATCTTCCTCCTTGATGATCGATGAATTCACCCCGACACAATAGCCATAGTTTGGCATCTGTAAATTTGTGATTTGGGACTGTGCCAATTTCTAAGGTATGCCTTTCAAACAAGAATAATGCTTTGAGTGTGTCCTCTATTGAGCTATTTTGTGGTAGTAAGGAGTGTTGACAACAGAATACCAGTAAGTCCCAAGTTTCTGCCTGTTTCTTCAGGCGATCGCCAATCTGCGGATGTTCGCGCCTCAGTGCTTCTAAAACTGATTGAGGCACATAAGCAAGTTTTAAGTTGGCAGAGGCTCTAGCAACATAAGGACTAAAACCAGCGTCGGGAAATAAAGTTAGTTCGCCAAATGATGCTCCGGTGGAGAGGGTAGTAATTAAGTTTAAAAAGCTATCTAGCAGTCTAACTTTACCCCCCAGGATGAGATAAATTCCCGGCGATGCTGTGGCAGCTTGCCAAAACTGCTTGGCGATCGCTGGTTCGACGATTTCTAGGGATTTAATGCACTGTTGAATTTCCTTTTCTGACAAAGACTCACCCAAGGTTTGGGTGAGTTGTTGAGCTAAATATTGCTGAGAAAACCCTGATGGCATTTACTTACGTCCTTCCAACACTGAAATGTATCCACCAATGGTCAGGTTTTGCGGGAAATTCAAAATTCCAAATTTTCAATTGGCTTGAATTTTGAGATACTGTTAGTTGCTGCTTTGCATCAAATTTAACGACCAATTGAGATTGTTGTCAGATTTGGTTGGCAAATCAGAGATAGTAATATTATTATCCTCAGCAACTTGATTTGCTTTGGGCGGAGAATTTTTACGTTTCGTAGACAGCCCCATTTGTTTTAGCAACCGATTAATGTGGCGATCGCTAATCGTAATACCTAGTTCTGCCGCTAAATGTTTACTTAACCATTGCGCTGTCCAATGGGTAAAAGCATAGCCATACTCCCGTGGGCTATTGCTAACTAATTCTTTCAATCTTTCTATATACTGATTGTTGACAATTTTTGGTCTACCGATTGGACGTTCATTCCATTTGTGCGCTAAACCTGCTTCTGCTATACCAATCCAGTAACGTGCCATTTCTTGAGAACAACCCAATTGTTCGCAGATTTGAGTTTGTGATTTACCCATATCTGCCAATAGCATGATTTCAATGCGCCGTCGATATTCTGGCTGTAAATTTGCTTGCAGATGTTTTAGCAAAGCTTTGCGTTGGAAAGGTGTTAAAAACTTGCTTTCTTGCAATTGATAACCTTCAACAGCTAAGTCGTATTGAGAATAGTCTGCCATAGTGATAATTAGGTGTTGTGTAAATTAAATAACTGATGTCTATGCAATAGTGAATGTTTTTCCTCTGTTAACTTGCTATCCAGAGTATTTATTTGTGATGAATCAGCAGCCATCATCGGCAAAAATCTTGAGATGCTTAATATCATCAGGTTGCCAAAAATTGGAAATACTGATTCAGGATAAATTCTGCTCCGTGAGTATTGATCAGATGCTGATGGGAGCAAGTAGGAGTCAGTAAGTGTGACAAAATATGCTTGCAGCACATTGTTTTGTCTCCCTCGATAAACAGCAGTATTTGGTAAAACACCTAAAAGCATGGAGCGTTTTATCTGTAAACCTCAAGAATTTAGTAGGGTTACACAAAATTCAAAGATTAAAACTAAAAACCACATCTTCCCAGCTTTTTGCCTTTTTTTAATGGTAGTTAGATTTTTACTGAGAGTTAATAGCATAGTGTCCTAAATACTGCTTGAGCCTGACATGAATATGAAACAGGGTATCTCATGAGTCACCACAGGAAAGTGTATCCAAAATCTGATCTAGAATTGTCATCTCAGGTTGTGACTGAACACTGCAATACAAGTTCAGAGTTCAATCTCTCAATATTTCAATGGCTTATACCTCAATTACTCAACAGAAAAGAGGATGAAAGCTGTTATGTACTGGAAGCTCAAGGGATATATGGTTAGGTGTCAGGTCAAATACCCTGCTTATATCAGGCTAACAATTGCTATTTTTCTCATCAGCAGACTACGATAAATCTGCATTCACCTGGAAGAAACGTTTAACAAAAAAGTGACAGTCCCTCGGTTTAAATTTTTAACCCACTGTTCTTTTTTTAGAAATTTTCTGAAATCTAGTCAATGGTTTTTGTGCCAAACTAAGTAAACTTCATGAAAAATTTATATTTGCTTTACTCAGGATTAATTAATAATTTTGTTTTTAATAAATCTGTTGTGAATCTATTAGCGATTACGATATACAAACCAGTCCTAGTCAAAATTACGGGTTTAATATTTATCAACATAAACCAGTAGCAAATATGGGATTGTGATTAATAATTAATCTGAGTTCAACATCTATCGTCAGCTATAAAGTAAAATTTCACCGAAAATATACTTAATTATTCTACCGATGACACCGTGTATTTTTTCAAACTCAAAACCAGAAATTTTCTCAAAACAATGAATTGTCAAGATGAAAACTTATTCAATTAATAATGAATTCAGTCGATTATTTAATTCTACATTTAGCCATTTATGAAACAGATTATTGAGAATTTCTTGATATTTGTCAGGAGTTAATTCAGCCGCTAGGAATTCTTCTACCATTAATAGATGATAACCCTCCTCAGTCTGGAGAGGCCCGATTAATTCTTGCGGCTGCTTCCTCAATACAACAGATGCTATATTGGACGGGAGGTTAAACCGATAAATTTTACCCTCGTAACCACATTTTTTTCTTCGCACATCATCTAGATCATAAAGACGAGCAGCTTCATAAAAACTAATTTCACCGTCTTCAATTTGATAATAAATTTCTTGAGCAAGTTTTTCAGACTCCACTATGATTTGGTAGAGGATAACTTGTTCAAACTCTCGTTGATTTTTCTCATAGAAGGCTTCTACTTCTGCTGCAAACAAGACATGAGCTAACTTTTGGGATAACAGGCGATCGCGAATCCCCATTTCCCAATCATCAGGAGTCATCAACTGATTTGCTAACCAAGCCATTGTATCGGCAGCTTTCTCCAAACTCCTTTCACGACGCTGGCGATTAGCTTCAGCTTCTATTTCTTCTGTTGTCAAAGTAATTCCCCGTTCCTCAGCTACTTGCCAAATTACTTTATTAAACAAAATTTTTTGATAAACTTCCTTTAAATTCATCTCTGTCTTGAGGAAGTGAACAATTTCTTCTGGTGCTATATGTATTTTGCTGAAGTCATTCATAGCTGTGGGTATTTCTGAAATGTGCTATAGTGAACAGTGCAACGCCTCATGTCAGCACAATGACTACTGATCATCCGAACTTGATATAATATATCTTTAATCATCAATCAAATCGGCAAAATATACCCACTTTTTAACACAGGAAAAAGCTGGAGGCTAATTAATTTCGTTAGCTTCCAGCTATATTGGGATTGGCTTTATAAATTACAAGTTTATCAAGTAGAGGTAATCCTATGTGGGAGGACAAGGATTACACACTATAAGCTCTATCAGCTATGACAACAATTAAACAATTACTGTTGCTCATTCTATTTTCATGGTTGATGCTCACAATTGAGCCTGATTAGCTCTAGCAACATCAGTTATAGCTCAGAAAGTTACTGAGATTTCTTCCACCATCTGAAATTCCCTTGAGAGTATTTAATTTTGAATTTGGAGGCGGCCAACACTCCAATTTCTCTACGCTCTCACTTTCTCAGCCTCAGAACTACTAGCAGTAATGATTAATTTGTCTCTTGTGCTGTAGGGGTGATTGACTCCTCCAGCCACTGACTGCTTCAGCAATAGCAATCAGTTAGATAGGTCTCATAGTCAGATAATCATTGATTTATCCTGGAATATGAGTTTGCCAGCTAATTTTCCCTGTGTAAGTAGTTAATATTAATGTATAGGATTTATTGCCTCATTATTTGCCATTTTGGCAGAATTTAGTGATAAATTTCAGGAAAATTATGGGAGCATCACCGAGAGAAGTGGCATTTTCTCCTTTTAAATCTCTGTTTATCAGTATAAAAGCATCTGCCTGGCTACCAATTCATGATCAGCATGATCATCATTGGCAAAATCAACTCATGTTCAATATTTTCACCGTTCTCAGGATTCATCATGGAAATTTTAGGGTGTTTCACCCTAAATTAACCTTGAAACTGATGATGCTGCATTAGCACTAATTATTAATGAGATTAAGTTCGCACAATTCTAAGGAAATATTTTGCTCATTTACTAGCTGTGACTCCAGTTCTAGAGATTGATAATCATAAAGCTGCTGGGATAACCACTGCTTTAAATGTCCGCCGCGAATTTCGGTTTTTTGCTTACCTACTACTTCAAAATAAGCCAAGTCTTTAATTTTACCCAAGCAACTGGATGAGGTATTTTTCTTTGTTGTTTTCGCAACAGAGGTTTTACCTATGTTGCTATTTTCTTGATGTTGCTGTTGTCTTCTGCTAGCTTCAGAGTTCTCTTTCAGTAATCTGTTATAGGTACGGTAGGGAATGTAATGTAAAGGGTTATAACCAGCTATGCGTAGCATTAAAACACAAGCCCAAGAATATTTGCCAGCCAGAATTGCCTCAACTACTTTATCAAATTGCTGAGGATTGACTGCTTTATTGAAGTTGCTCATGCCTGAAATGTCTTGATTCATAGTGTTATTTGTTTGGGAGAATACTATTTCGATTCAGTGATGTTGTTGTTGCCAATAATTTTGATTCAGTGCAACCAGCTTAAACAAATAAAAATGTTGTGTTAGAAAACATCGTGGTAATCAATCGCCGGCACACAATACGTATATAAAAATCATTGCTTTCTGCTTGAGGACATAACGCTGCTGTCATCTTTGTGTCTATGTGCGAATCACAACATTAAACAATAAAATTAGATAATTTAATAACAGTAAATACGTCAGAGTTGATAATGTCTGCCAAACACACAATCTTGGCTCTGTAGTTAATCCCTGAGAAATAGTAGATATACCTGTTTTGATATATTTCATCGCTATCAAATCTGATATTGATGTAGCCAAGTCATGACTACGATGAATTAATGCCATTTCACGAGCTAAATTGCAGTCAGTGTAAAAATTGTCTGGTTTCATCTTTTAACTGCTCCTTGTCATTAGATTTGACTAGCAGACAAAAGTCTTCCTTGGCCTGTTAGTAGATACCGTGTTTTTATTTAAATGTGTATCTTCTTCATTTCTTTAGTCCTGATAGATTGATTGTATGATATTTTCTGGGAATTGGGGATAAATTGTCAGTGGTATTGAATTTGTTTCTGCACGGAGAAAAAATTATTCATCCACATTATATCAAGAGTTACATTAGCATTTATACTATTTTTTTCATCCATGTCACCTACTGATCTGGAATATTAACCGTTAAATTTACGGAATATTTTCCCGGTTTACTTTTTTGCTGTCCTGTTTTTCATTTTGATAAATTTTAACTAGGTAATGAGGGGTCATACCCCTCGCCTAATGTGCATTTGAGACTTTTAAGCTACTAAGCAAATTTACCACTAAATAAGTTGAGAAGCAATCTTTCAAATAATAATTTGAGCCTGATGAAAGCCTCAATCACCTGTCTGATGTGAACGGTAAAATGCTGTTACAGCTATTTTCTGATGTGAAGCGATAGATTTGGCTGCTATGGCTTGATTGATGAAGATTGTAGCAATTGTATAGCTAAAAAAATGGCTAGAGTCGGCTTATGTACGTTGCTGAGTAATAATCACGCTAGCTATAGGCATGACTGAGAGAAATCTACTTTTATGAAAAATTTCTTTCAATAACACGTATTTTGGATAAAAATAAAGAAAAGCTTAAAGGTAAGAGTTCAAAGTATCAAGAAAAATTTCAGTAACGAAGGTTACTAAATTTAACCGAAGAAATTATTGTAAATATATTGGGTTCTGAGCAACTTTTGCTGATGTGGGAAGGTTACTCACTCTGGCATCGGTTGCTTGATTGCGATTACAGGGCGGCGATACACAGCTATAATGACAGGGCTGAAGCAACTGGCATATTAGTAGGGTGCATCAGATATAAAAATACGTTTATTGACAGCATTTAAACAGTCTGATGCACCCTACAAGTCTGTAATATGACACTTGCGTAAGTCCTAAATTATTGAGAATGCTGCAAGATTAGTAGCTTAACTTAAAAAACGTAATACCCAGATACCCGACTTCTCAAAGAAGTCGGGTATCTATGCCGTATCATTGTATGTTTAATGATGTTGACCTAGTTATAAGCTTTTGTCTGATTGATGCCAGCAGAATTATAAATTTAGTTGTAGTTGAGTTAAGTGGTAATATAAGCCAGCAATTTCTAGCAGTTCCTGGTGAGTGCCTTGTTCTACAATCATCCCTCGGTCTAAAACTAGGATGTAGTCAGCATGACGTATAGTAGATATCCGATGGGAGATGATAAAGGTGGTGCGCTGTTGAGTAATTAAAGTTAAGTTTTGTTGAAAGCATTGTTCTGATTCGGTATCTAAACTGATAGTCGCTTCATCCAAAATCAAGATTTTGGGGTTTCTAATCAATGCACGGGCGATCGCAATTTTTTGTCTTTGCCCACCAGACAACCCTAAACCCCCCTCTCCTACTGGGGTGTCATAACCTAAAGGTAATAATTGAATAAAATCATGCGCTGAAGCTAACTTAGCAGCAGCTACCGCTTGTTCTCGGCTTAATTCTGGGTCGTATAAAGTAATATTGTCAAAAATAGTTCCTGAAAATAGAAAACACTCTTGTGATACTAACCCCAACTGACTGCGTAACGACTGGGGAGAGATGACGGCAGTATCATGTCCATCAATCAAAATCCTGCCGCGCTCAGGATAATATAAACCAGCTAGCAAATTGGCTAAAGTGCTTTTACCTGAACAACTCTCACCAATAATGCCAATAATTTGTCCTGGTTGGGCTGTAAAAGCAATATTTTGTAGAGTGTGGCGGTTTTGTTGGTGATGGTAACGAAAATATACATTTTCAAACTTGACTTCACCACGAATCGGAGGCATTACCAATAGTGTTGTTTGTGTACTGTCTTCCGGTGCAGCCACTAACACGTCGTTGAGTCTTTCCACGGAAATTACCACTTTTTGGAATTCATCCCATAACCCCACTAAGGCTAAAACTGGGTTGGTGACACTACCAATCATCATATTAAATGCCACAAACTTACCCAAGGACATATCCTTACTAATCACCAAGCTTACCCCTAACCATAAAATGAGGGTGCTAGCAACGTGGTTAATTAAGCTGCGCGTTAGCTGCAATCGATTAGCCAGCTTTTGCCCCCGCAACCGCGTTTTTAACATTTTTAAGAAACGCTCTTCCCAATACTTGTGTAGGGAACGTTCGGCGGTTGCAGTTTTGACTGTGACAATCCCAGTCATCATTTCCACGATCGCAGAATTTTGTGCTGCTGATTCTTGCCAGATTTCCCTTGATGCTTGTTTCAGATACGGACTCATACCCACAGTGATCAACACAATTGGTAGAATCCAACTCAGTACCAACAGTGTGAGTTGCCAATTGTAGTAAGTCATTAACCCCAGGTAAGTCAGTACCATGAAAGCATCTATTGTGGCACCAATTGCCCGTCGGGTAATAAATTGTTGGATTCTGTGGTTTTCTTGTACACGGCTGACAATATCTTCAACTTGGCGCGAACCAAAAAATTGCAGTGGTAACTGTAAGGTGTAGTTGACAAAACTAGCGACTAAATTTAGGTCAATACGGTTGGCAAAATAATCTAATAGATATTGATGCTGTGCAGTTAAGACAGTCCGCCAAATGCCCAAACACAGGTAGCCAATGGCAAATATATTCAGGGTTTCTAGCTTTTTCCCTGGTATAACTTGGTCGAGAACTAGCTGAGTACATAAGGGTGTTACTAGCCCAAACACCTGTACTAATAAGGAGGCAAGAAGTATCTGTTTCAGTAGTTTTCGGTAGTGCCACAATGTTTGTCCATAGCGACCTAGAGAAACTTTTTCACTTTTGAGGGTGTAAAAAATTTCCGTGGGATTTAATAACAGGGCGTATCCTGTCCAACTAGCGACAAATTGCGAACGTTTCAGCCATCGCCTACCCAATGCGGGATCAGAAATTAAGATGCGATCGCCTTTCATCTGCCAAACTACTATATAGTGAATTCCTTGCCAGTGAGCAATCCACGGGTTACTCTGCCACTCTAATTTATCTAAGCTGGCTCGGACTGGTAACACATCATAGCCCAAGGTTTGCCCGGCGGTAGCTAAACCCTCCAAAGTTGCACCAAACCTGTCTATTTGTGCTAAATCCCGCAGAGTATGTAGACTTAAGCGTTTTCCCCAATATTGGCTAATCATTGCCAAACAAGCTGCACCACAATCTGCTAAACTTTGCTGTTGAATAAAAGGATAAGAATACCAAAACCTAGGTTTAACAGGAGATTGGTTGCCGCCTTGGGGAAAGTCAATGGTTTCTGTGTCGGATGTGGATACCACCGTTTGTGTAGGGTTTTCCAGGGAAGGAGGCGGTTCTGTCTGGAACTCGCGCCGTGGCGGATGATTTAGCTGAGGTAAGCGGATTTGGGCTTTAGTGGGATGATTCTTAACTTTTGGGTTCTTGTTTCTGGGTTTGGAGTTGGTGGTAAATAAATCAGGTGCGATCGCTCTGGCGGTATCCCAATTGTCTGGCGATAGGTGGTAAACTAACAAATCTGTTTGAGCATTGCCATCTGGGGGTGTGAGTTCAGGATATCCCCAACTATCACCCACTACAGGCGGTGAACTGCCTACAGATATAGACTGCACTTGCCCACTCGCTAGCCAAAAGCGTCCTTTTTCTGGTGGGGTTGCTTCTAATAAGGATGAACCGGCGGGAATATTTTGACTGACAAACAAAGGTAGTAATTCTCGCAGTTTCGCGCTGGTGAGAGAGTGTAAATCACTGCGACTTTTCCAAAAAATTAACCCTTGTCGTTCAGTAGTTAACTGTTGTAAATAACTTTCTAGCTGGGGTAAGCGTTGTAACCATTGTTGTAGGTCAGAAACTGTGATTTGGGCTACATAACCAGGACTAGCTGCGATCGCCCGATATGCTAAATTTTGATGACAAAATAAATGATCTGCGCCAAAAGTTTGTCCAGCAAGTAATAACTGTGTAGATACTTCTCGCCCCAATTTTTGATTAAAACCCAACAGGCGGACTCTACCTTGACAAACTAAGTAAATAATATTATTAGTATCTTCAACTTCTGCATTCAATCCATAGCTAGTTAACTCATCTCCTAATTGAAACTCACGAGTTACCCAAGTTTGACTAAACTCTGAAACTAGACTTGTATCCCCTGCAACTAACCTCAAAAGTTTAAGGATAGACGCTGTTGGAGTGGGAGATAGCTGATTACTAGCGTATTGTTGCAGCCCTCCCTGAACTCTTAACGACGAAGAGGGGTTCATGGTTTAATTTAAGTTTATTGTGTAAAGTTTTGGATTGAATAAGTTAGTAGTTGCAACACTGAGCAAGTTTTGGCTCATTCCATAAGCCTCTGTAAAATGCAATTATTCAGTTGTTGTAAAACCAATTGCTTCATGTTCAATTTTCATTAGCTTTTTTTTGGCAACAGTTTGACAAAAGTATTTCCCTAGCAAAAAGCAAGTCATTTTCACCTCAGAGTTTTAATTAACTGCTGATGTATGTTTTAAACATCATATTTTGATTTAATAGCTTCCCACGGGCGATGTTATCAATCAAGTACGAATCAAAGCAACAAGCTAAACCCTCATTTTGCTGCTTTCTGCCTAGGGGCTTCAGCAGTTGCGGATTGGGGGAATTCCCTATGCTGGGCATTGCTTCACCTTTTGTATTTTGCCTCGCTTGTGAAAAGTTAACCCGTATTCTACCAAATTTTAACTAATTCTTTACCCAGTGTTAATTAAGTTTGTATGTGGTGCCTGATGGTAATTCATAAGCACGTTTACTTAATGTAAAATTTTGATAATTTAGCAGCAATCTATATACTCTGTAAATCAGCCTAAGAGAAATTACAACATGATTTATACGAGCAACCCAGTAACATCAATTTTCACACTCCTAAAAAGTTAATGATGGATTAATTAAGTATTTTTTGAAAGTCTGATTAACAAGGTTATTTGAACACAAAGCATTCTTTATTGAGAAGTTTTACAATCTTTCTTAACCTAGTTACTTTTTCCTGTTGTTGATTAAATAACCGGAAAATCACCCCAAAAATTGTTAGCACTTACTTTTTTCTCCAGCAAAATCACACCTAAGTGACAGATATTAAATGATTAAAGCCAGGAAATATGTATATAGTGTTACCAATTTTTTCGGTTTGATTTCTCATAAAAACCGCAATTTTGGCAAGATAGTTGACACCCCTCATTGCTGTAGTTAAAAGTTGAAACCCAGTGAGAGAAAGCTATCAAGCATCAAAAAAATTTTGGAACACTAACTGTATTAATCCCAAAACTCTGTGTTTTGGCATCAGTGTATTTGCAAACTTAAAAAAAATTTAGATTGGCTAAATTGACAAAGCTAGTTGAGTTTTTGCTGTCAATTCTTTTGATTGATATTGTACATACAGCAAATTTGGGGTAAATGAAGTACAAATTTTATGAACAAAGCTTGATGCTAAGAGACTTTCAAACCTGTTCCCCGTTCCCTGTTCCCTATTCCCTGTTCCCCGTTCCCTTCCTGATTAACTAAGCATTGCTACCACTATGAAGCAGTTTTTCGCCTTTCAGCATCCGCACTGCGGCCTCTAGTAGAGCCTCTTCTAAGTATGGTTTAGTGAAGTAGCCACTAGCACCTAGTTGAATTGCCATTTGTCTGTGTTTATCCGCACCCCTGGAGGTGAGCATGGCAATTGGTAAATGATTGAGATGGGGGTCTTTCTGAATGCGTGAAAGCAACTCTAGACCGTCGCAACGCGGCATTTCAATGTCACAGAAGACAATATCGCAAGGCAACCCGGAGCGGAGTTTATCCCAAGCTTCCTGACCATCCCGCGCCTGTTCCACACGATACCCAGCTTTGTTAAAGGTGAGAGACAGCAATTCTCGGACTGTAATCGAGTCATCAACAATCAGTACAGTCGGATCAATTTTCTCAGCCGGGGTTTCTGCGACAGTAGGCGGAGTCGATTGTTGCCAAGGAGTGCTACCACTATGTTTAGACATCCGTCCTTGGAAGATGTCGATCAGTTCTAGCACATCAGCAATAGGCATGATGCGACCATCACCCAACACTGTCGCACCCGCTACACCGATGGGTTTCGGTGCAGGCCCTTCAAATTGCTTAATCACAATTTCCTGCTCGCTTAAAACTTGATCAACCTGGAGAGCCAGCAGCGTATTTCCAGAGCGCACGACGATCACGGAAAGCATATCATCATCCCTGTTACCGCCGTAAACATTACCGCGACTCAGTTGGCGATTGAAAGTTAAGAGTTCCTTGAGGGGACGGAATGGTAAAACAGTATCGCGCCAAGCAATAAATGATTGTCCATCGGGATTGTTTTGGATATTTTTGATGGGGATATCTAAGGTATCCTCAACACCATCCATCGAGAAAGCAATCCTGGCTTTATCGGAGACGCAACACAGAGCCTTACAAATACTTAAGGTAAGCGGTAATCGAATTGTGAAGGTGGTTCCTCTACCGACAATAGAATCAGTGTTGACAGTACCGCGAATTTCGCTAATTGCCGAGCGTACCACATCCATCCCCACACCACGGCCAGAAATTTCATCAGCTTCGTCTTTAGTGCTAAACCCAGCTTGGAATAGTAAGTCATAAATTTCCAGCCGGGAAATAGTTTTTGCTTGCTGTGATGTAATGATTTCCCGTTTAACTGCTAAGGCTTTAATTCTTTCTGTATCGATACCAGCACCGTCATCACCAACAGAAATCACCGTTTGGTTTCCTTGGTGGAAAGCGCGGATAGTAATCATGCCTACGGGTTGTTTCCCAGCAGCTTGGCGGATATCTGGTGTTTCTATGCCGTGAGCGATCGCATTGTTGAGCATGTGCGTCAATGGATCGGTGAGATGATCTAAAATCATCTTGTCGATTAAAGTGTCACCACCTTCAATCATCAACTCTACTTGTTTACCGTACTTGATGGCATTATCACGTACACCCCGGCGCAAGCGATCAATGGTTTGAGAGAATGGTACCATGCGAGCGCGTGTTAGTCCTTCTTGCAGTTGAGTTGTTACCTGCCGAAACTGTCTTGCTACCCGCTCGGTTTCTTCTGTGACAAAATCAATATCACTAGCCGACTCCCGTACTCTCACAATTAATTCAATCATTTCCTGGGAGAGTGTATGGAAGGGAGTAAAGCGATCCATTTCTAAAGCACTAAAACCCCTATCCGCATGGGAATCTGACATAGGAATGGGAATTTCTCTATGTTTGCGGCTAGCCAACAACGACGCTTCTAATAGCGATCGCTCATACAATTCTTGCATTCTCGCTCCCACATCTGAGAGCTGTTGCACCTGAATTAATAAGTTATCTAGAGACTGTCGCAATCTTTCATGATCCTGTTCTAAAGTATTGCGATTTACCACCAATTCCCCGACTAAATTACTCATATCGTCCAGTTGCTTAACTGGGACTTTCATCGTTTCTTCAAATTTCGCCTGACGACGAGTAGAAATACGCGGGGTTCTGCCTACACTTTGTTTTACTGGTGTTGATTGGGATATGGTTTGATCAGCTTCCGCTAGCAGTTTTTCTAAATCACTAAATTCATCTTCTAAATCTGGTGATGCAATATTATTGCTAGTAGTAGCTGGTACAGATTGAGGGAAAGCTGGCAAAATTGTAGCTTGTGGCTGCTCATTAATTGTTGTCTGTGCATTGTCGTCACCCAACAATGCTTCTAATGCTGCAAAATCATCTTCTGGTATAGAATGAACACTATTACTAGATGCTGTATCTACTTCTAGTAATGCCTCTAAATCAGCAAACTCATCTAATGCAACGCTTTCTGAGTTAACAACTTCTGTAATTTCTGATGTAGTCTTCTCCTCTAAAGGTGCCGCTTCCTCTGACAGTTCTAAGCTGGCGTAGTCTGAATTTTCAGGACTTTCCAGCATTAATTCCAGTTCATCAAACTCTGATTGTGCTGTAGTTGGAGTTAATTCAGCTTCTATGCCTAAGAAACTCTCAGCTAAATCCAGTTCTGATGTTTCCTGAACAATTGTCTCTAACAG
>NZ_CAWMSA010000070.1:0-21239 GCF_963870205.1 Anabaena sp. CA = ATCC 33047 | reverse complement strand
CTAACAGAGCAGTGGCAAATGAGACAGGAAGCCTACACTTACTGCTTGCAGAAGTGTAGGTACTTCACTTACTTGATGAGCATTTTTGTAGGGTGGGCATTGCCAACAACGTAAAACTAAGAGTCTTAGGAACTGGCAAGCAATGCCCACCTGACGCTGATTGAGAATGGTGCAAGATATCACTAGAGACGTTTCATGAAACGTCTCTACATTTGTCAGGAAAAGGTTGGAAGTGGGGTTTAGATTTGTCGATGAACTAGGGTAGCACTTGCTTGATCAACGGGCATGAGGATGATTTCATTAATATTAACGTGGGGCGATCGCGTGGTGCAGAAAAACACTACATCCGCCACATCATCGGCTGTTAGAGGCGTTAATCCTTGATAAACTTTGTTAGCGCGTTCCCTATCACCGTGAAAACGCACATTGCTAAACTCTGTCTCCACCATACCAGGATCAACGGAAGTTACCCGGATGGGAGTACCTAATAAGTCTTGTTTTAAACCTTCAGAAATTGCTTTGACAGCTGCTTTTGTGGAACAGTAGACATTACCACCGGGATAAGTTTGATGTCCAGCAATTGACCCAATATTAACCACATGACCACGCCCACGGCTAACCATACCGGGGACAACATAACGGGTGAGATAAAGCAAACCCTTAATATTAGTATCAATCATTTCTTCCCAGTCTTGAAAGTCGCCTTCATGTAACTTATCTAAACCGCGACTTAACCCAGCATTGTTAATCAGGATATCAATATTTGACCATGCTGGGGGTAGGGTAGATATAGCAGATTCTACAGCCAGGCGATCGCGCACATCTAACTGTAACAAATGAATTTGCTCAGATGTTACAGGCAGAGTTTCCACAAGCTGCTGTAATTTTTCCAGTCGCCGTGCTGCTAAAATCAGTTTTGCACCCGCATCAGCAAAGATTTTAGCGCAAGCCGCACCAATACCACTACTAGCACCAGTAATTAAAACAATCTGATTTTTGAGATTAGTCATTAGTCATTAGTCATTAGTTATTAGTCATTAGTCATTAGTCATTAGTTATTAGTCATTAGTTATTAGTTATTAGTTATTAGTTATTCTTCCTCATCTCCCTCATCTCCCTCATCTCCCTCATCTCCCCTACTCCCCTACTCCCCTACTTTCTACTTCCTCACTACTTGCAGACGCTGAGTTACAACTGTCATGCCATCACCCCGGACGACTACAGCAGAAACCCAGTGATTACCGGGGGTAGATGGGGCGCGGCCAACTTTAAAGATACCACCAGATGAGAGTGGTGTTAAATCGACGGATGCAGGGTTAAAATATCTATTGGCTTTAATTGGTTCTTCTGTGGCTGTTCCCAGCAGTAAGTCATCACCCAGGGGTTCTTGGACTATGGCATCAAAATTATACTGCTGACCAACTCTCACCTGTTGTGGTAATTTGACATCAATTTGGGGCGGCTTTCTACCAGATGTGAGTGTGGTACGTTCTGAGAGAATATCTTGGCGAGTGATTTTACCATTAACAATGCGCTGACGGGATTTAATCGTGGCATTAATAGCTATATTACGAGGATTTGACGAGGGTAAGCCAGTAATATTAGTTATTGTCTCCGCAATAATCGTATTACCTTCTGTTTTCCAAGATTGTAGTTGTGTGTTGTAGCGTAATTGGGGATAGTTTTTCCAGAATTTCGTTAAAGCCTTTTCCATTGTTTGGCGTGTTAGTCCATCTCCGTGGGTGAAATTAGGACTGTAAAACTGCAATACGCCTTTGACATCACCTTTACTAGCTGCGTTATCAATTTGTGTTAATAAATTTTTCAGGGCGGTGGGGGCGTTTTCGGCGTTACTGCGTTGAGCGATTTCCACAGCTGGCGCAGGTTGCCAAGGATGCACTACACCAAATGAGAATATACATAACATTAGCCAAAGGCTGGCAGAGAGGCGTTTTTGGCGGTTCATGGACGAGAAAATCATCTTAGTCATAGGTAATACTTTACTGATTGGTGTACAGAAGGTCAGGAAATTGTTTTATCTTAATGAAGCTAGGTGCTAAACGGTAGAGTTTGAATGGCAAACGTACCCATAAAATTATTAATAGCTGCCAGTGGGACTGGTGGACACTTGTTCCCCGCGATCGCATTGGCGCAGCAACTACCAGAATATAAGATTGAATGGCTAGGTGTCCCCAATCGGCTAGAAACTCAACTTGTCCCTCAAGAGTATCCTTTGCATACTATTGCAGTTGAAGGATTTCAGCAAGGGTTAAGTATTGGTTCTTTACTGACATTAAGTAAACTCATTGGTGCAATTTTTCAGGTGCGGCGACTTCTCCAACAGGGTAATTTTCAAGGAGTTTTTACCACAGGAGGTTATATTGCTGGGCCTGCTGTGATTGCGGCGCGTTCTTTGGGTTTACCTGTAGTTTTCCACGAATCTAACGCTTTACCGGGTAAGGTAACTCGGTTTTTTGGCCCTTGGTGTAGTATGGTAGCTTTGGGATTTGATGCCGCTACTCAATATTTACCTCGTTCCAAAAATGTCTGTGTAGGTACTCCTGTCCGTTCCCAGTTCCTCAATGCCGCAAGTAATGTCAAACTAGATTTAGCTATTCCTGAGAATGTTCCCTTAATTGTGGTGTTTGGTGGTAGCCAAGGTGCGGTAGCGGTGAATAAATTAGTCCGCGAGTCTGCACCTGCTTGGTTTGATGCTGGTGCTTATATTGTACATTTAACAGGCGATCGCGACCCCGATGTGGGCAGTTTACAGCATCCCCAATATATAGAATTACCTTTTTATGACAATATGGCGGCACTGCTGCAACGTGCTAGTTTAGCTATCAGTCGTGCTGGTGCTGGCAGTTTAACAGAATTAGCTGTGTGCGGTACACCAGCCATTTTAATTCCTTATCCCTTCGCCGCAGAAGACCATCAAGCTTATAATGCCGAGGTGTTTACTAAAGCAGGTGCAGGTTTAAGTTTTAAACAATCTCAACTCACAGCCGAGTTATTGCAAACTCAAGTTTTACATTTGTTGCAATCACCAAACGAATTAAGCAAAATGGCGGAAAATGCCCAGGCGATCGCAGTTCCCGATAGTGCTGATCAGTTAGCCGCCTTAGTCCGTGAAGTTGTGCAGAAGTAAACAGGATTACGGCTACATGTTGATTTGAGCATTGGCGACAGTTGCAATTAGCCGTAAGTACCCCCCTGGGCTGACTGTCCAGCCCATCACACCACCATGATACAGTGCTGTACTCTCCGCTAAAACACCCTACAAATGAGCAAGATTTGTAATAAGTTGTAAATATATGTAAAATGTTCTCATGTCTTTCAACCTACGTATAAGTGTCATAACAATCTTGAAAGAAAGCTACATGAAACAAATCATTCACTATCCTCTCATGACTGTTGTGTTAATAGGAGTGGTAGGAGATACAGCGATCGCTCAACTTGATAGTCGCAAAACTCAAAAGCAGCAATCTGCGCTTCAACAATTAGCTGCACTAGAAACAAATACCCTCGTCGCAGTTGCTCAAACTACTCCAAAAATTGATCAAAAAACAGCACTTAACTTAGTTTGGAAACTACCCCTAGTACAAAGAAAAGCCAGAGAAATTCAACGCTTATCTCAAGGAAAGATTAAAGTTTCAGCCATTGTAGACAGCGTTCCTACTCCTACTCAGCCTTACTACACAGTACGGATTTTTGAAGATGATCCGAACAATTACAATTACACCATTTATTGGTTTCGCGTCTCTAGTTCCACTGGTGTGATTGAGGCTCTAGATATTATAGAAAACAAGTATGTTGCTTTGGAAGAGTGGCGATCGCAAATTAGGCGCAGACGCTAATACAACATCACATACAGCACTTTGCAACTAAACGAAGTACACATTTAATATCATAAATCTTGTGGGGGAGCCACTGCGTTGGGCGGCTGTGCCGACTTGTAGCAAGTGGCGTTGGGCATCCTGCCCGCCCTGATGTACTTTACGTAATATGCCGTATCTGATTTCTATTTAAAATAACATTATGTCTGAACAACAGCCTCTGAATCCCTGGAAATATAAACCTTGGTGGTGTCAACCTTGGTCAATTTTACTGACAGGAATCACTATTATTAGTAGTAGCTGGTTAATATTTCACACCATTTGGTTAACAGTGTTGATTTCTGTGCCTGTATTAGTGTGGATGGGCTTTTTTCTGTTAATTTGGCCTCAGCTAATGATTCGTAGTGGCGTTTTAGAATCATCTCAAAAAGATAATATACAATCTTAGAGAATGTCTTTTAAGTATCAAATCTTATTCAGATCCCACACAACTTGCACCATTCTCAATAACCGTAGGGCGATGCACAGCTTACAACGTAAAAATAAGGGTTTGAGCGAATTTTGAGGAGTGCATCGCCGCCCTGTAATCGCAATAAAGCAGCTGGTGCAAGATGTGAGATCCCCCCTAGCCCCCCTTAAAAAGGGGGGAAAACACTCAAAGTACCCCTGAAATGGTTTCATCACTTGTTATGATGTCCACTTGCCGCCACTATCGCCTATCCTACTGCACAGATGAAAAAGCCCCCCGATTTGGGAGGCTTAAATTAAGCGGAGACAACTTGTTAACCTACACCAGCACTACAGCGATCGCTCCTCCTAATGCGGCGAAAATCCCAGAAACTAACGCTGTGGCAAACAACCACCAAGCGGCTGAGGCTGCGGCTTTGCGGGTTTCTTCCGCTTGCCGTTGGGCTTGATGTTTGACTTCTTCTAAGCGGTATTGCATTTGCTGTTGTAGGCGTTCGGCACGTTGCAGAACGGTGAGACGCGCCCGTTCAATTTGGTCAATCACGCGGTTAACATCTGCCTCAGAGATATCCTCACGGGAACTCATAATGGCTACTAGGGTATCCCGGTTAAAAGATGAGAGGCGATCGCGTAATGCTTCAAACCCTGCTTGTGGGTCTTCAAACAATGTCCGCACATCATGTTTAATACTGTCATAATTCAACTCTGGACGCTCCAAGGAGTTGAGATAGTGGCGAATGCGCTCAAAAATCCCATCAATCACATCTTGGAAACGTCGTTGAATACCCCGCACTTGTTCGACAAATTGATCCCTAACTCCAATAATATTATCAGCTATGCTGGCAGCTTCATCATCAGTAATGTCTTCCCGAATCTTCAGCAAAGCGATAATTGTCGAACGGTCAAAATGTGCCAGGCGATCGCTCAAACTTTCCATCCCCACCCTCGGATCATGGAGTAACAGTTGCACATCGCGCTTGATGCCTTCTGGGTGCAATTCTTCCTTGCCAGTTTGTCGTAGATACTCTTCCAAATAAGCTTGGAAAGTTTCTACTCTTTGCTGAGTGCGGGTAGCTAAACGACGAGGTGCGCGGACAATGTTACGGATAGAAGTTTGTACAGAGTCAATCACTTGATTAACTTGTTCTTCGCTTAAGTCACGGCGTTGACTGAGCAATTTTACCAAGGTATCCCGGTCGATTTGAGACAACCGCCGCCGCAACACCACAATTCCCTGTTGCGGATTTTCAAACAGTCTATTTAAATCCCGTTGAATTCCTTCGGGGTTGAGTTCTTCTTTGCCAGTTCTCCGCAAATAATCGGCAATAGTCGCAGTTACAGAATCATATTGCTCCTTAGCTTTATCTGCTACTGCTTGCGGTGTATGGCGGATGCTGTGCCAAGATTCTTCTACAGTATGCAGAATTTGATCAGCCTGTTCTTCCGTTAAATCTTGGCGTTGACTGAGCAACTTCACCAAAGTATCCCGGTCAAAGCGCGACAAACGCGCCCGAATTGCAGCCATTCCCGCTTGGGGGTCTTCTAACAACCGTTTCAAGTCAGCCCGGATAGCATCAGGGTTTAACTCAGCTTTACCTGTGTTACGCAGATATGACTCGACATTTAACCACAGAGTTTCGGCTTGATATTTTGCCTGTTCTGTCAATCCTTTTGATTCTACTAACACGCGATCGCGTTGTTTTTCTAAGTCATTGGCAATGGCTTCGGCTTCGTAGGGCTGAATATCATTGCGTTCTAACAACATCTCCCGCATGGCTGGACGCTCAACTATCGCCAATCGCCGGGACATAGTTTCATAATCTGCGTCCGGGTCTTCCAGTATCGCTTTGAAATCCCGTTCAATCGCTTCTGGAGTAAAATCAGCCTTAGCTGTCACCAGCAAATAACTATTAATTCGCCGTTGTAAGTCTTGGGATATCTCTCTTTCTTCCTCAGCCGTCACCATCACTATCACTTCCTGACGCACCGCTTCTAATCGGTCAGCAATGCGCTGAATTTGGGCTTGGGTGAGTAGTCCCCGGCTTTGCAGGATATTCACAAAATCACTCCGGGAAATTCGCTCTAGTTCCCGTCGCACCGTCCCAGGATCGGCGGCTGGGTCATAGATCACATCCCGAAATTCTTGGGCAATTCTTTCCTGACTCAATTGCCAAGCATAGGTATTGAGTAAGTAATTTTCTATATCAGCCCGAATCGGACTGTAAGGTTGGGATGGTGTGGGTAATCCTAATTTATCCGCTTGTTCTGTGGCTTTATCTCTAGCTGTCGTCAGAGCTTGCCAGATTTTTTCCACATCTAAATCGGATAAATCAGCCCGTCCCAAAACTAGACCAGTTAAGGCAGATATTGCTTGCTGAACTGTACTCTGAATCGGCCCTGGGGCGGCTTTTTGCTGCGTGTCTTGAGAAGTAGGCATTTGCGCCATTAACCGATCTAATTTGGCGTTGAGTTCATCGGTTTTGGTTTGTCCTGGTGGCAGTGATTTCAGATAACTAACTAACTCTTGTAAGCTATCTTGCATGGGTTGAGTCCGACCCATGAATTGTTGCCAAACACTATATAATGTGTCGGCTATGCGATTCACATCTCGCCTAGACAGGTCGGTGCGACTGCTGACTAAATCCACAAACTTTTGGCGGTCGATATGACGCAGGTCAGGACTGCCGGCAATTTCTCTGAGTTTAGGGTCACTCAATATGCTTTCAAATTGACTGCGAATATGCGAAATATCTAGTTCTGGTGGACGCAGCTTTTCAATATAATCTTCTATGTTTTCCCGGATACTAATGGGGTCAATCGCGCTACCTAATTCTCGACGCACGGCGGAGGCTGCTGCTTCGGCTGTGGATACAACCTGTTGATTAACGGCTTTCGCACCCAAAGCGGCGGAAGCTGTCCCCATAATTGCGCGTAAGCCAGAGGTAGCCGAATGAACAACAGACCCAATCAGGGAACCGACGGTGGTGGAACTCACCCAAACCAATAACAAAAAGTATGCACCCCAAATTACTAAGCCGAGAATTGCTCCCAGTCTGGGGTCTAATACTAGCAGACTTAATTTTACTGCCAGAAAACAAGCAATTAACAGAGCGATGGTGACGGTGACTAATGTCCAGATACCCATCGCCGTCCCGATTTTGCGAACCGTACCGCCGAAACTTCCAGTTTCTTCCATACCTGAATCAGACGGACGACCCAAATAGGAAATACCGGCGGCAACAGAGAGATTGGTTAATACTAACTGAAAGGCAAAAGCTAAAATCACACCAGACAGTAAAGCTACAAAAAAGCGCGGCCCAGATGTAATGACCGATGCTTGTGCTGGTGTGACGCTGGGGGTAGTAACTGGAACTTGTGCCAGCCACCATACAGGCTGATCAAGTGCCAGTGTGATTTCTGTACTTTGAAACATTGTATTTCCTTGTGCTAGTCATTCTAAACTTTGAGGCCTTCAGAATTTTGTAAGCAACAACTGTAGTTTGGCTATGTATCTATGGCAATAACTCAAGGTTCTTACTCTCAGAATCCGAGAATTTAGACTATAAAATCCTCTCTCTTAAGTTGTAAACTATATCCTACGCTAGATAGAATTTTTGATTTTTCCTAGCGTAGTTTATCCTGTTAATTTTGACAAAATACTGGGTGTAGTGCTTGTAAATTGGGGATTGTGAGCTTCTGTTTTTAATAATACTCTGAGTTTATTTGATTTTCTTAAATTGTATTGTTAACAAGAGATAACTTGCAAAAATTTACATTTATTTACAATTACCATTTTTATCACCCCCTCAAGGTGGATTTGACGATACTAAAACCTGGGCGGCAATCGTCCCTAAGAAGTGCCTAGATATTGTATCTACCGACAGAAAGCAATTTACTATTAAATAGCTAAATTTAAGTTAAGTAACGAAATATGTAGGACAAAAAAATGGAAACTCGTTCTTCCACCGATCTACCAACAATCGCTACAGAATATAATGGGCGCGATCGCAATGCTTTTCTGTTTGGTTTTACTCCGCAAGCAGAAATCTGGAATGGCCGTTTTGCCATGATTGGTTTCTTGGCTTATTTACTCTGGGATTTAGCAGGCTATAGCGTCCTGCGTGATGTGTTGCATTTAATTGGATACTAAAATTCAGCTTTTCCCATCAGAGAGTCATGGGAAAAACCGACAATCATACATGAAAATGGTTGATTCCCCTATTCCCTACACACTATTTTCAAGCTAGATTAATATTAGGAGGAAAAAATGGAAACTCGTCCTTCCACAGACTTACCACCAGTTGCTAATGCTTACAATGGCATAGATCGTAACGCTTTTATCTTTGGCTGGAATCCTCAAGCCGAACTCTGGAATGGTCGCTTGGCAATGATTGGTTTTCTAGCATATTTACTGTGGGATTTAGCAGGTTACAGCGTCCTGCGTGATGTATTACACTTCATCGGTTACTAAGCTTAAATTTGCCTTATTTGTGAAAGTAACTCACTTTCACAAAAAGCTCAAAGATGCAAATTTTTTTCTTCCCTCTGAAACATACGAAAATCCCCTACTCTATGATTGCCAGAGTTAGGGGGATTTTTATACTCAAGTTTGTCGTCAGGACTTTAGTCCTGACACCCAATTTTGCCAATTAATCATCTACGCAATGGGGAATGCCTAAAACAGCACTAGGAAAATTAGAACCCAATGTTTTAATTAACGGATGATAAACAGATTTACAGCCTAAAAATAGCAGTTCAGCCGCTTCAGCTTCCACAACTTTCTTCAGTTCTGTAGAAATTTGACCAAATCGCAAATGAGATTTAAAACCATCTTGCCATTCTTCAGCTAGACTCCGCGCTTGCCAAAGAATTCTATCTGCTTCTTGGAGGGTTTTGATGTTTCCTTGTGCTAGTAATGGTGTAACTGGCTGCTGTTTTGGTTGAGTTAAAACAGAGGTGTTAGACTTTGTATTGGCAATGATGGCACAGTCTAATACTGGTTGTCTTTTGCCAAACCTCAACAGATTAGAATCTCCACTGTAATAATTTTCTTCTACTACATAAACAGCTTGCACTGTGACTTGTTTATTTGTCGCTAATCTTGTTTGATGCGCCATCCAAAAAGCTATATCCAATGCAGTGTGACTTTCAGGAGAAGCATCATAACCAACGATGAAGTTGATTGATTTTTTGGATTTATGTTTTTGAGTGAAAACTTTTTTGGGGTCTGGTAACAATACCATGTATTGAGTTAAATCATTACGTCCCATAGCACTTTGCAAGCGCGCTAGCATTGGCTTGATATTCACAGCTTTAACTTCTCCTAAACCTAACGAACAAATCAACGAGAAGCCGGGTAGAAACGAATAGCCATAGAGGCATATCCGTAAGGAAACCCCAATAACAACTGGTATTAACAGCCAAAGTTTTGGGGGTTCCTTCCATTGCCTACGAAGTTAGCTGACGGGCTAAGACTGGAAGGTGTCTCTCTAATAGATTAGCCCCATGTACTTGGTTCCTCCGCTTCAAATTCAGTGTTGATGAATTTGAATTAGGCTACCCAATAAACAAAGAATAAACTAATTTACTCTTCGTGAGTAAAATATCTGTCGAGGAAATTGAGGGCGTGGTTGCGAATTTCAAAATATTCTTTGGTGTTTCGCATTGCAACTCTATCCCGTGGATGGGGAAAGGACACTTCTAATATTTCACCTATCGTAGCTGCTGGGCCATTAGTCATTAATACGATGCGATCAGACATATAAATAGCTTCATCAACATCGTGAGTAATCATCATGACTGCTTGTCGATGATTTTCCCAAATATCTAAGACTTGCCGTTGCAATTTACCTCTGGTTAACGCATCTAATGCGCCAAAAGGTTCATCCATCAGCAACATTTTGGGGCGAATTGCTAAGGCTCTAGCAATGCCTACCCTTTGTTTCATACCTCCAGAAATTTCATCAGGATATTTATCTGCTGCCGCCGTTAAGTTTACCATTGCCAAGTGTTCGTTCACAATGCTAATTTTTTCAGCCCGATTAGCATTTTTTAACACCTCATCTACTGCCAGACGAATATTGTCTCGAACTGTTAACCACGGTAACAGTGAGTAATTCTGGAAGATCATCATTCTTTCAGCACCAGGCTTACGGATTTCTTTACCGTCAAGCCGTACTGAGCCAGAAGTAGCTGTTTCTAAACCGGCAACAATTTTTAATAAAGTTGACTTACCACAACCAGAATGCCCGATTATGGAAATAAATTCATTTTCACCGATAGTTAAATCCACACCATCAAGAACGACAAAATTACCTTGATCTGGTGTTGCATAAGACTTGACTAAATTCTCAATTTCTAAAAAGTTCGGTTTAGGCAAAGTTTGTTGATGAGCCTTGACTGTTAAAGGTGTATATTTCATATCAAATGCTCCTAAATTACCGTAACTATTAATTGAATTTGGGCGTGGGCGTAAAGATATATTTTGTGTAAGAAATACTAGCCTCTCATCTCTAGCTACTTGCAGATGGCTTAAGACATGAAAACACGAGTGGCAGCATTAGCCCTAATGGCAAAACTATTCAAATAACCAACGGGATCGCTAGGATCAAAGCCTTTTTTATCGATGAAAACTTCTGGAGGTTCAACTTTATAGTCGTCTTTGGGACATTCAAGACCCATGTCGCTGGCTATCTCCCGATATAAATCTGTCCTCCAGCCTTTTGCGGCTAATTGTTCGGCATTTTTAGGAAATTCCTTGATCTGCCCCCAACGGGCTGCTTGAGTCATTAACCAGATACTATTGGATCTCCATAAAAATGTGGCGTGTTCGCCTGATTCTTTGGGTAAATTGTCGGGAATGTCAAAGAAAATGGTGGTATCTGCTGCGTTGATGGTGCGGTCTTTGCCATCAAATCCGCCATAGTTATAATTGCCGATAATTCCAGGCGCGGTCAATTTGCTAATTGCTGCATCTTTCTTGTTTGGTCTTGCACCTGTAAAGGAACGGTCTGTAATTAGTTCGGCGACTTCTTGGCGGTTTTCCGGCTGGCTGCAATACTGGCAAGCTTCTATCATAGCTTTGACTAGAGAACGATAGGTTTTGGGATATTTGTCAATGAAAGATTCCATTACTCCTAATAACCTATCTGGGTGTCCTAACCAGACTTCTTTACCTTGGGCGAAGGTAAAACCAATATTTTCATTACCTTGAATAGCTCTGGTGTTCCAGGGTTCTGCTACCATATATGCTTGCATTGCCCCTATCCGCACGTTTGTCACCATCTGCGGGGGTGAGACGATGATCACACGAAACTCTTTTAAGGGATCGACACCAGCCGCAGCAGATATATAACGGACAAAGTATTCGTAAATCGCTGAACTCAAAACCACTGCCCAGACTTTGCTTTCTGGTGGTTGCTTGTCAAAGTAGCTGCGAAAATCCTTGCCGAAGGCTTCTAATGCGCGATCGCCATATTGTTGTTGATATTCGTACCACGGACGTAAGCCAAAATCCCACATTGCTTTATTCATAGTCATGGCGTTACCGTGACGGTGAATAGTCATGGCTGCACACAGGGGGGCGTGACGTGCGCCTTCTGCACCAATGCGGGCGTTGGTGACAGCACCAGAGACTACAGGTGCAGCATCTAGACGACCAAATATTAAACCGTCGCGGGAAGTTGCCCAACTCGCTTCACGGTTGAGTTTGACATTTAAACCATACTTGCGAAAGAAGCCTTTTTTCCAAGCGATCGCAAATGGCGCACAATCATTTACAGGAACGTATCCGACAATTAAATCCGGTTTTTCTAGGTCTTGGGATCTGACTACTGGTTGTACTGCTAAGGCTTCTTCTGTCAGTCCTTTAGCGGATCTGTCTGCTGATATACCACAAGCGGATAAGGTAATTCCGGCTGTGGTTGCTCCTATGCCTTTGATAAAATCTCGTCTCGTCCAGTTAGAGTTACTCATGTTGAGTCCAATGATGTAATTAGCTCACGTAAAGACGCAAAGCGGCTTCTCGCAGGTAGGCGCAAAGGCAAAAACTTTCAGTGCGTCTTGCAAGTTTTGTAGGAGTGAGATTTTGTTATTTAGAAGTTATGGGGCGATGGGTGACTAATTCTTGAAGTTTGCCGACGGCGAAATCTAAGATGAGTCCAGTTAAGCCAATCACGAAAACGGCGAGGAAGACTGAACTTAGGTTTAAACGACTCCATTCATCCCAGACAAAGAAGCCTATGCCAACACCGCCGGTGAGCATTTCTACTGCAACTATGACTAGCCACGCGATTCCTAAACTGATTCGCAAACCTGTAAAAATATAAGGCAAAGTGGCAGGCCAAATAATCTTGGTAATCCGTCGCCAGCGAGGCATTTCCAGGACTCGCGCTACATTCATATAATCTTTGGGGACGCTAGCCACTCCCAAGGCTGTATTAATAATTGTCGGCCATAGGGAGGTGATAAAGATGACGAAAATAGCTGAAGGATCTGCTAAATTGAAGATAGCTAAAGCAATTGGTAGCCAAGCTAAGGGTGATACTGGTTTGAAAATCTGAATAATGGGATTGAGTGCTAACATGGCGGTTCTAGACATCCCAATCAAAAACCCTAAAGGTATGGCGACTACCGCACCCAGCAAAAAGCCTACCAATACCCGTCGCAAACTGGCTATCAACAACCAACCAATTCCTAAGTTACCCGGCCCTCTTTGATAAAACGGGTTCAGTATGTAGTCTAAATTAGCAGCTAGTGCTTCCAGTGGTGTGGGCATCACTTCATGGTTAGCAAGAGCCACCACCCACCACAGTAAAATAATTCCAACAAAACCTATTATGGGTAATAAGACGACATCCTGCAAAATGACAGGTTTAGCCTTTTTCCAGACGGCTTGACTCGCAACAGCTGCGATCGCTGCTAAATTTAATTGCAATATCATTTGGCACCTCAACAGAGTTAAGTGCAGGTACAAAAATCTGAGCAGTACCAGCCTTGGACACTGATGAGAACTAAACATTAGTTACAATGCTGTCTCCTCAGTCTCCTCTCAATGCTTACGAAGTTAGCTGACGGGCTAGGACTGAGAGATATCCCTCTCACCAGAGTATTGAGTCATAAGTTATGAGTTCCCAGTTATTAACTTTGATCTCTTAACTCTCAACTTGCTACTCTCTGCAAGATACGCCCCAAAAATTGGTTCCTCCGTTCCGACAATACATTCTGTAGTTTGTCGGATTAAGCTGACTTACTCGATATAGATAATGTTCTAAAGAACCATAACACCTTAAATCCGTAAAAACAATCCCATTTATATAACTATTTATTATCTAAAAAATTGTTTTTCCGTGTGTATTATCAATAAAACTGATGATTATGCGGTGTTGCTGTCACTAAATCGCTAGCTGCTGGATTGTTGTGGGTGGTGGCGATCGCTGTATAGAATTTTGGCTAGCTATAATCTCCGTCCTTAGACAGATGAAACTTGTCCAAAATGGCAATTTTTGTAGGGCGGGCATTGCTCGCAAGTTACTTAAACCCTGAGTATAATGTTATTGGCAATGCCCACCTGACGCTGATTGAGTCTGTTACAGTAAACCTTTAGCTTTCAATGTAGCTAAAGCATCCTCAGCCGCAGCTTTTTCCGCCTCTTTCTTATTTCTTCCCGTAGCTTCTCCGTACTTTTTATCTTCTACATAAACTTCCGCTTTAAATTCTGGCGCGTGAGACAAACCCCCGATTTGTATTGTCTTGTATGTGGGAGGAGTTGTCCCAACATTGCGCTGTACCCATTCTTGAAAGCGATTTTTTGAGTCTACATTAGAGCGAAACACCACAATTTGCTCAGGTACAGAATCAAATAATGGTTCAACAATTTCGCGCACTTTTTCAATCTCGTGGTTTTTATCTAAATAGTAAGCACCAATCACAGCTTCAAATGTACTGCTAAGTAAATTAGGATTTTGATACCCACCATCTCGAATTGCACCTTTACCTAATCGCATCCTTAAGTCTAAGCCTACCTCAATAGCGAATTTCGCCAGTTGCTTTTCATCGACTAATGCTGAACGTCGCCGCGTTAATTCATCTTCTCCTTTTTCTGGGTGACGACGATAAAGATATTCACCACTTAAAAAATTCAGCACAGCATCACCGAGAAATTCTAGGCGTTCATTGTGTTCTCCTGCTCCTGGGTTTTCATTCACATAAGAACGGTGTGTCAGTGCTTGGCGTAGGAGTTTTTCGTTTTTAAAACTACTTAAAAATGTGTGCATTGTGATGTTCCTCCCTGTTGTACAGTTAATTAAATCGAATGGTTGGCAAAATGCCCATCTGGCAAAAGAATTGTCTGATTATATTCAGAGGTTATTTAAAAACAACTACTCTTACGCCAGGAGGATAAAGACTATTTCCCCGTTTATTATTGCAAGAGAAACAAGCGAGTCTAAGGTTTTCTAGAGCATTAGAACCTCCACGACTTTTAGGAAAAAGATGTTCAAACGTCAACTTTTTAGATGGTAAATATTCACCACACCACCAACAGCAAGAACCATAAATATCTATGAGTTGACGCTTTTTGCTTTTTCGTTGCTGAGAATTCATATTTTGATGTTCCTGTTTTTGCGTTTGGCAACAGCATCGGAACATCAGTTATGTAGCTTCCCTCAAATGTTATATAAGATAATTTCCAACCAGAAATCTCTCTTATATAGCACTTAAAATCAGTACAACAATTACTAATTAGCTGTACTGATTGTAGGTTAGAAGTCGCAAACCCAGGGATTTTTCACTTCTAACTGAGCTTGTAAGCAATTACCTAAGTAGTTAATGCTCTAAGTATCTAGATAAATAACTAAACTTTGATTTAATTACTTATCTAAATACTTACAGCAGCAACTACTTAAGTAATTGACTACAGGCTCAGATAGAAGCGGAAAATCGCTGGATATGCGACCACCAACCTCCGCTTCAGGCTTTTGGCTGATGACTTTTTGCTGTATTGAGCAAAATATATGACATACAATCTTGGCTATGTCAAGGGGTAATTGTTAAATTTTTTATTCATTATGTTTCAGTAACGCTTAAATAAATTGTAACTAAATATACGCAATATTTTTATTAGCAATTCATTGCTGAGAACAATGATTATTAGGACTAAAGTCCTTACTACAAGCTTTAAACTATGATTGATTTTGAGCGATCGCACTATACAAAATCCCCAAGATTTTCTTAATATCTTTAATATAATACTCACTTAAATCAACACTCATAATATTATTCTCTAGTTTGAGGAATTGCCAAATAGTCCCAATGGTCACAGCACCATAAATTTCTTTAATCACATTGCCACTTCTTTGATTAAATATCTGTGCTGCTACCATTTCCGCCATACACTGCGCTAACCCAGAGCGTAAATTTTCGTTCTTACTTTCGACTAAAACAATAACCGGGCTACGCACGAATAACTGTTCTGGTGATAAACTTAAAATAAAATCACAAAAACCATTTAATCCCCTTTGGACATCAACAGTAAAATCTACACCGGAAAATAAGCTGATTCCATAATTAAATTTTCGTCTAATCTCTAATAAAATTGGGCTGATAATCATTTCACTTCGAGCTTTTTCTGAACTTATGGCAACGGCTAAGTCAACATTTTCCTGAAGAATGGTAGACAATAACTCGCTGCATTCCTGTTCTTCTACCTTGGCAAATAGTCCAGATGACTCTTGAATAACTAAACCAAAGTTATCAATAATTTCATGCAGTTTAAAGTCACTATAAGCCATAATATTAATAATTAAGCTTAGTTGGAAATACTTTATTTTAAATCAAGATATAAATCGGGAAACCTAGGTAAAAAAATGACTTGATTAGCTAAGACAATCCGCTTATTTAGATATCCATATTTACCTTGACTGTCTTGATAAGAGGATGCTGGTCAAGGTGCAAAGTAGGGGCGGGTTTATGGAAAATTCCGTCTACCTACAGATTCATTTGTGAACCCGCCCCTACAAAAACCCCTCTCCAAACCTCTCCCCTACAAATGTAGAGACGTTGCATGCAACGTCTCTACAACCCCCATTTCCTGCCTTGCGGCACGCTGCGCGAATGTAGGGAAGGGGGGCTGGGGGGTTAGGTCTGAGAGACTTTGATGTTAATAAAGATACTTTTAAAACATCCTCTAAGGTTCACTGTAACATTTCAAGTGATTATCAAATAAACTTTACCCCCAAGGGTTAACAGCTAGTTAGTGTTTTACTAACGAAACCTAACAAATGCTTACATTTAAGTACGATTTATGTCTACTGATTCACTGAAAAACCAGCCGCTCGCTAGACAATTTTGAGACTAGGGGAGCATAAACAGTGCTATTATTGATAGGTATTTAGGTGATAACCAAGCCTAAATACTTAATAGTAGGGTGAGATCCACCCGATCTTAAAGCCTGTAGACTGAGTAGTGCCGACACTTTCAGGATGAAGCAGGAAGAAAAAGCTACCTCGTGTTCGCATTAGTTAGCTTTTTTGGATCGGCAAGACAACAGCCTAATTCTCCTACCCCTTATTTTAAGATGTGGCAGAAATTGATATGCTAAAAGGCGAGACTACCTATTTTGCAAACCATGCCTGCGCCTCCTATCAGTCCCACAATTAGCACCTTTCCCTTGACGGCTGTAGTCGGTCAAGAAGCAATTAAATTAGCATTGCTGTTAGCAGCAGTTGATCCTGGTTTGGGAGGAGTAGCGATCGCAGGTCGTCGCGGTACGGCAAAATCTGTAATGGCGCGTGCTATCCACGCCCTGTTACCACCTATTGAAGTGGTGACAGATTCAGTCAGTAACTGCGATCCCAACCACCCAGAAGCATGGGATGACTATCTTGCAGCCGAATACGCTGATCAAGATATGCAAGATGTCCCCACTCAAATCATCCCCGCACCTTTTGTACAGATACCCCTCGGAGTCACAGAAGACCGACTTCTCGGTTCTGTAGATGTAGAACAGTCCGTCAAACAAGGGGATACAGTATTTCAGCCTGGGTTACTCGCTACCGCTAACCGAGGTGTGCTGTATGTGGATGAAATCAATTTATTAGATGACCAAATATCAAATCAGCTATTAACAGTCCTATCAGAAGGACGTAACCAAATTGAACGGGAAGGAATCAGTTTCCAGCATCCTTGCAAACCCCTGTTTATTGCCACCTACAACCCAGAAGAAGGGGCATTACGAGAACATTTATTAGATAGAATTGCGATCGCTCTGTCGGCTGACGGTGTTCTCGGTCTAGATCAAAGAGTACAAGCAGTTGAGCAAGCGATCGCCTATTCTAAATCACCCCAAGAATTTCTTCAACAATACAACGAAGATATCGATGCACTCAAAACCCAAATCATCCTCGCGCGGGAATGGTTGAAAGAAGTTACCATCACCCCCGAACAAATCGGTTATTTAGTAGATGAAGCCATTCGTGGCGGAGTGCAAGGACATCGCGCCGAATTATTTGCGGTGCGTGTTGCCAAAGCGGCGGCGGCTTTAGATGGTAGAGCAACCGTCAACGCCGAAGACTTACGTCGAGCTGTAGAATTGGTAATTGTACCACGGGCTACCGTTGTGCAAACCCCACCACCAGACCAACCACCCCCACCACCCCCACCACCACCTCAAAGTCAAGACGAGTCAGAACAAGACCAACAACAAGACGAAGAGGAAGAAGATCAACAAGACCAACCAGAAGAACCAGAAGAACAAGAACCCCCCAGCATTCCCGAAGAATTTATTTTCGACCCGGAAGGGGTAATACTTGATGACAGTGTGTTATACTTTGCCCAAATGGCACAACGTCAAGGTAAATCTGGTAGTCGTAGCATTATCTTTTCCGATGACCGGGGACGCTACATTAAGCCGATGTTACCCAAAGGTAAAGTCAAGCGCATCGCCGTAGATGCAACCTTGAGGTCGGCTGCACCCTATCAAAAAGCCCGGCGTGAAAGATACCCGGACAAAAAAGTAATTGTGGAACAGGGTGATATTCGTTCCAAGCGTCTAGTACGGAAAGCCGGGGCGTTAGTAGTGTTTGTCGTCGATGCTTCAGGCTCAATGGCTTTGAACCGGATGCAGTCAGCCAAAGGTGCGGTAATGCAACTGTTAACAGAAGCTTATCAAAACCGTGACCAAGTAGCATTGATTCCGTTCCGGGGAGAACAAGCAGAAGTATTACTACCACCTACCCGTTCTATTGCTTTAGCGCGAAACCGCTTAGAAAGATTACCCTGTGGTGGTGGTTCACCCCTAGCGCATGGTTTAACTCAAGCTGTGCGTATCGGTGTTAATGCCCAAATGAGTGGCGATGTTGGGCAAGTGGTGATTGTAGCGATTACCGATGGACGGGGTAATATACCCTTATCGCGTTCTTTAGGCGAACCACAAGAATCAGGAGAAAAACCAGACATCAAAGGCGAATTACTCGAAATTGCGGGTAGAGTTCGCGCTTTGGGGATGCAACTATTAGTGATTGATACTGAGAGTAAATTTGTCTCCACTGGTTTTGCTAAAGAATTAGCCAAAACATCGGGAGGTAAATATTATCATTTGCCAAAAGCGACTGATCAAGCCATCGCTGCCATGACCAGAGGTGCGATCGCTGAGTTAAAATCTCGATAAATGAGTCATTAGTCAATGGTCAAGAGTCTCGCAACTGTGGACTTTTGACTCTTGACTCAAAACTCAGCCATCTCATGATCCTGTTGCTACTGCTTGGGGTTGCAGATAACGAATTAAATCTTGAATACCTTTTTGCAGATACCGTGTAACTGTCATCGGGCTAGTACCGATACTTTTAGCCGCATCCTTGCGAGACAGTTCTTTAAGGAATACCATCTCAACAGCTTGGCGAGGCTTTTCTTCTAACAGACTAATTGCCCCTTGCAGTTGTTGACGTTCTTCATCTTGTTGTTGTAAAGCAGCCGAACGGGGACAAGGAAGTGCTTCACCCAAGGTAATTTGACAGTCAACGTAATGAACGGCGGTAGCATCCAAACTCAAAGGCATCCGGTTTTGAGCGGCTAACTTGGTTTCTTGCCACTCTTGCAAAGAGACTTTCAGGCGTTTAGCAATTTCCGCATCCTTGGGAGGACGACCTAAAGACACTACCAACTCTTTGCGAACTTTCTGACCTTCATTATACAGTTCTTGCCAACGCCGAGGAATTTTTAATAGAGTGCTGCGATCGCGCAAGAAATGTAGCATCTCCCCGCGAATATATGGTACAGCAAAGGAGCTAAAAGCATATCCTTGATTGGGATCGAAACGCTCGATTGCCCTGATTAAACCAAAATAACCGATCTGTTCTAAATCTTCATAAGGTTCATTACATTGATGGCTAAATTTATGCGCCATTTTTCTGACTAAACCAGTATGTAATTGTACCAGTTTGTTACGAAGTTTAATAGAAGGATTTTGGTGGTATAAGTGCAATAACTCCATACCATCAGTTTGCATAGAGAACTCACTTGCTGCCATAGAAAATTCCTTTAGTGGAACTCCTTTGTTTGACCAAATGGAGTTGATTTACTCTTTAAATCTGTAATTATTTTCCTTAGCTAAGGCTGATTAAACCATCGTCGTTTTACTGAACTTCTTGTAAGACCTACTCCACGATTACGTATTTTTACGCATGGATTTTCTGGCCTATTTGTTGCTAGCCCTTTTAGTTTTTATCATCACCACTACTCTTTAGATAAAGTTTATGGTTCGCAACATAGCTAGTTAATTATGCTGAAAAATACGGACTCAGCCTACTGCCATCTGTGTATTCTTGAGATTGCCGCAGTTCACAATTGGATAAGTGGTAAAGCTCAAGCAGCAAGAATTTTCAACTATGTATGATCACAATGCCTGTAGATTTCAGATTAGCTCCCTAGCTACTAGCAATGAATCTTGGTAAAAATAAGAATTATCAGGAAGTATTCTTCAAAATTAGTTTTGCCGTATGAGTAATACCAGCAATTTTCGTGAAGCTTTCCGTAACGCCCAGTCTCAAGCCCTAGTAGGCCCCAATGTCATTGCTAACGCCCTGCCTTACGTTGGTGGTGGCTTGATACTCACCGCCTTGGGAACTTACGGTGGTTTGGGTATTATCCGCACTAACCCTGGAATATTCTTCCCCACCTTCATCGGTGCTGTGATTCTAGAGTTAATACTGTTCTTTGTCGCCCAGAATGTCGCCGAAAAAGGGAAAAAGAGTGTAGCCTTACCGCTTTTAGCTACCTACAGCCTCTTGTCGGGATATACCCTCAGTGGTTTAGTCTTCGTTGCCTTAAGAACTCCAGGCGTTGGCATTCCCGGTATAGGTATAGCTGCCCTTGGTTGTGGTGTTACCTTTATAGTTGCCCGTCAAATTGGTTCTAATCTTTCAGAAGAAGATGGCCTAGCTTTGACTAAAACCATCTCTCTCGGTATTATTGCCTTGGTGGTAGTCTGTCTGACTCAATTCGTATTTGCCTTGTTTGGTGTTTACACACCTACTTGGTTAGAAATCGCCATTTCCGGTTTAGGGGTATTTCTCTTTGCTGGGGCATCAGTTGTTGATTTTTACATTCTGCCCCGTACATACCGCAATGACCAATATCTACCTGCGGCTTTGTCGATGTATCTCACTTACATCAACTTGTTTGTCTTTATTTTGCGCTTATTGATTGCCCTTAATAGCCGAGATTAGTGGATCGTAACTAGAAAAACTTAAAACATCAATAGCCGTGGTTTAGTACCAGCGACCACGGTTTTTTTCTGCCCAGGACTTATAATTTTGTTTGTAGTGTACCCCTCCGGGGAAGCAAGCTACGCGTAGCGTCCGCACCAGAGGACTTTAGCTTGAACTGACAGAAGCCTCTCACTTACCGCGATAGCGGAAGTGATGAGATGAATGGCTCTCG
>NZ_CAWMSA010000069.1:0-281 GCF_963870205.1 Anabaena sp. CA = ATCC 33047 | reverse complement strand
TCAAAAAATAATTGTTGTCCTGCATTTCCACTAAAACGATAGATTTTTCTAGTTAATCTGGAGTTGAGTGTACCTGTAATCGGATTAGCAGTATTAAACTGGAGTGGTTCAGTATTGACTGCTAAATCTAATAGTTGAAATTTATAATCGCCAACTGTTTGATTACCGCTACTAATAATTAGTTGATAGATGCCTTGTTCACTCAGTATGATAGGCAGCAAATCATTACGTACACTTTGATTAAAAATCGTATTTTGACTAGGACTAACCAAGCGGACATT
>NZ_CAWMSA010000068.1:138217-139182 GCF_963870205.1 Anabaena sp. CA = ATCC 33047 | reverse complement strand
AAGTCCAAACAGGCACACTCAACTTACAAGGTGGTGGTACAAGTAGCGGTATTTTTGAGGTTGATAGCGGTGCGTCATTAGTATTTGGTGGTGGCACTTACAACATCACAGGGGGATCTTTAACTACAGACAATCTCACAGTAAGTAGTGGAACTGTCACTGTCACGGGTGCAACTGTTAGCAATCTCAATCATCTCTCTGTCAGTAACGGCAATCTGACTTTCAATGAAACTGTGAGTTCCGTCAATAATCTGTCTATTACAGGCGGTACTTTATCACTCAATGGCATTCAAGATAGCGAAACCGAAAACTTTACTCTCAGCAATGGCACACTCACAGGCACAGGCAATTTAACCGTCAAAACAGGCGGTACATTCAACTGGAGTGGGGGAACGCAATCAGGCACAGGCACAACCATCATCCAAGGTACAGCTAACCTCAGTGGTAACGCCAAATTCATCGACACTCGCACCATCGAAACTCAAGGTACAGTAACTTGGACGGGTGGAGATATATATGGGGCTAACGGGGCGATTTGGAATAATACCGCCACAGGTGTATTTGATATTCAAAGCGATCGCTCTTTTTATCATTGGTATGGTAATCGCCCTATCTTCAACAATGCCGGTATCCTCAAGAAAACCGCAAGTACAGGCACGACTACTATTGGTGCCGCCTTGAATAACACAGGTTTGATTCAAGTCCAAACAGGCACACTCAACTTACAAGGTGGGGGGATGAGTAGTGGTGTGTTCCGTGCCGAAAATGGAGCATCATTAGTTTTTAGCGGTGGTAACTATAACTTTACAGGTGGTTCACTCATAGGAGAAGGGGCAATCTCCATCACTGGTAGTGGTACAGTTACAGTCGATGGAGCAATTCTCAGTGAAGTCAACAACCTCACCCTCAGTGGTGGTAGTCTAGCACTCAACGGTACAACAGCTAGTGAAGTCAACAACCTCATC